>DAIMFJ010000195.1:5945-7285 GCA_036724695.1 Planctomycetota bacterium
CCTCCCCTCGCACCTCCGACCCCCGCCGCCGCCCCCGCGCCAGCCCCCGACCCCTTCTCCCGCGCCGACCTCCTCGCCTGCCTGACCCGCCCGGCGAACAGTCTCGACGTCGTGCTCGCCGCCCGCGGTCGGATGATCGCGAACGTCAACCAGAAGGCTCACCTGCCGATCCTGCTGATCGTGCTCGCGCTGTGCAGCGTGCTCGCCACGCTGCCGTTCGCCGTCGTCGACGGCGGGTTGCACGCTGCCCGCGTCGCGCTGCTGTTCGCCGGTTCGGCGTTGATCTGCTTCCCCAGCCTGCACGTGTTCGCGTCGTACCTGGGCCTGCGGCTCTCCGTCGAACAGAACCTCGCGCTGACCCTCGTGATCCCCGCCGCCGCGGCTCTGTTCACGCTCGGGTTCGCGCCGATCCACTGGTTCCTCGCCGCGACGATGCCGGCCGACTCGGCCGTCAGCGCCACCACGACCCGCATCGTCCTGCTCGTCGCAGCCCTGCTGCTCTCTCTGTCGCACCTCAACCGCTGCCTGTTCGGCGACGTGACGCTCGAGCAGCTGCGCGCCAGCTGGCCGCTGTGGATCGGCTGGCAGATCCTCTTGCTGTGGATCACCTGGCGCATGGCCCAGACGCTCGGCGTGTTCGCATGATGCGTTCGTTCGCGACGCTCTGGCTCGCCGCGGCCGTCTACGGCTTCTCGATCGGCGCCAGCAACAGCTGGCTCTACGCGGTTCGCAACCTCGTGAAGTTCCCGCTGCTGATCGTCGCCACCGCCGCCGTCTGTGCGGTTTCGTACCTCGTCGCCGCGCGGGCGCTGGCGGTGCCGCTGCCGTTCGTCGCCGTGCAGCGCGCCGTGCTCGCCGTGTTCCGCGACATGGCCGTCATGCTCGCGGGACTGTCGCCGGCGGTGTTCTTCCTGGCGATGACGAGCCGGCGGGCCGGCCCGGGCGACCTCGGCGACTACCCGCTGTTCCAGGGGCTCAACGTCGCCGCGATCGCGCTCTGTGGCTGTCTTGCCGTGCTGCTGCAGGTGCGCCGCTTGCGGGCGGACGAGACGAGCCGCCGTGGGGCAGGTCGCTTGATGGCGGCCTGGATGCTCGTCTCGCTGCTGGTCGGTGGCCAGATGTGTTGGTACCTGCGGCCGTTCTTCGGCATCCTCGGGCCAGGGGAGGCGCCGCCGTGGTTCTCGGGCGATCGGCCCGACTTCCGCGGCGCGCGCAGCTTCTACGAGGCGGTCTGGAACCTCGTCTCGCCGCCGGAGGGTCGCTGAGGGATTTCCCGTGGGTGCTGTGGCCCTGCCTCTGCCCGCTTCTTCGCAGTCCCGCCTTCCCGAGCCCACGCCGCG
>DAIMFJ010000195.1:7295-9669 GCA_036724695.1 Planctomycetota bacterium
GCTATCCTGCCGGCGTGCTTCGCCTGCTCTGCGCCGTGTTGCCGCTCGCGTCCGTGCTGCCAGCCCAGCAAGGGGCCTGGTCCGTCGTGCCCGGCGATCCGGCGCCGGCGCGTTGGGTGACGGGGGCGACCGCGTTCGATCGGGCGCGCGGCTGCACCGTGCTCGTCAATGGCAGCGACGTGTGGGAAGCGCGCGGCACTACGTGGCGTCTGATCGCGTCGCCGCCCAACACCGGTGGCACCGGCCTGGCGTTCGCGTACGACCACGGGCGGCAGCGTTGCCTGTGGTTCGGTGGTGGGCTGTTCTTCGGCAACCTGACGTACGAATGGGATGGGGCCGCGTGGCGGAACGTGCCCACTGCGAACGCACCGTCGCCGCGCACCAACACCGCGATGGCCTACGACGTCGCGCGTTCGCGCATGGTGCTGTTCGGCGGGTGGACCGGCGCGGGCTATCCCAACGACACCTGGGAGTTCGATGGCGTGAACTGGCAATAGGTGTTCCCGGCCGCGTCGCCGCCGGGCATGAGTCGGCACCGCATGACCTACGACGTCGCGCGCGGCGAGGTCCTGCTGTACAGCGGCCAGAACCCGGCGGCCGGGCTCTGGCGCTACGACGGTGCCACCTGGCGCGCTGCGCCGCCGGGGCCCCCCGGGTTGTTCGTGCCGGCGATGGTGTACGACGAAGCGCGGGCGCGGACCGTGCTGGTGTCGAGCAGTTACTACGCTGCCCCGCAGAGCTCGACCTGGGAGTGGGACGGCAGCACGTGGACCACCCCGCAGCCCAATGGACCGGCACTCGGCTTCACCGTGAACGGTGTCTACGACCCCGTGCGCGGCATGGTCCAGATCGTCGCGAGCGAAGGCGACGGTGTGGCGACGTGGGGGTGGGATGGTGTGTCGTGGCAGCGCGGGACACCGTTCGGCAACCTGCCAGCACTGTCCGGCATCGCGACGGCCTACCACGCGCCGAGCGGTGCGGCGATCGCGTTCGGTGGCTCGACCACGGCCATCGGCACCGGCAGTGGCACGCAGGCGACCTACCGGCACGAACGCGGCGGCTGGCGGCTGCTCGCGCCCAGCAACCGGCCAGGGGTCCGCGCGCACGCCGCCATGGCGCAGGAGGCGACCGGCGACCTGTTGCTGATGGGCGGTCAGCACGTCAGCGTGGAGTCCGGCGACACCTGGCGCTGGAACGGCAGCGATTGGGCGCTGGTGGCGACGCCAGTGGGCCCGCCGGCGCGTTCGCACCACATGATGGCGGCCGATCGCGGCCGCGGGCGGGTCGTGCTGTTCGGCGGCCAGACCTACCTGGGGGGCATGTTCGGCGACACCTGGGAATGGGATGGGGCGACGTGGACGCAGGTCGCGACGACCGGGCCGTCGCCGCGGGTGTTTGCGTCGATGACCTACGATCCGGTGCGCGGCCGTATGCTGCTGTTCGGCGGTGGGTCGACGACGGTGTTCAACGACGAACTCTGGCAGTGGGATGGGGCAAGCTGGACGCAGCGGGTGCTGCCGGTGCGGCCGACGCCGCGCGGGGGCGGGTGCTTCACGTTCGATGCCCGTGCCGGCGCCGCCGTGTTGGCCGGCGGGTTCTACTACCACTTCCTCGGTGGCTATGCGGCCGTCGGCGAGACGTGGCTCTGGGACGACGTGCAGTGGACGCAGGTGACGACGACGGCGCCAGGGTACGACGCGACCGCCGTCGGCTTCTACGACGAAGGCCTGGGCAGCACGATCTACTCGACGCCGGTCCCGAACCTGCCGGCGCGGTTCGCGACCGACTACGAGTTCACGTTCGGATCGGTGGCGGCGGCGACCTCGTTCGGGGTCGGTTGCGCGGGTGCGACGGGGACGCCGTGGTTGGCGGCCGTCGGGGTGCCGCGCAGCGGCAACCCGCGGTTCGCGGTCTGGCTGAGCAATGCGCGCGCGCGGGCGTTCACGTTCGTCGGCTTCGACTGGCAGACGACGACGATCGCGCTCGGCAATGGCTGCCAGGCGCTGCTGCCGGGGCCGGTGTTCACGACCACCGTCACCGACGACTTCGGCAATGCGCTGGTTGCGCTGCCGCTGCCGGCGAACCCGGCCCTGCACGGCCTCCAACTGCACGGGCAGGCCGTCACGCTCGATCCGGCAGGGGCGTTGCGCGGCGCGGCGGCGCTGACGGCGGGGTTGCGGATCACGCTGGGTTCGTGAGCGCCGCTGCCGTGCGGCGCGTCCGGGTCGCGCCTCAGTTCTTGCGCACGTTCAGCTTCGCCAGCTGCGCGGCGAACGGATTGCTCGCTGCCGCTTCGCCCTGCTTGGGCCCGTAGTCGCGCGGCGCTGGCGCCGCCGGCCGTTGGCCCGGCCGCTGCCCGCCGCCGTACCCGCCG
>DAIMFJ010000196.1:0-9647 GCA_036724695.1 Planctomycetota bacterium
CCCCAACCTGGCCAGCAACGCGGCGGCGTTCGAGATCATCCTGCAGGCGATCAAGAAGGCCGGTTACAAGGCCGGCTCGGACCTCGTCCTGGCCCTCGATGCGGCTTCGACCGAGCTGTTCGCCAACGGCAAGTACACCCTCGAGGGCGAGGGCAAGAAGCTCGACGGCAAGGGCATGGTCGGGCTGTACCGCAAGTGGTGCAGCGACTTCCCGATCTTCTCGATCGAGGACGGCATGGCCGAGGACGACTGGGCCGGCTGGCAGGCGTTGACCGAGGCGATCGGCGACGAGGTGCAATTGGTCGGCGACGACCTGTTCGTCACCAACACGACCCGCCTCGAGCGCGGCATCGAAGAAGGGGCCGGCAACGCGATCCTGATCAAGGTCAACCAGATCGGCACCTTGACCGAGACCTTCGAGGCGATCGAGATGGCCAGGCGCGCCGGCATGCGAGCGGTGATGTCGCACCGGTCGGGCGAGAGCGAGGACGCGACGATCGCCGACCTGGCGGTGGCCTGCGGCACCGGCCAGATCAAGACCGGCGCCCCGTGCCGCAGCGACCGCGTCGCCAAGTACAACCAGCTGCTGCGCATCGAAGAGGTGCTCGGCAGCAGCGCCGTGTACGGGCTGTAGCCCCACGACCGGTCGCGGCCGAGTTGTCGCGAATTTGCGTCGCGCCGTGCGCAACCCCGCGCGGCGCGCTAGGATCAGGCGAACGCGATGTCGACGTCCGCGCGCAGTTCCCGGTCCGACCTGTTTCCGTACTGGGTCGCCATGGCCAGCCTCCTGCTGGCGGTGTGGCTGTACTTCGGCAACACCGGCCCGGCCGCGCGCGAACGCGACGAGCTGCAGCGGGTCGCCGACGACCTCACCGACCTGCGGCGGCGCTTCGACGACGCGATCCACGAACGCCGCCTGGGGTTGGCCGAAGACCACCACCTCGACCTGCAGGCCGTGCTGGTGGCGATCGACCAACAAGGCTTGACGCCCGCCGAACTGTGCGCAACCCATCCCTTGCCGGCGCATCCGGGCGGCCCCGGCAACGAACCCCCGCGCGAACCTGGGGCTCCGCCCGGTCCCGTACGATGACGGCGCCCAGGAAGTTCTCGTGAGCTGCCGTCGTCCAGGAGCCCAACGCCCCCATCCAGCCGACCTGGCCAACCACCCGGTTGCCCCCCGGTCGGCGTCCATCCACCGCGGCCGCCCGCCATGGGCCGCCGCCCGACCGTGACCCGCCGCCAACCACTGAACCGATGAGCAACAGCAACCAGGACTCCCACGACCTCCAGCAGGTCGAGAAGCTGCGCAAGGCCTACGCGGCGATGAAGGACGAGATCAAGAAGGTCATCGTCGGCCAGGACCACGTCGTCGACGAGTTGTTCATGGCGATGTTCTGCCGCGGCCACTGCCTGTTGATCGGCGTGCCGGGTCTCGCCAAGACGCTGCTGATCTCGACGCTGTCGCGGGTGCTGTCGCTGTCGTTCAACCGCATCCAGTTCACGCCCGACCTGATGCCGTCCGACATCACCGGCACCGAGGTGATCCAGGAGGATCGCAGCACCGGCAAGCGCGAGTTCAAGTTCCTGCCCGGGCCGATCTTCGCGAACGTGATCCTGGCCGACGAGATCAACCGCACGCCGCCGAAGACGCAGGCGGCCCTGCTCGAGGCGATGCAGGAGTACCAGGTCACCGTCGGCGGCGCGCGCCACGAACTGCAGAAGCCGTTCTTCGTGCTGGCGACGCAGAACCCGATCGAGCAGGAGGGCACCTACCCGCTGCCCGAAGCCCAGCTCGACCGCTTCATGTTCATGGTCAAGGTCGACTACCCGACCGCCGACGAGGAGCGCGAGATCCTGCGCCGGACCACCGAGGACCGCAAGGTCGACATCGCGCCGGTGCTCGGCGCGCAGGAGATCTTCGAACTGCAGCAGATCGTGCGCCGCGTACCGATCGCCGCCGCGGTGCTCGACTACGCGCTGGCGCTGACGCGGCAGACCCGCATCACGACCGGCGACGCACCGGCCTGGATGAAGGAGTGGCTGCAGTGGGGTGCAGGCCCGCGCGCCAGCCAGAACCTCGTGCTGGGCGCCAAGGCGCACGCCTTGCTGCAGGGCCGCTTCTACGTGTCCGCCGAGGACATCCGTGCGGTCGCCAAGCCGGTGCTGCGGCACCGCCTGGTGACCAGCTTCGCCGCCGAGGCCGAAGGGGTCACCACCGACCGCGTGGTCGAACGGCTGCTCGACGAGGTGCAACCCAACCAGAGCGCGATCCTGGCCGACGGCAAGCTGCCCAAGGTGCTGGCGCAGGGCTGACCGCCGCCGCCCGTTCCACGGGATGACGGCCGACGCGGCGCCGTGCCATCCCCCGCCCGACCGAGCCGCGCTGCCGCCGCGCGCGACCTTCCGTCATGACCGAGATCCCGACCAACTACCTCGACCCGCGCGTGCTCGGCAAGGTCGCCCGCCTCGAACTGCGCGCCCGCCTGGTCGTCGAGGGCTTCGTGACCGGCATGCACAAGTCGCCGTACCGCGGCTTCTCGGTCGAGTTCGCGCAGCACCGCGAATACGTGCCCGGCGACGACCTGCGCCACCTCGACTGGAAGATCTTCGGCAAGTCGGACCGCTTCGTCATCAAGCAGTACGAGGAGGAGACCAACCTGCGCGCGCACCTGTTCCTCGACCAGAGCGAGTCGATGAACTACGCGCACGACGGCGGCATGTCGAAGTTCGACTACGCGGCGACCGGCTGCGCGTCGCTGGCGTTCTTGATCCAGCAGCAGGCCGATGCGGTCGGGCTGACGTTGTTCGACGAGAAGGTCGCCAGGCAGGTGCCGCCGTCGAACACGCGCGCCGGCCTCGCCAACCTGTTCGCCGCGCTCGAGGGTGCCAAGACCCGCCAGCAGAAGACCAAGGTCGGGGCGGTGCTGCAGGAACTCGCCAGCCAGGTCCGCCAACGCGGCATGGTGATGATCTTCTCGGACCTGTTCGACGAACCCGAGGCGGTGCAGCGCGGCCTGCGGGCGATCGCCAGCCGCGGCCACGACCTGGTCGTGTTCCACGTGCTCGACCGCGACGAGGTCGAGTTCCCGTTCGAGCGCATGACCCTGTTCGAGGGCCTCGAACAGCTGCCGGAGCTGCTCTGCGATCCCAAGGCCCTGCGCGACGCCTACCTCGCCGAGATCGAAGGCTTCGCCGAGACGATCCGCAAGTCGTGCCTGCAGCAGCGCATCGACTACGTGCGCGTGGTCGACGACCAACCGCTCGACGTCGTGCTGACCTCCTACCTCAGTGCGCGGGCCGCCCGCGCCAAACGCCGCAAGTAACGTGCAGTTCCTCAATCCAGCCTTGCTGGCGGGTGCACTGCTGTTCGCGGTCCCGCTGCTCATCCACCTGCTGAACCGGCAGCGCCACAAGCGGCGGCCGTGGGCGGCGATGGACTTCCTGCTGCGCGCCTACAAGAAGCAGCGCAGCCGCATGCGCAACGAGAACCTGTTGCTGCTGCTGCTGCGCTGCCTGGTGCCGATCGTGCTCGCCCTGGCGATCGCCCGACCGGTGCTGGAGAGCGCGGCCGGCGTGCTCGGCAGCCGCGGCGCCGTGCACCACGTGGTCGTGCTCGACGGCAGCTACAGCATGGGCGTGCAGGACGGCGGCCAGCAGAGCCCGTTCGAACGCAGCCGGCAACTGGTGGCCCGCCTGTTCGACAGCCTCGAGCAGGACCCGGCCAAGGGTGGCAAGGTGACGATGGTGTTCGCCGGCGTGCGACCGCGGTTCCTGGTCCGCGGCGACCTCAACCTGCAGACGGCCCGCAGCCAGTGGCTGTTGCTGCAACGCCCGGACGATGCCGCCGGCGAGATCGGCGAAGCGATCTTCCAGGTCGCCGACCTGCTCGACGAGGCACCGGGCGAGGCGGCCCAGGTGTACGTGTTCACCGACCTGCAGGCGCGCTCCTTCGGCAAGGCCCTGGCCAGCCCCGAGCAGCCGGCCGAGGCCGAACTGTACGACACCGCCCGCGACGCCGTCGAACGCCTGCAGAAGCGTGAGGATACGCAGCTGCACTGGATCGACTGTGGCCCGCTGGCCGAACGGCGCAGCGGCGGCACCGTCGACAACGTGCAGCTGACCGAGCTGGTGCTCGGCCAGCCGATCGCGATCGCCCGCACGCCGACCGAGCTGGTGGCGCGGCTGCGCAACCGCGGCCAGCAGAAGGCCGAGGTCGAGGTCACCCTCGACATCGACGGCAGCGAACCGATGCGCAAGCTGGTGTCACTGGCCCCCGGTGCCGAGGGCGAGGCCGAGTTCCAGGTGTCGTTCCGCGAGTTGGGCCGCCGCAAGGTGCGCGCCAGCCTGACCGGCGACGCGCTGACCGCCGACGACGAGCGGTTCCTGGCCGTCGAGGTCCGCGACCGCGTCCGGGTGCTGCTGGTCGACGGCGCCGCCGACGACGACCCACTGCGCACCTACCGCTACGTGTTCGAGGCGCTGCTCGATCCCGACCCGACGGCGCTGCCGACCTTCGCGGTGCAAGCCTGCGACGCGTTGGCCTTGTTGTCCGGCCGCGTCGAGCCCGGCAACTTCGACGTGGTGGTGCTGGCCGACCTCGACCGCCTCAACCACCAGGCCGCCGAACGGCTCCGCAGCGCGCTCGCCGCCGGCAAGGGGCTGCTCGTGATGGGTGGCGAGCGCACCGACGTCGAGAGCCTGAACCTGCACCTGTTCGCGGCGGGTGCGGGGCCGCTGCCGATCCAGCTGGGCGAACCCCTCGGCGGCACCGCCGGCAGCTCGGTGCTGCGCACCGCCACGATGCTGCGGCCGGAACACCCGGTGTTCGCCGAATTCGAAGAGGAGATCTATCGCGAGATCTTCGCGGCGATCCCGGTGCAGCGCTGGCTCGGCAGCAGCAAGGACTCGCTGCGCGAAGGTGCCACCGTGCTGGCCAGCCTGACCGACGCCGAGCAGAGCCCGCTGCTGGTGGTCGCCGACCATCAGGAGGGCCGGGTTGCGCTGTGGACGTCGGCCCTCGCCTCCGAGTACCGCCCGACGCGCTGGAACAAGTTCGACGACCCGATGGTCGCCTTCCCGCTGCTGCACGGCCTGATCAAGTGGCTCGCGCTGCCGGCCAACGATCCGTTCCACGTGCTGGTCGGCGCCGAGTTGACCTGCGCCGTCGCCGGCCGGCCCCTCGACCTCGCGGTGCAGCGCCCGGAACGCGACGGTGGCAGCCGTCTGCCGGTCGGCGGGGAACCGCGGGCCCTGCCGGGCGGTCGCTTCGTGCTGCCGGCGTTGCGCGACACCGAGCAGGCCGGGTTCTACACCTACGAGATGCAGCTCGACCGCGACGACGGCCGCCAGCCGTTCGCGGCGACCTTCGCCGTCAACGTCGTCGCCGACGAGGGCGAACTGCGCTATGCGAGCCACGACGAGGCGAAGACCGCGCTGGCGTTGCCGCGCGTGCTGACCGGCCTGCCGGCGACCGCCGAGGCCGCGCAGGAGCAGGGCGGCAACGAACTGGGCCCGTCGCTGCTGCTCGCCTTGCTGTTGTTCGTGCTCGGCGAGGCTGCGTTGGCCCGCTACGTGTCGATCCGCCGCAACTGATCGCACCAGTCCACCCCACTCCACCACCGCCGACCGCTGCCCGCCGACCGATGCCGAACCTCGCGCCCACGCTGCTGCAGGACCCCGAGACCTCGACCTACGTCGAGGAGGTGTTCCGCTTCGCGAACGCACCGGCACTGTGGGTCCTGGCGCTGCTGGTGTTGCCGGGCACGGTGGTGTTCGCGTGGTGGTCCTACTCGGGATTGACCCGACTCGAGCGCCCGACCCGCATCGTGTTGTCGGCGCTGCGCTGGCTGGCGGTCGTGATCGCCTGCCTGTTGCTGTTCCAGCCGGTGTTCGAGGTGACCACCTACCGCAAGACCCGGCACCAGGTCCACGTGCTGGTCGACGACAGCGCCAGCATGGCCCGCAAGGACGGTTACCCGGATGCCGACCAGCGCGACTCCCTCGCCGCGGCGGTCCCGGCCGTCGATCTGGCCAACCGGACCCGCGCCGAACTGGCCGCCGACGTCCTGGCCCGGCCCGGTGGCCTGCTCGAGAAGCTCGGCGAGAGCCACGACGTGCGGATGTTCGCCGTGCAGCCCAAGCCCCTGCCGATCCGCGCCTTGACCGAGCTGTCCGCGAACGCCAACCGCACGGCGCTGGGCGACGCGCTCGACCTGCACCTGGCCGCCGCCGGGGCGGCCAACCTCGACGCGGTGCTGCTGGTCAGCGACGGCCGCAGCAACAGCGGCCTCGATCCGGTCGAGGCCGCGCGCAGCTACGCGCTGCGCGGGGTGCCGGTGTTCACGATCGGCGTCGGCGACCCGCAGCCACCCCGCAACGCCTGGCTGGTCGGCCCGCCGGGCCCCAAGGAGGCCTTGCGCGAGGAAGAGGTCGGCTTCGACGTCGCGTTGCGCGCCGAAGGCCTGGCCGGCCAGCGCGCGCGGGTCGAACTCGAGGGTTCGCGCGACGGCGGACCGTTCGAACCGCTGGCGACCGCCAGCGGCGAGTTGCCGGCCAACGGCGACGCCGTCAAGGTGCGGGTGTTCTGTGCGTTCCGCGAGGCCGGCGACTGGACGCTGCGCTTCAAGCTGCTGCCCAGCGACGGCGAATCGCAGCTCGACGACAACGAGGACGTGCGCTTCCTGCGCGTCAACGACGAGCGCATCCGCGTGCTGTACCTCGAGGAACGGCCGCGCTGGGAGTACCGCTACATCAAGAACAGCTTGAAGCGCGTCGACCCCAGCATCCTGATGCAGGCGGTGCTGTTCGAGGCCAGCCCGCTGTTCGAGCAGGAGCGCAGCAAGGACCTGCCGCCGCTGCGCGACATCCCGCGCACGGCCAAGGAGCTGTTCGACTACCACGTCGTGCTGATCGGCGACGTCGCCCCCGAACGCATCGCGCCGACCGAGGACGGCATCCGCCGCTGGCTGGAGATGCTGGTCCAGTTCGCCGAGCTCGGCGGTGGAGTCGGCTTCCTGTACGGCGACGCGGCGATGCCCGAACGCTACCGCAACACGCCGCTCGAGGACCTGTTGCCGGTCGTGCTCGAGGATCCGGCCACGCTGCAGCGGGTGCGACCGGCGCGCGACGTCGAGTTCCGCCCGATGCTCGAGAACCCGCTGCAGCCGCACGACATCCTGTTGTTGCAGCGCGACCCGGCGTTCAACCGGCGACTCTGGGAAGAAGGTCTGCCTGGCTTCCTGGTCTACCACCCGGTCCAGCGGGCCAAACCCGGGGCCACCGTGTTGCTGCGGCACCCCAACGACGCCAACAGCTATGGCAAGCGCCCGATCGCGGTCACCGGCCCCTACCCGCGCGGCAACACGTTCTTCCTGGCCACCGACGAGACATGGCGCTGGCGCAATCCGTACGCCGAGACCTACATGGACGCGTTCTGGCGCAACGTGGTGCGGCATCTGGCCCAGGGCCGCTTGCAGCGTCGCAACGACCTGCTCGAACTGACCGTCGACAAGAACCAGCTGGAGACCGGTGACAAGGTCCGGGTGGCGTTGCGCATCGTCGACACCGAACTGCAGCCCGCCAGCGCGCAGGAGCAGCCGATCTTCCTCGTCGACGCCGCCAATCGCAGCGAACGGCGCCTGTTGCGCGCCGTGCCGGGCGAACCGGGCTCGTACCAGGCCAGTTTCACGATGGCGACCGCCGGCGTGTTCCGGTTCGTCGTCCACCAGAACCAGAACCCCGCGGACGCGGTGCTGGCGCGCGAAGACGTCCTGGTGAAGGTGCCCGACCGGGAACTGGCGCAGTCCAGCCAGGACCAGGCCACCCTGGAGCGGATCGCCGAGGCCAGCAGCGGAGCGAGCGGCGGCGGCCGGTACGTCTTCCTCGGCGACGCCGACCGATTGGCCGCGGATTTCGTCGGCCGCAAGGCCTATGAGAGCCGCGAGGACACCCGCACGCGGCCGGCCTGGGACTCCTGGTGGTCGCTCGCGGTCCTGCTGCTGGTGCTGTCCGTCGAGTGGATCCTGCGCAAACGTGCCCGCCTGATCTGAACCCCGCCTAGGTTTCGATGCGTCCCTCCCTAGCCTCCCTGCTCGCCATCGCCGTCGCCACCTGGTTGCCTCGCGACCTGGCCGCGCAGCGCCTGCCGCAGCGCGAACTGCTGCGCCCGACGGAGTTCCGGCTCAACCAGGACGACAACCTGTTCTCGCTGCCGCGCTCGCAGGAGGACATCCATCAATGGGAGCTGGGCCTGGCCGAACTCGAAGCCGGCGAACACGACGCCGCGGTCGAGCGCCTGCACAAGCTGCTGACCCAGGAGACCGGCGGCGTGGTGGCGATCGGCTCGGGCCGCTTCGTGGGCATGCGCTTTGCCCTGCTGCGCACCCTGGCCGGAGTGTCGCCACACGCGCAGGCCGCCTACGAGCGGCTGGTGCGCCGCGAAGCCGGCCAGCTGGCCGATCGACCGCTCCACGAGCTCCCAGCCGAACAACTCCAGCAACTCGCCCACCGCTTCCCGACGTCGTCCCTCGGCCGCCGCGCCCGGCTGCGCCTCGGCGATCTGGCCCTCGAACGCGGCGATGCCACCTCGGCGGCGAGTCACTTCCTGCTCGCCCTCGACGCCGCCGAGCCCGGCAGCGACGACGAACGACGACTGGCAACTCGCCTCGCCGCCGCGCAGGCACTGGCCGACGTGCGGCTGGCGCGGGTCCAGCAGGCCAGCGGCACGCTGCCGCCAAGCGCCGTCGAGATCCTGGCGGCGACCGTGCCGAGTGCCGACCCGGTCCGCCACGGCGCGATCGGCGGCGGCGCCTCCGGAGCCACGCCGATGGCCGTTCCGGCCGGCCGGCCGGTGCGAGTCGTCGAGGAAGACGTCACCGCCCCCGGCTTCGAGCGCCGCGAGAGCGGCAACTTCGCGATGCACGCCACCGGCGATCTCGAGGGCATCTACCTCAACACCGGCCGCGAGGTGGTCGCCTACGACCCGCTGCGGCGCAGTGTCGCCTGGGTCTCCGAAGCGCCGCTGCGCGACGCCGCGCTGTCGGCCCGCGAAGCGCGCGCCTACGACGACGGCATCAACCACGACATGGTCCTGGCCGCGGCGTGCAGCGACGACGTCGTCGTCGCCCCGTTGCAGGTGCCCGATCGCGGCAGCAGCGTCGACTTCAACGGCGGCTTCCGGATCCTCAGCAAGATCCCGCAGCGCCGGCTGTTCGCGTGGTCGCGCAGCACCGGCGACAAGCTCTGGTCGCATTTCGACGAGATCGACGGGCAGCGCACCCGGCGCTTCGCCGGCCACGACGCGTGCGGCCCGCCGCTGGTGGTCGGCGACACCGTCTACGCACCGGTGATCGATCGCAGCGGCGCGATCCAGTTCGCGGTTGCGGCCTACGACCTGCGCACCGGCACCCCGCGTTGGCGGCGCCTGGTCTGCAGCAGCCAGCAGGACGTCAACATGTTCGGCAACGCCCGCAACGAGTTCGCGGCATCGCCACTGGCGGCGCACGACGGGGTGCTGTACGGCGTCTCCAACCTCGGCGTCGCCTATGCCCTCGAGATGGCCACCGGCCGGGTGCGCTGGATCACCGCCTACGAGGTCGTGCAGATGCCGCGCACGATGTTGCACGGCCAGCGCGACCGCGTCGTGTACT
>DAIMFJ010000197.1:0-9630 GCA_036724695.1 Planctomycetota bacterium
GTCTTGAACTATCCCTTCGCCCACGGCGAGGGGAAGGATAAGGATCTACCAATGCCAGGACCCACCCGTGGCCTCTACGAGCAGATCCTCACCAAGGCGTTGTCCGACGACCTTGCCGGAATCGCCGACGAGCTGCGGGTGCAGCGCCGGCTCAGTGCGGCGGAGGCGTCCGACCGCCTGGCCTTGCACCTGGGGCGCATCCTGCGGCGCTGCCTGGATGACCTGTCAGACCACGAACGGGTGCAACGTGGCCTGTCGGTGGCGGCCGAGGCGCTGCGCATCGTCGGCCAGAACCTTGGCCGCGACGATCTCAAATTGCAGGTGCCAACCGAGGACGTGCTGCAGGCGATTGTGGCGCGGCTGCCCGATGGGAGTGCCGAGTCGATCCCCGAACCGCTGATCCCCCTGCTCGATACGACCTTGTTGACCAACGCGCCGGGTGAGCCCCGCGTCGGGAGCCAGATCCTGGCGGAGATTGCCTCGGCGGACGCCATCGATGTCGTGATGGCGTTTGTGCGGCGCAGTGGTCTGGCGCCCCTGCGGACCGCGTTGCAACGGCATTGCGAGGCTGGGCGACAGTTGCGGATCCTGACGACCACGTACACCGGGTCGACGGAGCCTGGTGCGCTGCAGGAACTGCTCGCACTTGGCGCCGAGGTGCTGGTCTCGTACGACACGACGGCGACGCGGCTGCACGCCAAAGCGTGGCTGTTCCATCGCGAGTCCGGGTTCTCGACCGCCTATATCGGTTCGTCCAACCTGACCCACAGTGCCCAGGTGGCTGGGCTGGAGTGGAATGTGCGGGTGTCGGGGGCGCGCAATCCCGATGTGATCGCGAAGATGGCGGCCGTGTTCGACGCGTACTGGAATAGTCCGGACTTCGAGGCGTTCGATGCCGAGCGGTTCGCAGCGGCGGTCGTGCCCAAGGGGCCCGAGGTCCTGCTGGCGCCGATCGCCTTGCGGTTGGAGCCGTTCCAGGAGCGCCTGTTGGAGCAGATTGCGGCGGCACGCGCGGCCGGCCGCCACCGCAACTTGCTGGTGTCCGCGACTGGCACCGGCAAGACGGTGATGGCGGCCATCGACTACCTGCGGTTGCGCGAACGTCTGCCGCGTGCGAGGTTGCTGTTTGTTGCGCACCGCCAGGAGATCCTCAGCCAGGCGCGCCGGACGTTCGCGTATGCCGTCCGCGAACCGTCCTTTGGCGAAGAATGGGTGGCTGGCAGGCGGCCGGAACGTTTCGAGCAGGTCTTCGCGTCGATCCAGAGCCTGGCGGCGAACGGGCTGGAACATCTGCCGCCGGACCATTTTGACGTGGTCATCCTCGATGAGTTCCACCATGCGGCGGCCGACACCTACCGGCAGCTGCTCGAGCACATCCAGCCAGTCGAATTGCTCGGTCTGACCGCGACCCCAGAACGCGCCGACGGCCAATCGGTCCTCGGCTGGTTTGCTGGACGGATCGCTGCGGAACTGCGGTTGTGGGATGCCATCGACCAGCACCGGCTGGTGCCGTTCAGCTACTTCGGCGTCAACGACGGCACCGACCTGCGTCAGGTGCCGTGGCGGCGTGGGCGTGGGTACGAAGTGCATGCCCTGACCCAGGTCCTGACCGCCGACCGGGCCTACGTCCGCATGGTGCTCAGTCAGGTGCACGCCAAGGTCCCAGATCCGGCGCGCATGCGCGCGCTGGGGTTCTGCGTCAGCGTGACCCACGCCCAGTTCCTGGCGCGCGAGTTCTCGCAGCAAGGCGTAGCCGCAGTTGCGGTCAGCGCAGCCACTTCGGCCGAAGACCGCGCAACGGCGTTGCGTGAGCTAGCCGATGGCCGCGTACGGGTGGTGTTTGCAGTGGACCTGTTCAACGAAGGAGTCGACGTGCCGTCTGTCGACACGCTGCTGCTCCTCCGTCCCACCGAGAGTGGCACGCTGTTCTTGCAGCAACTCGGTCGTGGCTTGCGCACCGAACCGGGCAAGAGCGTCTGTACGGTGCTCGACTTCGTCGGCAACCACCGGCGGGAATTCCGTTTCGACCTGCGCTTGCAAGCGCTGCTGCGGGGCGGCCGGCGCGAGCTGGTGCAGCAGGTCGAGAACGGCTTTCCGTTCTTGCCGGCTGGCTGCCACATGGAGCTGGATCCGATGGCGCGCGACGTCGTCTTGCGGAGCCTTCGGTCGGCGTTGCCAAATCGCTGGAGTGAGAAGGTCGAGGCACTGCGTCGGCTCAGCCAGGATGCGCGAGCTGCGGGGCTGCGAGTGTACCTTGCGGAGACTGGCTACGAACTTGACGACCTCTACGCGGGAGGTCGGTGCTGGTCGGATCTGCTACAAGATGCGGGGGCCGAGAACCTGCCCGCTGGGCCGGCCGAACTCCAACTTCGCAAGGCGATTGGCCGACAGCTGCATGTCGATGACCAGGTGCGGCTGGCGACCTGGCAAGCCTGGCTGCAGCGCTCCTCGCCGCCAGCCATCGTCGACCTCACCGAAGCTGAGCAACGGCTACTGCGCATGCTGGTCTGGCCGATGGTAGAGATGGCGCAGTCCAAGGCGGTCGCGCTCGATGCTGCGGCACGGTTTCTGTGGGCGCATCCGCAGGTTTGCCGCGAACTGGCGGAGCTGTACGCCCTGCTCCAGGACCGCATCGACCACCTGGCGTCGCCGGTCGCCGCGCCCTTCGGGGTGCCGTTGCAGGTCCACTCCCGCTACACGCGCCTGGAGATCCTGGCGGCCCTCGCCGTGGGCGAGCAGGCCAGTGTCAGCGAATGGCGCGAAGGCGTGCGCTACGTCAAGGAGCTCCGCACCGACGTGTTTGCGTTCACGCTCGACAAGAGCGACGGCCGGTTTTCGCCGACAACCCGCTACCGCGACTACGCGATCAACCGGGAGTTGATCCACTGGGAGAGCCAGTCGATGACTTCGGCGAGCAGCGCAACGGGGCAGCGGTACCAGAACCATGTCGCAGAGGGCTCGGTGGTGATGCTGTTCGCACGGCGCAACACCAGCGAACGTGCATTCTGGTGCCTTGGGCCGGCTCGGTACGTCGAACATCGTGGCTCGCGTCCGATGGCGGTCACCTGGCGACTGGAGGTGCCGTTGCCGGGGGACTTGTTCGCCGAGTTCGCAGCGGCAGTGGCGTGACGAGCACTCCAGCGAACGAGCCATGCCACGGGTCGCTGGCGTACCGAAGTCGGCTTGGCGCGGTCTGTGGTGCGCTGCAGTACCGTTCGCCGTAGGATTGGCGGTTCAGCCACCAGAACTCATGTCGCTCGCCTCAATCTTCGCCCTCGCCGTCGGCCTCGCCATGGACGCGATGGCCGTGGCCGCCGCACGAGGCATCGCCACTCCGCGGCTGCTGCCGCGGCACGTACTGCTGGTTGCTCTGTACTTCGGTGGTTTCCAGGCGCTGATGCCGCTGCTTGGCTACTACGCGGGAGCACAGGTCGGGCCGTGGATCACCGCATGGGACCACTGGGTCGCCTTCGCGCTGTTGGTTGCTGTCGGGGGCAAGATGCTCTGGGAGGGCCTGGTTGGCGACGAGGGAGCGGACGAAGTCTGCGAAAGCCGCCTGTTCGCCCCGGCGGCGATGCTCGTGCTCGCGGTCGCCACAAGCATCGATGCACTCGCGGTTGGCTTTACGCTGCCGATGCTCGGCGCACCGCTCGCTGCATCCGTGGTGACGATCGGAGTGACGACCGCAGTGTTGAGCGCGCTTGGGATCGGCATCGGTCGCCGCCTTGGCCCGATGCTGGGCAAACGCCTCGACGTGTTTGGTGGCCTGGTGCTGGTCGGACTCGGCATCAAGATCCTGATCGAACACCTGGCGACACCCTGATACGGCGGGGACTTCGGGCGACCCGCAGGCGGACCCACGCTACCATCACCCCAGCGTCCCATGGTCCTCACCGTCACCCGCTTCCTGCTGACCTTGCTCGGCGCCAGCCTGTTCCTGTTCGGCCTGGCCTGGGTCCTGCTGCGCACCTGCGACGGGTCCTACGAACACGCAGACTGGCTGTTCTCGATCCTCGGTGCCAACCTGTTCTTGCTGACGGTGCCGCTGCGCCACCCGCCGCGCCGCGCCGCCCGCCGCCCCGCGCCCAGCCCTTCCGTCTCGTGACGCCGACCGAGCTGCTCTACTGGACCAGCCGCATCGCCCTCGCCATCGGCTGGACGGGCCTCGCCATCGTGCTCTGGCGGCACCACCGCCGCGGGGCTGCCCTGCTTGCACTGTCGTTCGGCAGCCTGCGTGCGTACCCGTACAACTACCTGCTGCTCGACGCCGCCCGCGCCCTGTTGCGCACCTTCGGTTGGTACGACGAGCGCATGCCGGTCAAATGGCTGCTCGCCGCAGTGCTGGCGACGCTCGCGGCGCTGCTGCTGTGGCGCGAGGTGCGCAGGGTGCGCGCCGGGGCGAACTCGATGCCGGTGCTGCTGCTCGGCGGCCTTGGCGCGCAGGCAGTGCTGCTGGCCATCGAGACCTGTTCGTTCGACGACGCCCTGCCGCGCCCGCTGGTGCAGCAGCCGGGCCGCTACCTGTACGAAGGCGCGGCCCTGGCCCTCGCGTGCACCGGCTGGTGGCGCGGCACGCACCGCTGACGCTCAGCGGCGCCGGGCGCCGGCGACTTCGGTCATCGGCTCGGGCAGGTCGGGGGCGACGACGACGCGCACACCCTCGTTCTGTTCGCGCAACCGCATCACCGCACGGGCCGACACCTCGGTCTGCCAGACGTACAGGGACTGCAGGTTCTTCAGGTTGCCGAGCGCGGCCATGCCGTAGTCGGTGACCTTGGTGCCGAACAGGTTCAGCGATTCGAGGCGAGGGCAGGCCACCAACGCGGCGACGCCGTTGCCGACCGTGGTCTGGCGCAGGTCCAGGCGCAGCAGGTTGGTCAGCTTGGCCAGCGTCGCGAAGCCCTGGTCGCTGACCTTGCTGCGGCCGAGGTCGAGGTCGACGATGTGTTCGGCGATCGGCAGCAGCGCGGTGAGCGCCTGGTCGTCGACGGTGTCGGTGTGGCCGGCGCAGCTCACCACCAGCAGCGGCGAACCGGCTTCGAGGCGGCGCACCGTGAACGGTCCGGAGGCGAGCGCTGCGAGTTGCTCGTCGTGCAGCGGGCGCAGCTTGGCGAGCAGTTCCTTGATCGGATCGCCGCCCTTGCCCTTGGGCTTCTCGGCGGGCTTGTCGTCGGCCTTGGGCTTCTCGGCAGGCTTGTCGCCGGCCTTGGGCTTGGCGTCGTCCTTGGCCTTGTCCTCGGCCTTCTCACCGTCCTTGGGCTTCTCGCCGTCCTTGGCCTTGCCGTTCCACTTGCCGAACTCGGCGCCGTCGTCGATCCAGCTCTTGATCAGGTCGATCTGCTCCTTGCTGAGCGGATCGCCCTTCTTCGGCGGCGGCATGCGGTCCTCGTCGTCGGCGGGCAGGCAGATCGACTCGACCAGGATCGAGTCGGCAGCCTTGCCGGCGACCACCAGCTTGCCGCGCTTGCTGGTCGTGATGCCGTCCTTGCTGTCGAGGACCACGCCGCCCTTGGGCTTCTTGGTGCGGCCGTTCTCGACGTACGCCGTCGCGTGGCACTCGACGCAACGCTTCTCGAGGATCGGGTAGATCTGGGTCGCGAAGTCGACCTTCTTCTTGCCCTTGCCGCCGTCCTGCGCGAACAGGACGCCGGGCAACAACGAGCACAACAGAACCGTGGAGAGTTGCTTCATGGGGGGTAGGTGGGGATGGCGAGCTCAGAGCCCGAGAGAGAGTCCTCTCGAAGGTCCTGCGCGGCCGCGAAGGCGGCCGCCGATCGGCAATCTGGAAGGTCGCACGAGGATGTCTGCTCGGCCTCTCAGCCGAAGATCGACGTGATCGGGTTGCCCTTGTCGGCGACCTTGAACGGCCGGCCCGACGGCGAGGTGACGACCTCGTCGAGCGGCAGGCCGAGGGCGTAGCCGATCGTCGCGTTGAAGTCCTGGATCGTCACCGGATCCTCTTCGACCTCGCGGCCTTCGGCGTCGGTCTTGCCGAAGCGTTGGCCGCCGCGCACGCCGCCGCCGGCGAGCAACGAGCTGAACGCCTTGGGGTAGTGGTTGCGGCCGTTGTCGCCGTCGATGTCCGGCGTGCGGCCGAACTCGGTGGCGAGCACGACCAGGGTCTCCTCGAGCAGACCGCGGCCGTCGAGGTCGGCGAGCAGCGCGGCCAGGCCCTGGTCGATCGCCGGGCACAGGTCGTCGAGGCGGTCGAAGTTGTCGGCGTGGGTGTCCCAGCCGTCGCTCATCACCTCGACGTAGCGCACGCCGTGCTCGACGAGGCGCCGCGCCAGCAGGCAGCCCTGGCCGAACCGCGTCTCGCCGTAGGTCTGCTTCATCGCCGCCGATTCGAGGTCGAGGTCGAACGCGGCCAGATCGCTGCTGCGCATCAGCTTGACGGCTTCGTCGTAGGCCTTCGAGTAGGCGTCGACGTCGCGCGTGCGGTGCTGCTCGCCGAACGCGGCGTTCAGCTTCTGCAGCTGTTCGAGACGGCGCAGGAAGCGCTTCTCGTCGACGCCCTTGGGCAGGTGGGCGTTCTGCAGGCCGTCTTCGGCGCTGCCGATCGGCAGCGCCTGCACGTCCGGCGGGAAGAAGCCGGCGGTCGGCATCTCCGAACCGCCACCGACCAGCACGTGGCCCGGCAGCATCGGGTTCTGCCTGCCCTTCATCACGGTCGTCCACGCCCCCAGGCTCGGGTGCTGGATCGTGCCGCGCAGTTCGTAGCTGGTCCGCATCACGTACTGGGCCTGCTCGTGGGCGCCCTGGCGGCTGGTCATCGAGTTGATCACGCAGACCTTGTCCATCTGCTGCGCCAACTTCGGGAAGTACTGGCCGACCTGGATGCCGTCCGCGCGGGTGCGCAGCACCTCGACCGGCCCCTGCGTGACCTTGCCGGGCTTGGGGTCGAAGGTGTCGATCTGCGTCATGCCGCCGCGCAGGAACAGGTAGATGACGTTCTTCGCGCGGGGCCGGCCGCCCGGCTGGCGGAAGCCAGGACTCGCGCCAGGTGCGGCGATCTGCTGGGCGATCGCGCGTGGCCCGAACGCGCTGGTCACGGAGGCGCCGAGCAAGGTGCCGGCGAGGCCGCCGACGAAGGCCCGGCGGGTCGCGAAATCGGCGGTGGTGAGCAGGTTGCGGAAGGTCATCGGCAGGGTCCTCGGACGGGGGTCGGGCGGCTCTCGGGTCAGCGGGCGAAGCGGAACTCGTTGCTGTTGCACAGCACCCAGACGAGGTCCTTGACGGCGTCCTGGCCGTGCACGGCGATCGCGCGCCGCCAGGTCTGGGCCTCGTCGGCGGTCGGCTCGCGGTTCAAGGTGGTCAGGAACGCGACCCGCACGCGGCGTTCGCCGTTGGCGGCGGTCTCGAGGTCGCGGGCCAGCGCCGATTGGCCGGCGAGCACCTTCTGATCCAGGAAGCCGTTCAGCAGGGTCAGGACCTGGGGCACCGTCGCCACGTTCGAGCTGGCGTCGATGGTCTCGCGGTCGGACTGCCCGAACTGCCGCAGCAGGTGCGCCGCCGGGGCCGGCTGCGCCAGGTCGCTGGCGCGCAGCAGGTCGCCTTCGCGGCCGCGCGCGGCGCGTTGGCCGAGCGGCAGGCCGATGCGTTCGAGTTCGGCGGCGAGGGCCGAGACCTGCTGCAGGTCGCCGTTGCGGCGCGCCTGGGTGAGCTTCTGCAGGATCGGGCGGGCGCGCTTCTGCAGCTCGGCGTCGGCGGCGAGCTGGCGACGCACGTCCTCCTGGCGCTCGCGTTGCGCGGCCGTCGCCATCGCGTTGCGGCGGTCGGTCATCGCGATCAGGGCGGCGGCGTCGGCCTTCGCGTAGCGCTCGAACTGCTCGTAGACCTCACGGGCCCGTTCGTCGAGCGGCCGCAGCCGTTCGTCGACGTCGTCGAAGACCAGGGTCAGCAGCGAGTCCCAGATCTGCTCGGCGCTCATGCGGCGCAGCAGCGGACCCTGGAAGACGAACGGGCTGCCGTCGGCGGGCGCCGACTGGGCCGCGCGCGCGAACAACTGCGTGTGCACCAGCACCCGTTCGAACTGCCGCAGGTCGAACTGCAGGTCGAGCATCAGTTGCTCGAGGAACGCGAACAGCTCCTCGTGTTGCGGCCGCGTGTCCTTCTTCCAGTCGTCGATCGGCTCGACCAGCCCCTGGCCGAAGGTGCGCGCCCACATGCGGTTGGCGATCACCTTGGCGAACATCGGGTTCTTCTTGCCGGTCAGCCAGTCGGCGAGCGCGCTGCGCGAGTCGATCTGCGGCGTGCGCTGGGTGCGGGCCCGGGCGCGTTTGGTCTGCGACTGGGTCGGCTTCTCGTACTTGAGCTTGACGTCCTGGCCGAACAGCGTGTCGGCGAGCACCGGCGTGCCGGGCTTGGCGTCGTCGTACTTGTAGTCGCGCGGCAGCACTTCCTGGCCGGTGCCGTTGCCGGCGATGCCGACCTGCATGCGGCGCAGTGCGTTCAGCGCGGCCTGCCGGGTGCGTTCCTCGGCCTTGGCGAGTTCGGCCCGCACGCCGACCAGGTTCGCGTCGAGGCTGTCGTCGCGGAAGCTCAGGCCGCCGAAGAACGCCGCCATCGCGTAGAAGTCCTTCTGCGTCCAGACGTCGAACGGGTGGTTGTGGCACTGCGCGCACTCCAGGCGGGTGCCGAGGAAGTTGCGCAAGGCGTTGGCCATCGCGTCGTGCGGCATGTTCTGGTCGCGGACCAGCATGCCGACCGCGCCGTTGCCTTCGCGGTTGGCGGCACCTTCGGCGACCAGCATCTCGCGGACCATCACGTCGTACGGCTTGTCCTTCTGGACCGCGTCGCGCAGGTAGTGCGCGAACGGCTCGCCGTTGACCTGACGCTGCCGCGACTGGACCCGGAACAGGTCGAACCAGAAGTTGCTGAAGTGGCTGGTGCGGCCGGGGCTGTCGAGCAGTCGATCGACCAGCTGGTGGCGCTTGTCGGTGCGCTGGTCGGCGAAGAACGCCTCGGTCTCGGTCAGGGTCGGGATGCGGCCGGCGATCGCCAGGTAGGCGCGGCGCAGGAACGTCGCGTCGTCGACCACCTCGGCGGCCTGCAGGCGGCTGCGCACCAACGAGCGCTCGAGCAGGCTGTCGATGCGGGCGGCGTCGGCGAGCACCTCGGTGAGGGGTCGCACCGTCTCGACGCCGCGGGTCGGCCGCTGTGGATTGACAGCCGCGGTCTGGGCCACGAGAGCGGTCGGACCGAGGCCGGCGACGGCCGCGAGGAGCGAGAGCGCGCTGGGAAGGAAGCTTCGTCGCATGGTTGGCACCGCGGGCGTGAGGGATCCCGGGAGGGACCGCCCTGCAACGTCGATTATCGGCCAACCCCCACGCTTTGGGGGGAGGGGTGGCACGTAAATTCGTCGTAAACCTGTCTCAGCGGACCACCACGGTCACGTGACCGGGGGCGTCCGGGTCGGCTTCCGGGGCCGGTCGGGGGCTGCGCAGCTCGATGCGGTCGGCGGCGTCGGGGCCGAGTTCCGCCAGCAGCAGGCGCCGCACCGCGGCCAGCCGCTCGACGCCGAGGTCGCGCAGGGCCTCGCCGGTGCGGCGGTCGGCGGCCCGGGGGCTGTCGGCCGGCAGCTGGGTCAGCGCGGTGTCGAGGGTCTCCTCGAGTTCGCCGAGGCGCTGG
>DAIMFJ010000198.1:0-4895 GCA_036724695.1 Planctomycetota bacterium
GTTCCGGCTGCAGCTGGCCTGCGACGACCAGATCGTGCTGCAGGCGTTCGACGGGGCCTTGGATCGTGGTCTGGTCGGCTGGTGGAGCGAAGGCGAGGCGGAGCTGGTGGCGCTGACCCAGGCGCCGGCGGTTGGCGAACGCGCCAGCACGGCGCTCGTGCAGCGGGCCGGCGTGGCGACCCTGGTCGCGTCGACCACCGTGCCGCCAGGGGCCTTGGCCGTCCTGGAATTGTGCCTGGATCGGCCGCATGCGCTGCAGCCGCCGGGGTTGTCGCTCGGGGTCGGGGTCGACCTGCCGGGTCGCGGCCAGTTCGTGTCGATCGACCGCAACGGCATGGCGGTAGGCGAGCTGCAGCTGCCGAGCGGGGCTGCGCTGGGCGGCCAGGCCTACCTGGCCCGGTACTTGCTCTTCGACGCCGAGGGGGTGCAAGCGGCCGGCCGCACGCCAGCGGTGGCGGTTACGCTACCGGTGGTCCCTCACTAGAGGTTGCTGCGATGTCCCTCTCACGACTGGCGCTGTGCGTCACGGTTCTGTCCGGCTTGCTGCTCGCTCACGGCGGGCAGTATCGAGGCCGCCTGCCGGCGGATCCGCCGACCTGGCGGCCGGGGTCGTCGACCGGCGGCGGGATCCCCTTTCCCAGTGGGCTGCCGGGGGTGACGCCGGGTGGTGGGGGCGGGGGGCCGACCGGGCCGACCACCGGGGCTTCCGGGCCGATCGACCTCGGGCGTTCGGTGCATTGGTCGTTGTGGTGGGAGTTCAACAAGGACCCGTTCCTGCAGGCGCGCGGCGTCGCGCGCGTGAACGCTCCGGCGACCGGCTCGGACGACTTCTACCTGGGCACCCGCCGCCGTGCGGATCGCGTCGATTCGCTGTTGCCGACCGAGGCCGACTGCGTCGACCGCATCGTGCCGGCGTTGGCGGCGCTGCTCGGCCGCGAACGCAACCGCGACGTGCAGAGCGCGACGCTGATCGCTTTGGGCAAGGTCGGGCGCGATGCCGAGGGCATCGCCCTCGAGCCGCTGCTCGCCGGCGCGATCGCGCGCGACGACCAGGAGGTCCGCGAAAGTGCCGTGCTGTCGCTCGGCATCGCCGGGCGAGCCCCGGCCCTGGCAACGTTGGCGGCGCTGGTCCGCGACGACAGCATCGGTCGCCAGCTCGAGCAGAAGGAGCGGGTGAGCCAGCGGACGCGGGCGTTCGCGGCGTATGGACTCGGCCTGTTGGCGGCGCGCAGCGACGATTCGCTGCTGCTTGCCGAGGTGCAGGCCTTGCTCGTCGGGGCCCTGCAGGACCAGTCGAGCGCCAACCGCGAGCTGCACGCCGCGGCACTGACGGCGCTCGGCATCCTCGGACTCGATCCGGCGGTGGCACCGCAGAAGTTGCTGCTCTGGCGCACCGTCGAGTTGTTGCTCGACTACCACGCCAAGGAGCTGGGGGCTGGCGACGAACTGGTGCAGGCGCACGCGGCGGTGGCGGTGGCGCGCTTGTTGGGGCGCGGCAACAGTGCTGCCCATCAGCGCGCCAAACGCGTGTTCGCCGACGAACTGATGGCGCGGCAGCGGCGCGGCAATGCGCTGCTGCAGTCGAGTGCGCTGGCGCTGGGCATGCTGGTCGAGGCGACCGCCGAGGACGCCGAATTCTGCAACGCGCTGCAGCGCTGGTACGACGACGGTCGCGACCGTTTGTCGCGCTACCTGAGCGTGATCGCCCTCGGCCGCATCGGTGGCGAGGCCAACCGGGCGTGGCTGCTCCGCGCCTACGAACGCGGCAACAAGGCCACCGATCGCCCGTGGCTGGCGCTCGCACTCGGCCTGTGGGCCAACGGTGCCGGCGAAGCCGGTAGCCGCGACCTGACCCTGGCCAGTCGCCTGATCGACGACCTCGCCGACAGCGCCAGCCGCGACACCCAGGCGGCCCTCGCGGTGGCCGTCGGTCTGACCGGCCATCCCGACGCCCTGCACGCGCTGCTCGGCCACCTCGCCACCAGCGAAGCCGAAGAGCAGACCGCCGGCTACGTCGCCGTCGGTCTGGCCTTGCTCGGCGATCGCAACGCCATTCCCGTGCTGTTGCCGATCCTCGAACGTTCCGAGCGCCGGCCGTTCCTGCTCCAGCAGACCGCCATCGCGCTCGGCGTGCTCGGCGACCGCCTCGCCAACGACCGCCTGATCGAGAAGATCCAGCGCGCCGAGTCCGTCGCCGTGCTCGCGGCCCTCGCCAGGGCCATCAGCCAGATCGGCGACCGGCGCGCCATCGCGCCGCTGGTCGCCCTGCTCGACGACAAGGAAGCCAGCAAGCTCAGCCTCGCCTTCGTCGCCGCCGCGCTCGGCGGCATCGGCGACAAGGACCTGCTGCCCTGGAACCTGCCGCTCTCCGTCGACTGCAACTACGCCACCGGCATGGACACGCTGACCAACGGTGCGACCGGCGTGCTCGACCTGCTCTGACCCTGCGATTCCCGCGGTCTGCGCATACCTCACCCGGTCCCGAATGCGCACGCGGACACACAACCGCCTGGCATTCGGTCACTTGCGGCGCCGCTACTTGGCGGCACCTGCACGCAGCTCGGCAAGGATGTGGCCCATGCCGTAGATCTTCTCGAGGGCCTCGACGATCGCGTCGGTGTGCACGCTGACCGCGCGCGCGCGTTCCTGCGTGTAGTAGAAGTCGTTCGGCAGCGACTCGATGTTGCCGTCGAAGATCAAGCCGACGACTTGCAGGTCCTGGTCGACGATCGACGAACCCGAGTTGCCGCCGACGATGTCGTTCGTGCTGACGAAGCAGACGCGCTTCTTCAGGTCGACCTTGCGCTCGGCGCCGACCCACGGTGTCGCCAGGTCGAACGGGTACACGCCGCCGAATTCGATCGCGCGCCCGAACAGTCCGTAGAACGTCGTCGCCCACGGCGCCACCGTGCCGTTGTACTCGTAGCCCTTGACGAGGCCGTCGGAGAAGCGCAGCGTCATCGTCGCGTCGGGACTGACCTGGTTGCCGTACACGGCGTGCAACGCCTGGCCGATCCGCGTGCCCAGGGTCGCCAGCTTGCCCTCGAGCTCCTTCTCCTGCTTGCCGGTCGCGCGCATCAACGGCCACAGCAGGCGACCGATGCGGATGCCGAGGTCCTCGCTGGCCGCGAACTGCGCGGCGCCGTCCTCGGCGTCGAGCATCGCCTTGACGAAACGACCCTTGCTCAGCTCGCTGCGTCCGACGTCGCGCAATGCCGCGGCCCAGTCGACCGAGCCGTCGGCGCCGAGGTGCTCGCCGGCGACCGCCTCGAGGAACGGATCCGCGGTGCCGAGCCACTTCGTCGCCCGCTCGAAATGGTCGAGCAGCAGCGCCTGCGTCAGGGCATTGCCCATCATCTGCATGCCGAGCGCTTCGCTGCGCGCCTGCTTCCGCTCGTCCTCGCCGAGCGTCTCGTCGAAGGCCTTGGCCATCGCCACCGCGCGTTCGATCACCGGCGAGTAGCTCGGTGCGTAGAACATCACCTTGGGCTGCACGTCGCGCCGTTCTGCGCTCGCCGCGGCCAGTTCGTCCCACAGCGATCCGAAGCGCTGCGCCAGCGCCGGATCGCCCTGCACCGCGTTGCGGAAATGCGCTTCGTGCGCGCGCTTCCTGCCGAGCAGCGTCTCGTCGCGCAGGCCACCGAGCATGCCCGAGATCGCCTTGAAGCTGTTCTCCCAGCTCAGCAGCGTCGTCTTCAACTGCGGCGCGCGGCTCGCGAACGGCCGCAGCACGGCCATGCCGTTCTCGAGCTGCTGCAGGATCAGCGGATACTCGACGTCGCGCTGGTACTCGAGTTGCGCGACCGTCAATTGCCGGTTGGTGTTGCCGGGGTTGCCGGCGACGAACACCAGTTCGCCGTCGCGCGCACCTTCCTGCCGCCAACGGAAGTAGTTGGCACTGGTGTCCGCCGGTTTGCCGTCGGCGTATGCCCGCAGGAACGAGAAATCGATGCTCCAGCGCGGAAACGTGAAGTTGTCCGGATCGCCACCGTAGTGCGCGGTCTGCAGGTTGACGGCCAGCACGAGTCGCAGGTCGTCGAAGACGCGGTAGCGATACAGCTGGTACACCGCGCCTTGATACAGCGCGACGACCTGGTGCATGTGGCCGGGATGCGCCGCGTCGGCCTCGGCGACCAGGGCGGCGAGTTTGGCTTCGCGCGCGGTCTGCGCCGCGGTCTCGTCGTCGCCGACCGCCGCGGCGTGGACCTGCGCGGTCACGTCGGTCTGCGCGACCAGCTGGTGGACGGTCAGTCCGGGGATCGGCACCTCGTCCTCGCGCGACGTCGCCGCGTAACCGTCCTTGACCCAGTCGTTCTCACCCTGGATCTGCGCGACCTGGTCGCGGATGCAGTGGTGGTTGGTCATGATCAGCCCTGCGGGCGACACGAACGCCGCCGAACACCACGGGTTGTCGCGTTCGCCGAGGCGCAGTGCCGACAGGCGCAGCGAGTCGAGCCACTTCTGGTCGGGCTTGAACCCGTACTCCTTCTCCAGATACGCGAGCGGCGGATTCTCGAACGTCCACATCTTGCCGAGCGCAAGGTTGTCGGGAGCGGCCTGCGCGGCGAGTGGAGCCAGCAGCGCTGGCGTGGCCAACAGGAGCGGGAACAGGTGACGTCGTGCGAACATGGGCATGCGGGGGTTGGTGGCCGATGTGGGCGCGATCCTGCCGGTCACGGTTGCGAGGCGCCGGTCGGCGCCTCGTCGCGCTGCAGCAAGGTCAGGATCTCGGTGTGTTCGGTGTGCGGGAACAGGTCGCAGAGGCGCGCGGCCCGCACGCGGTAGCCGGCAGCGCACAGACCCGCGAGGTCCTGGGCCAGGGACTCGACGGCGCAGGCGACGTGCAAGATGCGGGCCGGGCGGGCGCGCAGCAGCGACGCGATGCCGGCGCGCTG
>DAIMFJ010000198.1:4905-6587 GCA_036724695.1 Planctomycetota bacterium
AAACTCGAGTGCTGCACGCGCACGTTGCCCAGCCCGTTGCTGCGTGCGTTGTGTTCGGCGTCGCGACAGGCCGCGGCACTCTCCTCGACGACCAACACGTCGGCTGCGCCGGCGCGCGCCAACCGCAGTCCAAAGGCGCCGATGCCGCCGTAGCCGTCGACGACGCGCAACCCGCGCACGTCGCCGCACATCGCCAGTGCCGGTGCGTACAGCAAGGCGTGGGCGCCGGCGTGGATCTGGTAGAAGCTGCCAGCGCTGATCCGGAACTCGAGCCCGTCGCGCCGGTCGACCACGTGGTCGCGGCCGAGCAACGGCACGTGCCGATCGCCGAGCAGGAACTCGTCGTCGCGTTCGGAGAGCGAATGCACGACGCCGACCAGGCGCCGCGCGGCGTTGCCGGCCACCAGCTGGCCGGCGTCGCGCTGCAGGCGTTCGGCCAGCAGGCGTCCCTCGGCGAACTCGCCCGGCCGGGTCACCACCCCGGCCAGCACTTCGCCGGTGCCGCCGGCCAGTCGGGCCCACAGTGCCTTGACGTGGCCCTTGCCGCGCGCGGGGTCGTACGGAACGACGCGCAGGTCGCGGAGCGCCCGTTCGGCGACCAGGCCGAACGCGGTCAACCAGCGATCCTGGGTCCTGCACTCTTCGATGCGCACCAGGTCGTGGCTCTGGAACGCGTAGATGCCGACCGTCGCGTGGCCCTTGGCGTTCGCGCGCACCGGGTAGAGGAGCCGCGTCCGGAAGTGCAGCGGTGTGCGTTCGGGCACCACCGTGGCCAGCCGCACTCCGCCGAGGTATGGCGCCAGCAGCGCTTCGCAGCGCGCCGCCTTGTCGTGCAACTGCCAGCCGATCGGCTGGTCGAGCAGCGAACAGCCGCCGCATTCGCCGAAGTGGCGACACTCCGGAGGGCGGTCGGCGGACGGATTCTGGCGTGGGCTCGGCACGGGGGCGAAACAGCCTAGCGGCAGCCGGGGCCCGATGTGCCCAGGTTCTGGAGGCAACTTCGCAAGATGATGCAGGCAAGTGATTTACCGCATCGGGTGCGCATTCGGGACCGGGTGAGGTATGCGCAGACCGGGGGGGAATCGGCTTTGACGGGGTGCGCTGCTGGGCCCAGACTGGCGGGCGCCGATGCTGCTCCTCGCCGCCGTCGTCGTCACCTTCGTAGCCTTCCCGAACGTGCAAGATCCGCCGCCGCGCGACCTGTCGAAGTTGCTGGCCGAGGCGCCGGCGATGCAGCGGCACCGGGCGGTGCTGGCGGCGCCGGGAGCGCACCGGTTGCAGATCCTGGTGGCCGAACCGGTGGTGCGGCGGAACGGCCGCGTCGAGTTGGTGCGGGCCCACCTGGGCGACCCGCGCCAGTACTTCTATCCGGCCAGTTCGATCAAGCTCGCCGGTGCGGTGGCGGCACTGCTCGAACTCAACCGCCACAACGCGGCGCAGGGCACCGCGCACGGGCTCGACAGCGATTGGTCGATCGGCACCGCGTTCGCCGGCGATCGCACGATCGATCGCGACGAGACCAACGTCGACGGTGGCCGCATGACCCTGCGCCACAGCTTGCGCCGCCTGCTGCTGGTCAGCGACAACGCCGCCTACAACCACTGCCTCGAACTGGTCGGGCAGGACGGCGTCAACGCCGCGATGTGGGCCGCGGGCCTGCCGTCGACACGGTTGTGGCATCG
>DAIMFJ010000198.1:6597-7110 GCA_036724695.1 Planctomycetota bacterium
ATCGGTTGTCGGAAGCACGCACCGCCGACGAGAACGCGCGCACGCGCCCGGTCGAGGTGCGCAGTGGCGACCGCCGCGACGTCTGGCCGGCGCGGGCCGCCGCCGCCGAGTTGCGGAACGACCTGTGGACCGACCTCGAGATCGGCACCGGCTACCTCGACGGCGGCAAGCGGATCGATCAGCCGATGTCGTTCGCGACCAAGAACGCGATCCGCCTGCAGGATCTGCAGGACCTGCTGGTGATGCTGGTGCGGCCCGAGATCGACCTGCCCGGCAAGGCCGGCTTGCCTGGCCTGACGTTGCCGCAGCGCCGGTTCCTGGTCGACACGCTCGGCGAACTGCCGCGCGAATCCGCCAACCCGCGCTACGACCCGTCGACGACCCCGGACCATGCCTGCAAGTTCGTGCTGCGCGGCGCGCGGCGCGTGGTGCCGGCCGAATTCCTGCGCGTCTACGACAAGATCGGTAGGGCGTACGGCTTCTCGGTCGAGAACGCGTGCCTCGAGGACACCC
>DAIMFJ010000198.1:7120-9096 GCA_036724695.1 Planctomycetota bacterium
TACACGAATCCCGACGGCATCCTCAACGACGACCGCTACGCTTACGAAGAGCTCGCCGAGCCGTTCCTCGACGACGTCGCGGAGACGATCGTGCGGGCCGTGCTCACCGAAACCCGATGAAGTCCAAGCTGTCGTTGTCGTTGCTCGCCGCCGGATCGGTCGCGCTCTGTTCGTCGCTGCCCAGCGGCGCCGATGCGCCGTTCGTGCATCCGGATCCCGAGGACGTCTTCACGTCGTCCGAACGTTGTGGCGTCTGCCACACGACCGCGCCGGCCGCCAATGCGATGCGCAACGCGCTCGGCGACGACGTCTCGCCGTACACACTGTGGTCGGGCACGATGATGGCGAACTCGTTCCGCGATCCGTACTTCCGCGCCCAGCTGGCCAAGGAGACGCTCGCGGCCGGCGAAGCGGTGCAGGAACTCTGCCTGCGTTGCCATGCGCCGATGATGTCGCACGGGCTGGCGATCTCCGGCGAACCGCGGCCGCGGTTGGCGCAGGTCCAGCACGACACGTTCGCCGACGACGGCGTGTCCTGCACGGTCTGTCACATGATCGCCGACGACAAGCTCGGCCAGCCGGAGACGTTCTCGGGCAATCCGCACTTCAACACCGAGCGCAAGATCTTCGGGCCGTTCGCGGACGTCGCGATCGGGCCGATGCGCAACATGGTCAACTACCTGCCGACGCAGGGCATGCACATCCGCAAGTCGGCGCTGTGCGCGACGTGCCACACGCTGCACACCGAGCACAATGGCGTGAAGTTCCCCGAGCAGACGCCGTACCTGGAGTGGCGCAACAGCGAGTTCAGCGACGAGCCGATGCGCGAGGACACGTCGAAGACGTGCCAGGAATGCCACATGCCGGAGACCGGTGCGACGCGCATCGCCCGCAATCCGATGGGCTTCGACTTCCTGATCCCGCCGCGCGAAGGCTACCGCGGCCACGCGTTCGTCGGTGGCAATGCGTTCATGCTCGAACTGCTCGACCGCAACCGCGAAGAGCTCGACGTGCTCGCCGAATCGAGCGCGCTGCAGCGCATGGCCACGGCGACGCGCCGGCAACTGGCCGAGCAGACCGCGAACCTGAGCGTGTCGGGCGTGGCGCGCGACGGCGATCGGTTGACGTTCCGCGTCAAGGTCGAGAACAAGACCGGCCACAAGTTCCCGACCGGGTATCCGTCGCGGCGCGCCTGGCTGTCGGTGCAGGTGCGGCAGGGTCGGCAGGTGGTGTTCGAGTCGGGCGCGTTCGACGACCGGGGTCGCATCGTCGGTGTCGGCGACGAGCTCGCCTTGCCGCACCGCAACGTCGTCGAGAAGCCCGAAGACGTCGTCGTCTACGAGATGGTCGCGCACGACCCCGAAGGACGGCCGACCACGCACCTCACCAAGATGACGTCGCGCGCCAAGGACAATCGCCTGCTGCCGCGGGGGTGGCGTGACGACGGGCCGCACGTCGACGACACCCGACCGATGGGGCTCGGCGACGACGCCGACTTCGTCGGCGGCAGCGACACGGTGCAGTTCCGCATCCCGGCACCCAAGGGCACGGGCCGCGTCCAGGTCGTCGCTCGGTTGCACTACCAGACGGTGCCGCCGGCCTGGGTCGACGCGCTGCGCGGCATCGACGCCGAGGAGTGCAAACGCTTCGTGCGCATGTACGACGAAGCCGACAAGACCCCCGAGACGGTGGCGGTCGCGGTCGGCAACGAACGCTGATCAGGCGTTGCCGTCGGCCTTCTGCTTCGCCTCGGCGGCGTCGAGCTGGATGCCGACGGCCTCGGCTTCGGCGGTCTTCTGCGCGAAGCCCTGGATGTCGCCGTTGCGCTGCAGGTCGCGCGCCTCTTCGAGCAGGCGCGCGTAGCGGGCGCGCAACTCGGCGAGCGGGTCGTCGCCACGGCGGGAGCGGAGCCAGCGGAACATGGACTCTGGTTCATCGGCGCCGGTGCGGCGGATGCAGCGTCGACGCTTCGAGGG
>DAIMFJ010000198.1:9115-9579 GCA_036724695.1 Planctomycetota bacterium
CCGTGACCCTCGCTGGAACCTACCTGATCCTCGGTGCGACCGGTGCGGTCGGCACTGCGCTCGCCCGCCGCCTGCACGCCCGCGGGGCCGGGCTGGTGCTGCTCGGCCGCAATGCCGACCGCCTCGCGCCGCTGGCTGCCGAACTCGGCGCGGCGTCGGCGTTGCTGGATGCCGCGGCGCCGTCGGCGATCGCCGCAGCGATCGAACGGGCTGCTGGCGACGGCAAACTGGCTGGCATCGCCCACTGCGCGGGCTCCCTGCTGCTCAAACCGGCGCGCGCGATCAGCGACGACGAATGGGCGGCGACGATCGAGGCCAACCTGACGTCGGCGTTCGGCGTCGCCAAGGCGGTGCCGCAGGTGGTCGACAAGGGTGGCAGCGTGGTGTTCGTGAGTTCGGTCGCCGCGCGGCTGGGGCTGGCCAACCACGAGGCGATCGCCGCGGCGAAGGCCGGCTTCGAAGGG
>DAIMFJ010000199.1:0-2898 GCA_036724695.1 Planctomycetota bacterium
CGCTGGCGCGGTTCGCCGACCTGGCGCTGCGCAGCGAGGTCGGTGCGACGGTCGCGCCGAGCCTGGTCGCGCCGCTGCTGGCGGCCTGCGACGCCAGTCCCGACGCCGTGCCGCTCGGGTTGGCGACCCTGCGCGCGCTGGCCCACACGCAGCGCGAACGCGACTTCGGGCGCACGGCGATGCGGCTGCGCAAGGCCGCGTTCGCCACCGCTGCGACCACGCTCGAATTCGCCGAGATCCTGACCCAGACCGTGCAACCCGAGGTGCACCTCGACCTCGCCCGCGCGGCGCTGCAGCGCGCCGACGAACTCGGTGCCGAACCGCGGCTGGCCGTCGCGACCCGCGTGCAGGTGCTGTTGCGCTGTGCTGGCGACCGGCGCGGCGCCCAGGCGTTGCTGGACGACTACCTCGACGCCCTCGAACCGCGCAGTTCCAGGAACAACGACTGTTGGTACTTCCTGACCGAACTGGCGACGCTCGGCCGCTACGACCTGTTCGCCGAGCAGATCGCCGACGCGATGCTGGCGAGCCCGACCACGATGGACTACTTCGAGTTCGACACCGTCGCGTTCGCGCGGTACCGCCGCGGCCGGTTCGCCGAAGCGGTCGAGCTGCAGAAGCAGGCCCTGGCCAAAGCCGGCCGCGAGGATCCCGAGTACCGGGCGCGTCTGCAGCGCTACGAGTTGCTGCGCGCTGCCCGCTGAATCCGGCTCAGCGCGGCGCGGCCGGCAGCGCCGGTGCCGGCACCAGCCAACGGCCATGGGCTGGTCCCGGCCGCAGGATCGCCCGCACCCCCAAGGGCGAGGCTTCGTTGTCGCCGCCGACCACTGCCTCGAGGCGCGACACGCAGCGATCGTCGCGGACCGGCAGCAGGCGGGCGAACGCGCCGCCGACCTGGCTCCGCGCGATCACCCGCGCCGCCTCGAGTGCCTGGCCCGCTTCGAACGTGCGGCGGTACAGCACGCGATACGATTCCGTGGCAAGGGAATAGAGGGCCACGACATGGTCGCCTGGCCCGCTGACCAGTGCGAAGTGCTGGTGGGCGAACTCGCCGATCGGCAGGTTCGGGTCCTCGGCGACCACCGTGCAGGTCCACGGACCGCCCGCTGGCGCGTGTGCCAGCACCAGCGCGTGGGGTTGCCGCGGCTGGGTCGTGTAGCCGGCGAACAGGATCGAGCGGCGGCCACTGGCATCGAGCACGAACGAACTGGTGTTGCCCGGCGTGTGGGGCGTGGCCGGCAGCGCGTCGAGGCCGTCGGTCGGCGGGTTCGGCCAACGGCTGGTCGCCAGGCGGAGCTGCTGGGCTTGTCCTGGCGCCAGCAACCGCGTCCGGAACGCGAACTCCGCGACCGGGCCGCGCCACTGGGCCTGCACCCAGGTGGCGGTGTGGGTCTGGTGCAGCACGTGGGGGCCGTGCCAGACGCGCTCGCCGACCGGCAACCGAAACGCCGCCGCGCTCCAGGGACCTGGCCACGGCGCTGGTGGCCCGGCCCGGCTGCCGACCACCGCCAACAGCGTGCCATCGACGGCGGCGGCCAGATCCCAGACGTGGTACTGGTCGATCTCGCCGGTCGCCTGCGCCAGGCAGGTCGGCGTGGACCAGGTCCAGGTCCGCACGTCGAAGGTGCCGTACAGGGCCGATTGGAGTTGTTCCCCGGGCCGGCCGCCGCCGCAGGCGACGTGCAGCAGCGGGTCTGCGGGCCGGCCGACGATCGCCGCCGATTCGCTCCACCCGAACGGCACCCGCGCGACCTGGTGCCAGGTGAGGCCGCCGTCGGCGGAGCGGTGCAGCCAGAGATGCTGGCCCGACTGCGGGCGCGGCGTGCGTTCGAGCACGAGGCACCAGAGTTGCCCGAAACCATCCATGCACAGGCCTTGCGCGCACGAACGCATCGGGTGCACGGTGGCCCCCGGGGCCGCGACCGCCACCTGCGGCAACGGCGGGTCCGGCCTGCGCCCAGCCTGGGCCGCGGCGTTCGCCGCCAAGAGGCCGGCGGCGAGCCAGGCTCCTGGCCATCGGCAGGGCTGGCGCTGGGCTGGCGGGGCGGTGGTGGGGGAGCGGCAGTCCACTTGGCGTTGCAAAGTAACCCTGGGCGGCGGCGTCCGCAACTGCCGCGCGGCTGCCGGTGCGGCGCCCGGGATCTGGCAGGATGCGGCGATTCCCCCTTGCCTCACCGGCGGGCGTTGCTATCCTCCTCGCCCTTCCGTTTTCCCCCCGAGCTGCCGCCATGTCCAGAGTCTGTGCTGTCACCGGTCGTCGCACCCGCGTTGGTCACAAAGTCAAGCGTCGCGGCTTGGCCAAGAAGGATGGCGGTGTCGGTCGCCGCGTCACCGGGCGCAGCAAGCGCACCTTCAAGCCGAACCTGCAGTCGGTGCGCATCCTGACCCCCGAGGGCCAGGTGCAGACCATCAAGATCTCGACCAAGGTCATCAAGAAGGGCGTGATCACGCTGAAGAAGGCCGGCAAGTCGAAGTCGTTCGCGCTGGTCAAGGCCGTGCGCGGCCGCAACCGCGCGTTCACCAAGGCGCAGAAGCCGAAGGTCTGATCGGCTGGTGGGCTGGTCCACAGGCGGGCTGGCGGGTGGGTTGGCTGGCGGGCTGGCTGGCCGCCGGGCGGCCGGCCGAATTGCGGCGGCCATGGTGCCGCGCCCCGCGGCTGCGCTAGGATGATGGGTCGATGAGCACTTCGCCGCAACCCGCCGCCGCGCCGCCGCTCGACCGTCACGCTCTTAGCCAGGTTGCGCGGTTTGTCCACGTCGGTGCCACGGGCCAGGGCGGTGTGGTACGCCAAAAGCTGCAGTGGCACGACGTGCAAGATGGGCGACAGCGCGCCGTAGTGCTCGGGCATACGGATAACGTGCAGGCCCTCGGCGCTTTCGATGCGGGTGTCGGCATCGG
>DAIMFJ010000199.1:2908-9530 GCA_036724695.1 Planctomycetota bacterium
GCAGGACCCGGAAGCCGCCCACCGTGCGGTCGCCGAGGTCTCGATGCGCCTGCTCGCCGGCGCCGTCGACCGCCGCACGCTCGAAGCCCTGAAGGCGAGTGTGCAGGGCGCCACCGGCGAATACCCGTGGCAGGCGGTGACCCACACCGTGCTGGCGACACCCGCCGATCCGCAGAAGACCGTGCAGGCCGCGTTGGTCGCGCAACGCGACTGGGTGCTGCGCGGCGGCCGCGAAACGCCGCGCTCGCTCGGCCGGCGCGCCAAGGGCCTGCTCGCCAGGCTGGTGGCGCAGCTGCTGGTGTTCGCGGTCACCGCGGCGTTGGTGATCGCCGGCCTGCTGCTGCTGAAGTACCGCTTCCCGGAGTTCGACATCTACCGGGTGTTGACGCTGCTCGAGGAGCTGGTCGGCAAGGTCCGCGGCCGCTGAGGGCGCCTCCGGACCCGCTGGCGCGCCCGCGCAGCGGCCCTGGCCCGAGCTTCTTCTCCACAGCCTCAGGCGGCGTTGTGGAAAGTTGTGCCGACTCGCGGATGCGTCATAAGAGATTCTCTGTCAGGATCTTACGATCGTCGTTTCGCGCACTGGGGCGGCTGTGGCGGCGGGCTGGAAGGCCTGGTGGAAACAGCGGAGGAAAAATCGGGGGATGGCCTGTTGAAATCTGGTGGAGTCCTGGCATGATGACCGCACGTCGCTCGTCGAGCGCGGCCTCGCCTAAGGCCGCTCCCGAAGAGAGACGTGGTGGTGGCTTCGGCCGTCACCGGTAGCGAAACGCTCTATGATTGTTCGAATGACCCTTCGGTTCGACTGACCATCGGACCGGCACGGAGCGGGTCCGCCACAGCGATGTGGTTGGCCAGTTCCGAGAAGCAGACACCAACCGGGTCCTGGCTGTGTGGTGGAGACCAGTATCCACCCTACCTAACCGCCCTCTCCATTGCGTAGCCAGACCCGTATTCGCGGGCCTCAGTTCTGACCGGCTGAGGCCCGTTTTTTATTTCCCGGGGTGCGCGCCGCGGCCAGCGCCGGGCCGAGGGCCCGCCGCCAACGCCGCCTCCGCCAGGTTGCAGTCCGGGTGCCCGCCGGCCACGACCGCCGCCGAAACCCGCGGCCTTCTTTGGCGCAAGTTCCGGCGCGGCGCTACCTTGGTGCACTGGCCTGGCCGGGCAGCGACGCCGCCGACCCGGGCTTCGCCATTCCGCGAACCGGCGCTGCAGCCGTCCGGTTCCCTTCCGCCGGTCCGTACCAAGACGGCCGGTCCCGACCTCGCGATGAGCAAACCCGGATTCCGCAAGAGCCGTTCGACCCCCGCGCGCAGTGCGGCGGGAGGTGACGGCGAGAACTACCTCGGCAGTTCGCTGTTCTCGCAGGCGCAGATCCTGCACCTGATGAAGACCGAGTTCGCGCGGGCGCGCCGCTACGGGGCGGCCCTCAGCTGCGTCGTGCTGCAGGTCGACCGGCTGCCACAGCTGGTCGACCTGTACGGCAGCCAGCTGCGGATCGCGGTCCGCCAGGCGCTTGCCGACCTGATCCGTCGCAAGACGCGCGGTTCGGACCTGCTCGGCGTCGCCAACGAGGACCGCATGCTGATGCTGCTGCCGGAGACCCCGGTCGACGGCGCCCGGCTGGTCGTCGAACGGCTGCGGCGCGGCTTCGCCGACGTCGAGGTGGTCGTCGACGGCAAGCAGCTGGCGCTGACGCTGAGCGGCGGCATCAGCGCGATGCAGGGCAAGGAGACGATGTTCTTCGATTCGCTGCTCGCGCAGGCCGAGACCGCGGTCGAACGGGCCGAGCAGCTCGGCGGCGACCAGGTGCTGTCGTTCGGCGAGTGCACGCTGCACGGTTCGCCCGGACTGCCCGGGGCCGACGACGGCGACCCCGCCGGCGGCCGCCCGGAGGGCCAGCCGTGAGCGACCGGCAGATGCGCATCCTGCTCGTCGAGGACGAGCCGCTGATCGGCATGACCTTGAAGGACGACCTCGAAGGGGCCGGCTACGAGGTCGAACACGTCGCCGACGGCAAGCAGGCGATCGACCTGGTCAAGCAACGCAGCTTCGACGTGGTGATCACCGACGTGCGGCTGCCCGGTGCCGACGGCATGCAGGTGCTGGCGGCGGTCAAGGCCGCCCGCCCGGCCACCGAGGTGCTGGTGATGACCGCGTTCGCGACCATCGACCACGCCGTCGAGGCGATGCGCATGGGGGCGGACGACTACATCCAGAAGCCGTTCCTGAACGAGCACGTGCTCGAACGGTTGCGGCGGATCGGCAAGTTCCGCGCCCTGTTGCACGAGAACCAGCAGCTGCGCGAGCAGTTGCGCGACCAGCACGGCCAGGGCCTGCCGGGCGTGATCGGCCAGAGCCGCGTCATGCAGGACGTCGTCAAGACCGTGCGCACCGTGGCGCCGACCGACGCGTCGGTGTTGATCGAGGGCGAGAGCGGCACCGGCAAGGAGCGCATCGCCCGCGCGATCCACCTGCTGAGCCCGCGGCGCGACAAGCCGTTCGTGGCGCTGTCGTGCGGTGCCTTGCCCGACACACTGCTCGAGAGCGAGCTGTTCGGCCACGAGAAGGGGGCGTTCACCGACGCGCAGAAACTGCGCCGCGGCCGCTTCGAGATCGCCGACGGCGGCACGATCTTCCTCGACGACATCGACGACATGCCGCTGTCGGTGCAGGTCAAGCTGCTGCGGGTGCTGCAGGAACGCGAGTTCGAACGCGTCGGCGGCGAGAGCCTCGTGCACGTCGACCTGCGCGTGATCGCCGCCACCAAGGTGCCGCTGCTCGAGCACGTGCGCGCCGGCAAGTTCCGCGAGGACTTGTACTACCGGCTCAACGTCGTGCCGGTGCGCCTGCCGCCGCTGCGCGAACGCGACGGCGACCTGCCGCTGCTGGTGCAGTTCTTCGTCGAACGGCTCGGCGGTGGCCGGGCGTTGACCGTCAAGACCGACGTGCTCGAGGCGATGAGCGAGTACTCGTGGCCCGGCAACGTGCGCGAACTCGAGAACCGCTGCGCACAGGCGATCGCGATGTCCGGCGGGGCCACCGTGCTGAAGAAGGAGCACCTGCTGCCGGTCGACAAGAGCCGGCGCGCGGCGCTCGAACCGCCGACCCGGCTGCGCACGCTGCGCGAGGTGCTGGTCGACGCCGAACGCGAACACCTGCAAAGCGTGCTGCGCGGCGTCGGCGGCCATCGCACCAAGGCGGCGTCGGTGCTCGGCATCTCGCGCAAGGTCCTCTGGGAGAAACTGCGCGACTATGGCATCGAATAGACGGATCGCAGCCGTGTTCGCGGCGCTGGCGGGGTGCGCCGCGCCGGCCGCGGCGCAGGTGCCCGCCCCCGAGCGCTTCTCGTTGGTGCTGTGGGCCGAACAGCAGGCGCGCGGCATCGCGGTCGGCAAGGCGCTCGGCGCCGACGCCCTGCAGTTGCCGCGCGGCGGCGATCCCGCCCCGCTGCGCGAGCAGGGGTTCGGCTGTTATGTCGACCAACCGATCGGCAAGGGCCTGCTCGAACTGCGCGACGCCGACTGGCAGCCGCTGCGCACCGCCTACGAACGCGACCGCGACGTCGCCGCGCTGCTGCGGCCGACCTGCCTGGGCGATGCCGCCGGGCTCGGCGCGGCCAGCCAGCAGCTCGCCGCCGAACTGCGCCGCGTCGCCGGGCCCGGCCTGCGCTTCGTCGCGTTGGCCGACGAACCGTCGGCGACCCGCCACGACGCGCCGCTCGACACCTGCGCGTGTGCTGGCTGCCGGGCCGGGTTCCGGGCCTTCCTGCAGCGGCGGTGGCCGACCATCGACGCGCAGAACGGCGTGCTCGGCACCGGGTACACGAACCTCGACGACGTGCAGCCGCTGTCGACCGACCAGGTGCGCCGCCGCGAGCTCGGCGACGTGCAGCTGCCGGCCGACCTGCGGCCGTTCGTGCTGCGTCAGCAATTCGTCGCCGAGCAGTACGTGACGGCGGTGCGGCGGCTCGCCGCGGCCGCGCGGCAGGTCCTGCCCGACGTGCCGATCGGCCTGACCGGTCTGCAGGTGCCGGCAGCGTTCGGCGGCAACGACTACGCGCGGCTGTTGCCCGAGCTGACCCTGCTCGAGCCCTACGACATCGGCGGCGCCCTCGAACTGGCCGCCGCGTTCGGCGCGCGCGGCGCGCACCGCTACACGACGCTGTTCCCGCCGCCCGACGCCGCCGGCAAGGCGGTGCTGACGCCGACCCAGCACGTGCGCGCCGCGCTGAGCCGCGCCGCCGGCCTCGGCCAGGCCGGCCTCGTCGTCTGGAACGACGGCACGGTCGCCGACGGCGAGGGCCAGCCGACCCCGTTCGGCGCCGCACTCGCCGCCGAACTGCCGCGCTGGCGGCCGGTGCTCGACGCCTGTGCCGGCGCCCGGATCGAGCCGAGCCCGGTCTGGATCCTCGAGTCGCAGACCTCGGTGACGCTGTGGTGGATGCTCGACTCGGCGCAGGACGGCATGACCTGGGTGCGCCGGCTGTCGTCGTACGAACGCACGCACAGCACCAGCCAGGCGGCGCGGCTGTCGTGGCTGCGCTTGCTGCAGGACCTCGGCCTGCAGCCGCAGTTCGTCGGCGAGCACGACCTCGCCGAGCGGCTGCTGCTCGAACGGCCGCGCTGCCTGATCCTGCCGGCGACGCTGGCCCTCAGCGAGCGCAACGCGCAGGCGATCGGCGCCTACACCCGCGCCGGCGGCACCGTGCTCGCCGACCATTCGACCGGCCTGTACGACGAGGTCGGGCAGCGCCGCGACCGCGGCGTCCTCGACGAACTGTTCGGCGTGACCGCGCGCAGTCTGCGCTGGGACGACCTGCTGGTCCGCGAAGGCAAGGCCCTGCAGCGGCTCGGCGAACGCCTGCCGGCGGGCGAACGCGGCCTGCAGGGCCGCCTCGGCGAACGTCGCGGCGACACCGCCGTGTTCGTCGAGCAGAGCCTGGACCGCGGCCGCGCGGTGTACCTGAACACGCCGGTGCTCGCCTACGACGGCGCCCGGCTCGACGAACAGCAGGTCGGCTTCGCGTTCGAACTGCGGCGCCGGGTCCGCAGCGTGCTCGAGGTGGCCGGCGTGCAGCCGGTCTGCGACGCGCGCGGCGACGGCCTGCCGACCTGCCTCGAACGCACCGTGCTGCGCTTGCGCGACGGCCGCGTCGTGTTGGCCGTGCGGCTGGCGGCACAGGGCCGGCCCGACCTGCTGCAGCGCCTGGCCGCCAACGGGCCGCGGCGGGTGCAGTTGACGTTCCCGCGGCAACGCAGCGCGCGGCTGTTCGGCGGCGACACGCTCGGCGCGGCGAGCACGTTCGAGGTGGCGCTCGACCCGTTCGGCGCGGTGTTCCTCGAACTGGTGGACCGGTGAGCGAACCGCTGCGCCGCCTCGGCAGCATGCTCGGCACGCCGGTGTTCGCGACCGCGACCGGGGCGGCGCGCGCCGTGCTGGTCAGCGACCTGCACCTGCAGACCGCCGACGATCCGGCGTTCGTGCGCCTGCGCGGCGCGCTGCAGGTGGCCCGCCGCCAGCAGGCCGTCGCGGTGCTGCTCGGCGACGTCTTCGATTCGTTCGCGAGTCCGCGGCAGGTGACGGTCGGCGTCTGGGCGGCGGTGGCCGCGGCCCTCGACGGGTTCACCGCGGCCGGCGGCCGGCTGTTCGTGCTGCACGGCAACCGCGACTTCCTGCTCGGTGCCAGCTTCGCCGCCGCCAGCGGTGCGACCGTCGTGCCGGGGGCGCTGCAGATCGACCTCGGCGGTGTGCCGACCTTGCTCGCCCACGGCGACGAGTTCTGCGTGCGCGACGTGCCGTACCTGCGCGCCAAGAAGCTGCTGCGCAGCCGGTTCGTCAAGTGGTTGTCCGACACGTTGCCGCAGCGCGCGGCGTTGGCGATCGCCGAGCGGGCGCGGGCGCGCAGCCGGCGGTCGGTGCCCCGCGGCGTGATGGGGGGCGACCAGCTGCGCTTCCTGCCGACCGCCGCGGCGGTCGGCAGCGCGTTCGCGTTCGGGGCCCGGCGGGTGGTGTTCGGGCACATCCACCGCCACGGCCGCGGCGAGCTGCCCGGCGGCAGCTACGCGGTGCTACCGGCCTTCGACGCGGCCGGAGTCGGGTTCGTGGTGGATGCGCAAGCCCTGGTTTCCGTCCAGTTTACGGCAGAAGGGCTCGCCGAGCCGACGGCCGAGCCGGGGCCGTGTCCGTTCGGTCCGGATCTGCCTGCGTGAAGCCGGTGGCAGCAGGGGGCCGTCCGGCCCGGATCCGGATTGCCGGCGGGGGTGGGGGGCGCTACGCTGTTCCGCCCTTCGTCGGTACCGATCCGGTCCGGCGTCGGCGGCGGCCAGCACCGCCGCCGCGGGGGCCCGGTCGTGGCGACCAGGGCCGCCGAATCCAGCTCCCGAACCACCCGCTCGTTCCACGAGCTCGCTCCCTGCCGCCGCTCTCCACCTCGTGGTGAACTCCGTACCAGCCGCTGCCGAACCAACCGAAGTCGTCGCCATCGACGGCCCGTCCGGCGCTGGCAAGAGTACGGTCGCGCGGCGGCTGGCCAACGCCCTCGGTTTTGCGTACCTCGACACCGGGGCGATGTACCGGGCGGTGACGTGGCACTTCCTGGAGCTCGGCTGTGCGCCTGGCGAAT
>DAIMFJ010000200.1:0-9442 GCA_036724695.1 Planctomycetota bacterium
GCCGATCTCGCGGCGCAGCTGGTTGGCACGTGTGATCTCCCGGCCTGGGTGCGTGGCCAGGATGTGCAGCAACCGCATCTCGGTGGGCGTCAAGGTCAGCAGGCTGTTGTCGAGGCGTGCCTCGTGCCGGCCCAGATCGATCGCCAAGGGCCCCCGCACCACCCGTTCGCCGCCGCCGCTCTGGTCGCGCAGCGGGCCGCGGCGCAGCACGACCTTGACCCGCGCCACCAGCTCGCGGGGACTGAACGGCTTGGTGATGTAGTCGTCGGCGCCGATGCCGAGCCCGAGCACGATGTCGCTCTCCTCGCTCTTGGCGGTGACCATGATGATCGGGATCGCCCGGGTCACCGGGTCCGACTTGACCTGCCGGCAGACCTCGACCCCGTCCATGCCGGGCAGCATCAGGTCGAGGATCACGAGGTCTGGGTTGTCGGTGCGGATCCGGCTGAGCCCCTGCTCACCGTTCCGGCACGCGATCACCTTGTGACCCTCCCGATCGAGGTTGTACTGGATGACCTCGAGGAGGTCGGGCTCGTCTTCGATTACCAGGATCTTCGGCTTGGCCACGGCGATCACGGATTCTCTTCTGGGTGTTACCTGACTGCCAAGACGGTAGGCAGGTTCCGAGAAGAAACGGTCAAGGGGGCGTCAAGCTTCGGCCCGCAGCGCGGCCCCTGCCCCACCGGCTGGCAGGTCGAGTTCCAGCGCATTGCCGCGCACCATCGGCGCCAACCGCACGCCGGCGCGGCGGCTGGCCGCGAGCACGTTGCCGAGCAGCTCGGGCCCGGCCACCGGGAACGGCAGCATGCCTTCGGCGGGCACGAAGGCGAACCGCAGGCGCAGCGCCGCGCTGGCTGCTTGGGACTCGCCGGCGGGCACTCGCTGGAGGGTCACGGTCCCGGCGGTCGTGGTCGGCAGGCCGGCCACGAACTGCTGCAGGCCGAGCAACGTCGCCTGGGCCGTGCGTTGCAGGTCGACCCGCGGTCCTGGCGCGTCCTCGCCGGCTTCGGCGTGGACCTGGCAGTTGCGGTCGCGCAAGGTCACGCGGGCCAGTTCGGCCAGCAGGTGCAGCAGGTCGTCGGCAGGCACGCTCTGTGGTGCCGCATCGCCGAGCAGGCAGCCGAGCAGACGCACCACCTCGGCGCCGCGGTGCGCCGCTCGGCCGATCGCCTGGCCTTGCGGGGTGTCGGCGCTGAGGTGGGCGTTGCCCTGGATCGTGAACATCAGATTGCCAAGCAGGTGCACGATGCCGGGCAGGACGGCGCCCAGCGATTCGGCCCACGGTGGTGCTGCGCCCATGCCGCCGGGCAGGCGGGCAGCACTCGGGGAAGTCGACGCGTCAGGGTGCGGTTGCATGGCTGGGTGGAGCGGCGCGTTCCTGCCATCATCGTGGCCGAACCTGCCAGGCCGCGCAATCGCCAGTCGGGGCAGGACTTGGACCTGGCGGTGGCGGCCGGTGTCGGCCTGGAGAGGTTCCGCGTTGCCCCCCATGCGCTACCATCTCCCGGAATGACCCCGCTCCTCTACAAGATGCTGCTGGTACTCGGGCTGACGCTGGCGGTTGCGCCGGCGGCCATGGCCCAGCGGCCGAAATCCGAGGCCGACGCCGTGGCCCGTTACCGCAAGGCCGCCACCGGCCAGGAAGACGCGCGGCGACGCGCCGTCGGCGATCTCGGTCCGTACGCGTCGGCGGCTGCCACCGGGATCCTGCTCGACGAGTTGCAGAAGGCGCAATCCGCGTCGTACCGCATGACCGTACTCCGGGCCCTCGGCGAAGTCGACCGCCAGGCTGCAGCGGTCGTCGTCGCCCTGACCGAGGCCGTGCGCACGGCCGCCTCACCGCGCAGCGGCGATCTGGCCGCCGAGGGGCGCGGGCGGCAGGGCGATGCGGGCACCAACGCGCTCGGTGAGCTGCTGACCGACGGCAAGCCGGGCGTGCGGCTGGCGGCCTGCAAGGGCCTGCGGGTCGCCGCCGGTGCGGCGGCCCGCGACCTGTTGCTCGCCGCGGTGCGTGGTGCGAACGGTCGCGACCGGCTGCCGCCGTTCGAGGCGTTGGCCGACCGCGCCGATCCGCTGGTCGACGAGTTGCGGCTGCAACTGGCGCTCGATCGCGATGTGCTGCTGGCCTCCCAGGCGGTGCTGCAACTTGCCGAACACGAACATGGCAAGGCGGCGGAGTTGGCCGAGCAGCTGGCCCGGCGCCTGGGGCCGACCAGTTCGGGCGACGCCTACCGGGCCGCCCTGCTGGGGCTGATGACGGCCGGTGCGGCGGCCGATCTGCCGCTGCTGTTCGCGATGGCCGCCAGCAGCCGCGATCCGTTCGGCGACGAGATGCAGGCGCGTTGGCAGGCGTTGCTGGAGGCGGCCGAGGTGCGGAAGTTCGTGCTCGCCGAAGCCCAGCGGAACAAGGACCAAGGCCAGCGGCGCGCGGCGATCCGGGCCTTGGCGTTCGTTCCCGCGGCCGAGCGCGCCACCACCCTGACGGTGCTCGCCAAACTGGCCGGCGACGCGGACGGCGCCGTCGCCGCCGCGGCGATCGCCGTGTTGGCCGGCCACGGCGACGACGTCGCCGGGGCGACCCTCGACCGTCTCCGCCAGCAAGGCAGCGATGCCAACCGCGCCGCGGCACTCGCGGCGTTGCACGAACTGCGCAACCGGCAGGACGCCTGGGCCGAGGTCTTGTTCGCTGCGGTGCGCGACAAGGCGCCGCCGGTGCGCACCGCGGCGCTGCAGCTGCTGGCGCGGCTGGCCAGCGAGACGCCGCCGCGGCTGGATCGTCCGGCGGCCCTGCAGGTCGCCGGCGAGAACCTCGGCGACCCGCAGTGGCAGGTGCGGGCGGCGGCGGTCGATCTGTTGGTCGCCGTGCGCCTCGAGGCCGGCATTCCGTGGCTGATCGAACGGGTCGACGCCGAGTCGGCGCGCTTGCGCGAGGACGTGGTCCGCGGGCTGTTCGAGTTGACCCGGCTGCGGTTCCCGGACGGCAAGGCCTGGCGCGAGTTCTGGGCCAAGGCCAGTGCCGACTTCAAGATCCCGCCGCGACCCGACGAGGCAAAGCCGCGCCATGGCCAGCCCAGTGCCGCCAAGGCCGACACCGCCGCGACCTACTGGGACATCCCGGTGCGCAGCGAGCGCGTCGCCTTCGTCGTCGACGTGTCCGGCAGCATGCGCGAGACGATTGGCACCGGCAAGGTGACGCGCCTCGACGAAGCCAAGCGGCAGTTGCTGCGCGTGCTCGAGGTGCTGCCGGCCAAGGCCAAGGTCAACATCGTCGGGTTCGGGACCACCACGACCGCCTGGGCCGAACGCCTGCAGCCGCTCGACAAACGGCGCCGCAAGGCCGCGGCCGAGTTCGTGCAGGCCCTCGAGATCCGCGGTGCGACCAACGTGCACGACGGCCTCAAGGTCGCCTTCGACGACCCCGAGGTCGACACGATCTTCCTGCTCACCGACGGCTATCCGAGCGCTGGCGAGATCGTCGCTCCCGATCGCTTGGCGCGCGCAGTGGCGGCCTGGAACCTCGGCCGCGGCATCCGCATCCACACGGTGGCGATCGGCGGGCCGAGCACGCTGCTCGAACGACTCGCCGAGGAGTCCGGCGGCGAGCACGCGGTGTCGCGCTGAAGCGTCGCCGCGCGGCCTTCCGACCGGTACCATCGCGCCGATGGCCGACGCCTACCCCCAGTTGCTCGCGCACCTGCGCGAGGCCTTCCTGCTCGGGTCGAGCAATGCCCTGCTGGCCTGGGACCAGGAGACCTACATGCCGTCGGGTGGCGGGGACCTCCGCGCCGAACAACTGGCGCTGCTGGCCCGGCTGCAGCACGAACGCTGCACCGACCCGCGGGTCGGCGAGTGGCTGCTCGCCTGCGAAGGGGATCGCCACCTGCTCGCCGATCCGGAAGTGGCCGCGAACGTCCGCGAGATGCGCCGCGACCACGACCGCGCGACGCGGCTGCCGGCCAGCCTGGTCGCCGAGCTGGCCGCCACCGAGAGCCGCGCCCAGCAGGAATGGGCGCACGCCCGCCAACACGCCAACTTCCGCCGCTTCGCGCCCTGGCTGACGCGCCTGCTCGAACTGCAGCGGCAGAAGGCGGATTGCCTGCGCAATCCCGGTCAGTCGCGTTGGGATGCGCTGGCCGGGTTGTACGAGCCCGGCATGAACGCCGCCGACCTGCGCTTGTTGTTCGGCCCCCTGCGCGAACGGCTGGTCGCGCTGCGCGAGAAGCTGGCGCGAGGCCGGGCTCCGGACGATGCGTTCGCGCGCGTGGCGATCGACGAGGGGCGGCAGGAGGCATTCGTGCGCGCCGTGCTGGCCGCGATCGGTTTCGACGTCAAGCGGGGCCGCCTGGATCGCAGCGCGCATCCGTTCTGCACCGGCACCGGTGGCGACGTGCGGCTGACGACCCGGTTCCACCGCGACAACGTGCTCGACGCGCTGGGCTCGACGATGCACGAAGGGGGGCATGGCCTCTACGAACAGGGCCTCGAACCGCGCCACCTCGGCTCGCCGCTCGGCGAAGCGGTTTCGCTCGGCATCCACGAGAGCCAGAGCCGGCTCTGGGAGAACCACGTCGGCCGCAGCCGGGCGTTCTGGCAATGGTGCTGGCCGGTGGCGCAGCAGCACCTCGGGGCAGCGTGCCAGGGCTTCGACGCCGAGTCGGTCTGGCGCGCCGCCAACCGCGTGCAGCCGAGCCTGATCCGCGTCGAAGCCGACGAAGCGACCTACGACCTGCACGTGATGGTGCGTTTCGAGGTCGAGCTGGCGCTGGTCGAAGGCGAGTTGTCGGTCGACGCGCTGCCGAGGGCCTGGAACGAACGCTACCGCGACTACCTCGGCTTGCAGGTGCCCGACGACCGTCGCGGCTGCCTGCAGGACGTGCACTGGTCGTGCGGGCTGTTCGGCTACTTCCCGACCTACACGCTCGGCAACCTGTACGCCGCCCAGTTCGCGGCGGCGGCGGCGCGCAGCCTGGGTCCGCTGGAGGACCTGTGCGGCGCTGGCCGTTTCGAGGTGCTGCGCGAATGGTTGCGGCGGGAAGTGCATCGCCACGGGCGCCGCTTCCCGCCCGCCGAACTGGTGCAACGCGTCACCGGCGCGCCGCTGTCGGCCGAGCCGTTCCTCGCCTACCTGGACCGGAAACTGACCGAGGTCTACTGCCTGTGACGACACTGCTCCGCTGCGTACTGGTTGGTTGCTGGTTGCTCACCGGCCTCGGTGCGCAGGTGCGGCTGCCGCTCGACGGCACGTGGCAACTGCGCGTCGACCAGGGCGGCAAACCGGCCGACACCGCCGTCGCCGTGGCTGTGCCGGGCGCGTGGGAAGGTGTGCTCGGCGCCGACTTCGACGGCGTCGCCTGGTACGAACGCACGTTCGCGCTGCCAGCCGGATACACCGGCGCGGTGCGCCTCGAGTTCGCGGCGGTGGCGACCCACGCGACGGTGTACGTCAACGGCCACGAGGTCGGCAGCCACCTCGGCGGTTGGACGCCGTTCCGTGTCGATGCCACCCAGGCCGTGCGACGCGATGGCCAGAACGTGTTGACGGTGCGGGTCGACGAGAAGGTCGGCCACAACACCCAGGGGTTCCTGCCGATCGTGCAGCCGCACTTCGGCGGCATCTGGCAAGGGGTCACCCTGTGCCTGGACTTCTTTCCCACGATCGACCGGCTGGGCTTGCACCTGTTCGGCAGCTGGCGGCCGATCCAGTTCGGCAATCCGCCGGCGGAGTTGGCGTTCGACGTGCCGTTGCTCGACGCTGCGCCTGACGACGAGGTGACGGTCGAGGTGCTCGGCACCGACGCCCGCGCGACGGGCCGCCGCGGCACCCTGCCGTGCCTGCAGGTCACTCCCTGGTCGCCCGGCAGCCCGAAGCTCTACGAGGCCCGGATCACGCTGCGCCGCGCGGGAGTCGTCGCCGACGTGGTGACTCGCAAGGTCGGCTTCCGGGATCTGCAGGCGGTGGGCAAGGCGGTGCACTGGAACGGCGCCCCTCTGCAGATGCGTGGCATCCTGCATTGGGGGTACTCGCCGCCGCACTTCGCTCCCCCATGCGATCCGGCGTACTGGCGGCGGCAGTTGCTCGACTTCCAGAGCCTGGGCTTCAACTGCGTCAAATGCTGCCTGTGGGTCCCGCCGCGCGCCTTCTACGAACTCTGCGACGAGCTGGGACTGCTGGTCTGGCAGGAGTACCCGACCTGGCACCCCAAGATGGACCAGGCCCACAAGCAGGAACTGCTGACCGAGTACGGCGAGTTCTTCGCGCACGATCGCAGCCACCCGTCGGTCGCCTTCCGCAGCATCACCTGCGAAACCGGCCACGGCGCCGACCTCGACGTCGTCAAGGCCCTGTTCGAAGCCTGCAAAGCGGCCGTGCCGAACACGCTGGTCGTCGACGACAGCAGCTGGATCGGTTGGCAGCGCATCACCGACTTCTGGGACGAGCATCCGTACGGCAACAACTCGTGGTTCCCGGGCCGTCTCGACGAGTTCCTGCGGCACATCCGCGAGAAGGGTGAGAAGCCGCTGCTGCTCGGCGAGTGCATCGCCGCCGACACCTGGCTCGATCTGGCGGCGTGGGATCGCCGGCACGGCAGCCAGGCGCCGTGGTGGCAACCGACCTGCGTCGCCGAACAGCGCGCGTTCGAGGCGTGGCTCGCCGCCGAATGCGGTGCCGAGACCCTCGCCAGCCTGCTGCCGCGGTCGCTGGAGTTCGGGCTGCGCAACCGCCAGTTCCAGATCGAGCAGCTGCGCTTGCGCATTCCCGAAGCCGGCTACGTCGTCTCGGTGGCGCGCGACATCCCGAAGTGCCGCATGGGCCTGTACGACGAGCACGACCGCTTGAAGTGGACGCCGGCGCAGTGGGCCTGGCACCGCGACACGATGCTGTGCCTGGACCTGACGTGGCACGAACGCGCGGTGACCGCCGCGCGGCGCGCGGTGCCGGTGCGCGTCTCGCACTTCGGCCAAGGGCCCCTGCAGGGCACGCTGCGGCTGTGGAGCGACCGCGATCCGCAGCGGGTGCTCGAGGTGGCGGTCGAAGTGCCGGCCGGTGGCACCAGCGAGCCGATCGTGCTGCAACTCGACCACGACCTCACGGCAGCTGCGCCGATCACCGTGCACGCCGAGCTGCGCGGTTCGCACCCCGCAACCAACTCCTGGCGGCTGTGGCAGGTGCCAGGACGGCCCGCGGCAGCCGTCCGGGCGGCCCACGACGCCGAGGTCGCCGACGCGGTCGACGACGACATCCTGGTCGTCGATCGGCTCAGCGTCGACTTGCTGGACCGCATCGCCGCGGGTGCGCGCGTGCTGTTGCTCGCCGGGGACCGCAAGGCCTCGCCGCGCACCGAGTACCTGTGGGCGTTGCGCGGCGCGCCGTTCGCCCCGGACCACCCGCTGCACCAGCGCATTCCGAAGGACCTGTGGCTGGAGCTGTCGTCGTTCGACCTCGAGACCGGTCGCGTGATGCCTTGGGACGGCTGGCTCGGCCAGGTCGATCCGGTGCTGGCATTCTGGGAGACCCACGACATTCCCGAGGTCCGTCGGCACCTCCTGGCCTTCGACACCCGGCTCGGCGAAGGGCGCTTGCTGGTGACTTCGCTGCGCATCGATCCCAAGGCCGGGCCCGGGACCTTGGACCACCACCTGCGCCACGAACTGGGCACGCATCTGCGCGATGGCCCCCCGGCGCAGCGGCACCTGCAACCCACCACCGTCGCGGCGCTGCGGGCGCTGCTGACCGAGAAGCGACTCGACTTGCCGGTATGGCGGTTCCGCACCGACCCGCAGGACGAAGGCCGCGCCGCCCAATGGATGGCGGCCATCGTCGACACCAGTTCCGCCCCGTGGCGCGACCTGCGGGCCGGTTCGCACTGGGAGAACCAGGCCGAAGACCTGCGGCACTACACCGGCGTCGCGTGGTACCGCCTCGACGTCGACGTGCCAGCCGACTGGGCCGGGCTCGACGCCCGCGCCGTGTTCGACGGTGTCGACGACAGCTTCGAGCTGTGGCTCAACGGCGAGCCGGCCGGCAGTTTCGGCGATCCGGTGACGAAGACGACGATCTGGCTCGAGCGACAGGTCGCCGAACTGGGGCAACGGCTCCGGGCCGGCCAGCGCAACACCCTGGTGCTGCGGGTCGTCGACCACGCGGGGTCCGGCGGGATCTGGAAGCCGGTGTTCTTGACCACCGGTCCGGCCGACGCGCGCAGCAAGCTGCTCCACTGAGCCTGGGTTTCGGGCCAAGTGGTCTGGCGCAGACTGGCCCCTTGCTTCTGGCAGGTAAAGAGCCGAAAAATGGGGCTGATTCACCGCCCAAGAGCCAGCACATCATCATGAAGGTCTCCAGCATCCAGCCCACTCCGAATCCCAACGCGATGAAGTTCCTGCTCGATCGCCAGATCGCCGCGAGCGGGCAGTCGTTGGCGTACGGCAAGCCCGAAGACGCGCGCAGCGATGTGCTGGCGCAGGCTCTGTTTGCGATCCCCGGGGTCGAGATGCTGTTCTTCTGCGACAACTTCGTCACCGTCAGCATGTCGGGCAAGGCCGACTGGCGTGCCGTTGCCGAGCAGGTGACCCGTCTGCTGGAGAGCCATGAGCCCGAGGAGGTCACCGCCGCACCGGCCGCTGGCCAGGCGGTCGACGACGATCCGTTGGCGCGCTTGCCCAAGGGTGGCGATCCCGAGGTGTTGGCGCGCATCAACCACCTGCTCGACGACCGCGTTCGCCCCGCCCTGGCCGGCGACGGCGGCGGGCTGCAGGTCATGGGGCTCGAGGGCAAGACGCTGTACATCCGCTACCAGGGTGCCTGCGGCAGCTGCCCGAGTTCGTCGGCGGGTACCTTGATGGCGATCCAGAACCTGCTGCAGAGCGAAGTCGACGAAGAGCTCGTCGTGGCCACGGCCTGACGGACCGCCGCCCAGGCGCCGCCGATGCCTGCCGCACCACTCGAACGGTGTCCGCAGTGTGGTGCCCTGGTGGCGCTCGTGTTCGTACATGGCCATGGCCAGTGCCCGAGTTGCAAAGGCAATGTCGCGCCGTGCTGTGCAGGGAGTGGCGACGAGGCCCACCCCACCGCCGGTCGTGCCCAGCCGTTCGCGGCGGATCTGTTCGCGAGGCTGTTCGTGCAACTCGGCGGGAACCGCGCGACGCTGTCCACGGACTGCATCACCGCGGCGTTGGTGCAGGTTCTCGATTGCGACCTCGACGAGGCGAGGGCGGTACTGGCGGCCGGCTTGGCGACTGGCGTGCTCGAGTCAGCGGGCGACGATGCGATCCGGCTGCGGCCGCGGTGAGGATTCGGCTGCCGCGGTTGCCGCTTCTGCTGTTGCGCGGAGCGGTGGTCGCTGCTACCCTGCCCGCGCCGGCCGGAGTGGCGGAATCGGCAGACGCACGGGTTTCAAAAACCCGCGCCGCAAGGCGTGCGGGTTCAAGTCCCGCCTCCGGCACA
>DAIMFJ010000201.1:0-9427 GCA_036724695.1 Planctomycetota bacterium
TGCCCGCCGCGCGCCACGCCAGGGCCGCGGTGGTCGCGTCGTCGGGCAGCTGGCGCAGGTCGATCGCGCCGGTGCGCAGGTCGTGGGTCACCAGGGTGCACTGGCGGGCCGCGCCGCGCAGGACCGTCTGTGGGCGGGTCGGCGACAGCAGTTCGAGGTCGTTCCAGCCGTCCGGCGCGACGCGCAGCGGCGCGCTCAGTTGCAGCGCGCGGGGTGCTGGCGACGGCGACAGCAACGTGCGTTGGCCCGATTGCACGCTGAGCCGGCGCCATTCCCAGCCGTCCGCGGTGTCCAGCCACAGCTCGTAGTCGCCTGCCGGCAGCCGCCACTCGGGTTGGGCGGCTGCCGCACGCGCCCAGGCGTGGCCGAGCCGAACGGCTGCGCGGCCTGGTTCGCGCCACGCCGCATGCAGGACGAACGTCTCGCTGCGGTCGGCGGAGAGGGCGATCGCACCCTGCGGCTGCAGCACGATGCGCTGGGCCTGTCGGGGCCGGGCGTGCGGCACGAATGCGCCCAGGCCGAGCTCGGTCTGCACCAACACCGCGCCGGCGCGTGGTGCGGCGGGATCGCCGAGCCGCACTTCGCCGTCGGCGCGGCTGCGAGCGGTGACGGTGCTGGGTGCATAGGCCGGGTCGATGGGCTGGCCAGGCCAAGCGGCCGCCCGCAGGGCCGGCAGGTCCAGTCGCGGGCCCAGGAACAAGGTCGCGGTGGCCTCGGCGACCGGCGCCCCGGTCGGGTCGTAGAGCCGCAACACCGTCGAGCTGCGGTCCTGGGCCGCGGCGGCGGCAGCCAGCAACAGGGGCAACGCGCGGCGCATCACCTCGCCAACGTAGCGGCGGCGGACCGGTTCGCCAATTCCAGAGGCGCGGCCGGGTGCGACCGGCCGCTCAGGCGGGCAGGTCGGCGCGTTTCTGGGCGATCTTGTGCACCAGGCCGTACTCGAGCGCTTGGCCGGCGTCGAGCCAGAAGTCGCGGCGCGAGTCGTCGATGACCCGTTCGGGCTTGTGGCCGCAGGCGTCGGCGATGATCCGCGAGTAGCGGTCGCGCAGCTTGAGCACTTCCTTGGCGGTGATGTCGAGGTCGCTGGCGGTGCCGCGCCCGCCGGTCGACGGCTGGTGGATCATGAAGCGGCTCTCGGGCAGGCAGAAGCGGCGCTTCTTGTCGGCGGCGAGGTGGATCAGGATGCCGGCCGACGCGCACAGGCCGTTCACGACCGTGACCACCGGCGGCTTGATGAAGCGCAGCATGTCGTAGATCGCGAAGCCGGCGTCGGCGCTGCCGCCGGGCGAGTTGATGAAGACGGTGATCGCCTTCTTCTCGTCCTTCTGCTCCATCGCCAGGCAGCGGATCGTCATCTCCTTGAGCATCTTGTCGTCGACCGGGCCACTGCACAGGATCGTGCGCGACTCGAACAACGCCTTCTCGAACGGGTTGGGCATGCCGCGGTCCTTGCCGCCGCCCTCCTTGTCGCAGCCGCCGCCACCACCGTCGTCCTCCTCGTCGTCGTCGTCGAGGCGGAGGCGGCGGGGATCGAAGTCGAAGGGGTTTGCCATGGGTGGTTCCGTCGGAAGGCGGGGGAGGCCCGCTGCAGCTGGTTTTCGGGTTTCCGGAGCTGCAAAGTTGAGTTGCGGTCAGCCGATCGCTGCTGCCTGGGATAGCGCGCCGCGGCGCGCATCGCAACAGCGAGTGCCGCGGAGCGTTGCGACGAAATTCCGCTGGCTGGCCCTTGCGCGGGCTGGCTGGTGCCGCTATTCCTGCACACCATCTTCCGTCGCCCGGTCCGCGCCAGCCTAACGCGGTGAGAGCTGATGGATGCGCTGTGGGGCGCCGGCAAGCGGCGACCCGCGGTTCCTGGGAGGGCCGTTCCGAATCCTTCGGTCGGTTCTCTCCGCAACCACTGACTGTCTTGGCTGAGACCGTACGGATCGGTCCGGTTCGACCGGAATCGGTACGGGTCGTCCGATACGCAATCCTGGCTGGATCGCCCTCGGTTCGCTGGTGGGTTCCCTGCATCCGCGGGGCGACATCAGGTTCACGAGGTCCGACGCGCCAGCTCTGCAACCCCTCGTCTTCCAGAGCGCCTGCCCACTGCGTGTGGGTCAGTCGCTCCGCGTCGCAGCGCGAGCGGCATCCGCCGTTCGTCTGTGACCAACCGGTGTTGGCGCCCGTGGCGCCCGACCGGAACCCCGCCGGCGGTGCTGGTCGGGAACCTCCGCGGTGGCCAGTGCCGCTGCGGAGCGCAGCAGGAATGCCGGGTCTTCACCCGGTGCATGAACGTCCAGATGCACGCATGAGCATCAGCGAGAACGACTTCTCTTCGGGTGTGGATCCAGCTTCGGACCAGGGTGGGCCGGAGCGCAAGCGCTGGCGCGGCGGCCGTCGGCGTCGTCGCGGTCGCGGCGGCGGTGCGCGGCGGGGCGCGGTCGGTGGCGGCGGCGTCCTGGGTGGAGGCGGCGGCGGTGGTGGTGGCTTCCATGGTGGCGGCGGCGGCGGCGGCTTCCAAGGCGGCAATGGCGGCGGTGGCGGCGCGGGTGGTGGCGGCCCGATGGTCGTCGAAGGACCGCTCGAAGAGGTCGTCGGGGTGCTCGAGTACACCAAGGAGGGCAACGGCTGGCTGCGCAAGAAGGCCAACAGCTACATGCCCGACAACATCCCCAACGGCGACGTGTTCGTGCCGTCGGCGCTGATCCGGCAGTGGCGCTTGCAGGAGGGCAGTTCGATCGAGGGCAAGGCCGGCATGCCCAACCGCGGTCCGCAGCGCTTGACGCTGGCCGAGATCGAAGCCGTCGACGGCATCGACCCCGAGGATCGGCGCGACTGCAAGACGTTCCGCGAGATGACGGTCGTCGATCCGGAGCCGCAGTTCGTGCTGGCCCCCGGCGACGACGAGAACGTCAGCCTGCGCATCGTCGACCTGCTGTGTCCGATCGGCTACGGCCAGCGCGGTCTGGTCGTCGCGCCGCCGCGGTCGGGCAAGACCGTGCTGATGCAGCAGATCTGCCACTCGATCGCCGAGCACTTCCCCGACGTGCACATGATCGTGCTGCTGATCGACGAACGGCCCGAGGAGGCCACCAGCTGGAAGCGCAGCGTCGAAGGCCCGAACCGCGAAGTGCTGGTGTCGACGCTCGACGAAGGCCCCAAGCACCACATCGCCGTCAGCGAGATCTGCATGAAGCGGGCCCAGCGGCTGGTCGAGACCGGCCGCGACGTGGTGATCCTGCTCGACTCGATCACGCGTCTGACCCGCGCCTACAACAGCGCGCTCGGCGGCCGCGGCGGCGGCACGATGTCGGGCGGTCTGGGCAGCAAGGTGCTCGAGGTCCCGAAGAAGTTCTTCGGTTCGGCGCGCAAGTGCGAGGAGGGTGGCTCCTTGACGATCCTGGCGACGACCCTGGTCGACACCGGTTCGCGCATGGACCAGGTGATCTTCGAGGAGTTCAAGGGCACCGGCAACATGGAGCTGGTGCTCAACCGCCAGCTCGCCGAACGGCGCATCTTCCCTGCCATCGACATCGAGATGTCGGGCACCCGCAAGGAGGAGCTGCTGCTCGGTGCCGACATCACCAAGCGGCTGTACACGCTGCGGCGCGTGCTGGCGCGCATGAACGTGCTCGACGCGATGCCGCTGCTCATCGATCGCCTGATGAAGACCGACAACAACAAGAAGTTCCTCGACTCGTTCCGGCTGGAGGAGTGAGTCGGTAGCCGGCGGGGGCCTCGCGGCGGTGCGAGGCGCTCGCCGGGCGTGTCGCTCTGCAGGTGGGGCCATGCGGACCGGCCACCTGCGCCAATCCCATCGAACAGGTGCACGATGATCGAGGTCGTTGAACTCGAGAAGTGGTACGGGTTCGCGCACGCGCTCAAGGGCGTGTCGTTCGCGGTCCAGAAAGGCGAAGTGGTCGGCTTCCTCGGCCCCAACGGGGCGGGCAAGTCGACGACGATGAAGATCCTGACCGGCTACCTGCTGCCGAGCGGCGGGCGGGCGTCGGTGGCCGGGTTCGACGTCGTCGACGACTCGCTCGAGGTGCGGCGCCGGATCGGTTACCTGCCCGAGAGCACGCCGCTGTACGCCGAGATGCGCGTCGACGAGTACCTGGCGTTCTGCGCCGACATCCGCGGCGTCGCCCGCAGCCGCCGCAAGGCCGCGGTGGCGCGCGCGGCCTCGCTGTGCGGCCTCGACAAGGTGCTCGGCAAGGACATCCTCGAACTGTCCAAGGGCTACAAGCAGCGGGTCGGGCTGGCGCAGGCGATCGTGCACGAACCGCCGGTGCTGATCCTCGACGAGCCGACCTCGGGCCTCGATCCGAACCAGATCGTCGAGGTGCGCAAGCTGATCGAGCGGCTCGGCGAGGAGCACACGGTGGTGCTGAGCACGCACTACCTGCAAGAGGTCGAGAAGTCCTGTTCGCGCGCGATCATCGTCAGCCAGGGGCGCATCGTCGCCGACGGCAGCCAGGCCGAGCTGGTCGACCGGCTGCCGAAGGGCGCGCTGCGGGTGCGGGTCCGCGGGCCCGAGGAGGCGGTGCTGCGGCAGTGCCAGGAGGTGTTCGTCGGCGCGCCGGTGCAGGTCGTCGAGCGGGTCCCGGGCAGTGCCGTGTACCGCATCGACGTGCCCGAATCGGGCGCCGACCTCGAAGGGGCCCTGGCCCACGTGGTCGTCAAGAACGGCTGGACCCTGCTCGAGCTGCAGCGCGAACGGGCCAGCCTCGAGGACGTGTTCCGCAAACTGACGCTGCTGGACAGCCAGGAGGCCCAGAGTGCGTGAGACCCTGGTGATCTTCCGGCGCGAACTGCGCAGCTACTTCCTGTCGCCGATCGCGTACGTGTTCGGCGTGTTGTTCCTGCTGATCGTGTTGTTCGCGGCCTCGTCGCTGGCGCTGGTGCACGGCGCGCAGGCCAGCATGCAGTCGTTCTTCGGCCTGTTGCCGTGGGTGCTGCTGCTGTTCCTGCCCGGCCTGACGATGCGCTTGTGGGCCGAGGAACGCAAACTGGGCACCATCGAGCTGCTGCTGACCTTCCCGGTGCCGATCCGCGGCCTGGTGTTCGGCAAGTTCGCGGCGACGCTGGTGTTCCTGGCGTTCCTGCTGCTGCTGACGCTCGGGCTGCCGCTGACGCTCGACGTCTACGGCGGCATCGACTGGCCGCCGGTGCTGGCGGCCTACGCGGCGTCGGTGATGTTCACCGGCAGCTTCGTCGCGGTTGGCATGTTCTGGTCGGCGACGACCCGCGACCAGATCGTCGCGATGTTGCTGTCGGTGGTGTCGCTGCTGGTGCTGTTCGTGCTCGGGTATCCGCTGCTGCTGGAGGGCCTGACCGGCGTGCTGCCGGCCCTGGTCGTCGACCTGCTCAACGGCATCAGCCCGTACAAGTACTTCGAGAGCATCGGTCGCGGCGTGCTCGACTCGCGCGACCTGGTCTACTTCGCCTGCTTCTGCGGGTTCTTCCTGTACTGCAACGCGCTGGTGCTGCACCGCCGGCGCCTGCGGGGGTGATCGTGATGTCGCGATTGGATCCAAACCTCGCCGAGCCACTCGGCCGGCGTGCCCAGACCGGCGCGGCGCTGGCGGTGGCCGTGCACGTGCTGCTGCTGTTCGCAGTGCTCGCCCAGGTGGTCTATCTGGCGTCGCGGCATCGGCTGCGGCTCGACCTGACCAGCGACCGGTTGTGGTCGTCGACCGACTCGACGCGGCGGCTGGTGCAAGGTCTCGAGCAGCCCCTGCTGATCGAGGCCTATTGCAGTGCCAAGGACAAACTGCCCGTCAACCTGCGCGATTCGCGCACCGTGCTCGACAACTTCCTCGACGAGCTCGAGAACCTCGCCGGCGGCAAGCTGGTGGTGTTGCGGTACGACCCGAACGCCGACAAGGCGATCGCCGACCGCTGCAGCCGGATCGGCGTCGAACCCGAGGACCTGCGCAGCAGCTCGGCCAGCAGCGTGTCGCTCGATCGGCACTGGCAGGGCCTGCGGCTCCGCTACGGTGGCAAGCAGAAGGTGCTGGCGAAGCTGGCGCCGACCAGTTCGTTCCAGGCCGAAGCCCTGATCACACCGGCGATCAAGGAAGTGCTGACCGCGCAGAAACCGCGCTTTGGCTACATGGAATGGCCGGTGCAGGCGGTCGGGCAGCAACAGCCGGGTGGCATCGGCTGGAACGCCCTGCGCACCGTCGACGGCATCGCCAAGCGCTACGAGTTCCAGAACTTCAAGGACGAGGACGCGCCGCTGCTGCCAGACGACCTGCAGACGCTGTTCTTGTTCCGGCCGAAGGAACTGAGCGATCGCCTGAAGTACGTGCTCGACCAGTTCGTGGTCCGCGGCGGCACGCTGGTGGCATTCGTCGACGCCGCCGAGTACGGCATCGGGCCGCGCCGCAACTTGACGTACATCCCGGTCGGGATCGACGCGCCGGGCACCAAGAAGCGGTTCGTCGACCAGCTCGCGCACTACGGTGTCGACTGGCGGCCGAAGGTGCTCGCCGACCTGTCGCAGGAGGCGTTCGTGCCGCGCGACCGGCGCATCGCACCGTTCGAATACCTCGCGCGCCTGCAGCAGGGGCCGCTCGGCCCGCAGTTCGACTGGGTGCCGTACCCGTACTTCTTCCACGCCGTCCACAAGGACTGGCGCCTGGCGAGCGACGAGCTGGCCAGGGATGCGTCGGGCACCGTCGACACGCCGAAGGCGCAGCGCTTCCGCGAACTGTTCGCGCCCGGGCTGCCGAGCCAGGAGTTCCTGTTCGACTCGTTCCGGCAGCTGCAGCGTGGCCCTGGCTTCTACTGGCCGACCTGGGTGGGACTGCGGCAGCGCGTCGGTGCTGGTGGTGACGACCTGCCCGACGGGGTCACCGGCCGCGTGCTGTTGTGGTCGAGTCCGCGCACGCTGGTCGAGGATCCCCCGGTGCAGGTCGATCCGCTCGGCCAGGGCGACCCACGTCAGCAGCAGGACCACTTCAACCGCTTCCTCGCGCGCTTCAACGAGCGGCTGCTCGCCGAGCCCCGGCAGCAGGCGCCGTTGATGGTCGAGGTCAGCGGCCGGTTCACGTCCTTCTTCGCCGATGCCGCGCCACCCAGGCGCCCGTCGCAGATCAAGGAGGACGAGGCGCGGCAAGCCGCGGCCGCGGCCAAGGCATCGGGCGCCGAGGGCCAACCGGGCGAACTCGGCCCGACGCCGGCGCCGGACCGCGATCCGGCAGCCGCCGGCGCGGCGGAACCGGCTCCGCTCGCCCGTGGCGAGCGGCCCGGCCGCCTGGTCGTGGTCGGCGACGCCGACTTCCTGCGCGACGACTGCGTCAACGGCACCTACCGGCAGGCGGGTGGGCCGGTGTCGATCTTGGCCGGCGTGTTCTTCCTGCAGCTGCTCGACTGGTTGGCCGGGGATCGCGACCTGGTGGCGCTGCAGTCGCGCCTGCCGGTCGATCGCACGCTGCAGCTGGTCGCCGCGCAGAACACCGGCATCGACGTGCGGGCTGCCGAACAGGCCCTGCTGCAGAAGACGCAGTGGCTGCGCGGCGTCAACTGGCTGGTGCCGCCCTTGGTGCTGGCCGGCTTCGGACTGGTGTTGTTCGGGCTGCGCCGGGCCCAGAAGCAGCGCTTCCTGCGCTCCGTGTCGTGAGCGCCCATTCGTCGAAGTCCTTCGCGGTGCACCGATGAACCTGACCAAGAGCAACGTGATCCTCGCCATCGCCGCAGCGGTCCTGGCGGTGCCGACCTACCTGCAACTGCAGCGCGACGCCGGCAGCTTCGTCGACCTCGCCGACGTGCCGCTGATGTTCGACGGGTTCACCGCCGAGAACGTCGGTTCGTTGGTGTTGTTGTCGCCCAAGGCCGAGCAGCCGAAGGCCGATCCGGCCCGGCCCGAGCAGAAGCCGGCGGTCGCCTACGACCAGCTGCTGCTGGTTCGCAACGACCGTGGGTTCCAGGTCGCGCCGGCGCAAGGCATGCTGAATCCCGGACTGGTCGGCGCGCCCGTGGCGCGCGACCGGGTCGAAACCGACGTGTTCACGCACTTGCGGCGGATCCGCATGGACCGGCAGACCCTGGTCCGCGCCGATGCCACCGACGAACAGCTGGCCCAGTGCGGACTCGACGACGCGCAGGCGTTCGTCGTGCGGGCGGCCGACGCGGCGGGCAAGAACCTCGTCGCCGAGCTGCTGGTCGGCAAACCGTCCGACGGCGGCCAGGTCGGCAGCGAGGCGGTGCGCGGCGTGTACGTGCGCCGCGCCGGCAGCCGCGACGTCGTGCTCTACGAGTTCGAGCAGGACGCCAAGACGTGGCGCCGCGACGTCGACCCGGCCAATTGGATCGACAAGTTGCTGTTCCGACTCGAACCGAGCCTGCTCGACTACCTGGCGATCCGCAACCAGGCCGGGGGGGCGGCCACGTTCGTGTTCCAGAAGAAGGACGGCAAGGCGTCGTGGGTGGCCGAGCCGGTGCCGAGCGGCCCAGGCTACGAGAACCTCGGGGCGGTGCGGCAGGTCGAGCTCGAAGGCCTCGTGCAGCGCTTGCGCCACGTCGCCGCCCAGGAGTTCCGGTTGCCGCTCGCGCAGGCCGGCAACCTGGCGTCCCTCGGGCTGAACCCCGCCGGTCTCGAGATCGAGGCCAGGTGGCGCGAAGGTGGCCAGCCGAAGTCGGTCAAGCTGCAGATCGGCGCCAAGGTCGAAGGCAAGAACGAGTACTACATGACCTGCAGCGAGTCGCCGTTCCTGATGACCTGGCCGGCGAGCCTGCTGGCGCCTCTCGAACGCGATCCACGCGAGTACTTCGACCCCGCCCAGCCACCCAAGGATGCGGTCGCCCCGACCGACGGCGGCGTCGTCAAGCCAGGCGACAAGTAGCGCGCGCGGCGACTGTGTCGCGGCAACCGACACTGCTTGAGCTGGGGCCGCCCGCGGTCTCGCACCGGGACGGTGCGGCTGCCGGCGATGGCAGCGCCGGCTGGCGCCGGTGGCGGCCGCCTTGCAGCCATCGGCGTCGGGGATCGCCCGGGTGCCTGCGCCGCACCTGCCGATCACCCGGTCGTCTCCTCCTGCTGCTGGCCGGGGTGTCAGGGTGGTCCTGGCGTCCCGGCCGTTTTCTTCGCCGCCTGGGTTCTGCATGATGCCGGTGTGACCCAAGCGTCCAGTCCGGCTGGCCCCGCGGCGCGGCTCGCCGCCTTCTGGCGGCAGGTGGCGGCGTTGCGGCGGCGGCGCGCCGCCCGGCGCGGCATCGCGCGCGCGTTGTTGCTGGCGGCTGGTCCGGTGCTGGTGGTGGTGCTGCTGGCCCCGCCGCAGTGGCCATGGGCCATTGCCGCCCTCGGCAGCGCCGCGCTGCTCGGCGGCTCGCTGGCGGTGCTGTCGGCGCGCGGTGCCCCGGCGGCCGGCTGGCTCACCGGACTGCGCGGGGCGCCCCGCGGGGTTTCCGGCGGCGAGGTGGCCAGGGCCCACCCAGGGCG
>DAIMFJ010000202.1:0-9414 GCA_036724695.1 Planctomycetota bacterium
TCGCTACCGCGCCGACCAGAAGAGGCCGCAGGCGCTGACTTGCTGCTGATCTCCTACTTCCGCTCCGCATTCGGCGAATCCACGCGCGACGCGAAGAAACGCGGAAGCAGTAGCTCAGTTGCCTCGGAAGTCGATGGGGAGGGGTTCCTGCACGTAGTCGTTGCCGACCGACTTCAACACCTTGAAGCAGGCCTGTTCGCCCCCTTCGCCGGCGCGGAAGTACGTGTGCAGCACGGTGTCGAACCCGACCAGGTACGGCGAGGGGTCGAATCCGCTGCCCGCCCCCGGCGGCACCATGTCGACGAACAGCGGCGTCACGCCCTGGTAGCGCAGCATGTCGAGCATCGCGGCGATCAAGAACCGCTGTTCACCGATCAGCGGGAACCGATCGCGCAGGCGGTAGATGTTGTCGAACGCCAGCCGGCCGACCGGCCGGGGTGCGCCGGCAGCATGACCACCCTGGCACAACCGGATCAGGTCCCACGTGAACTTGCCAGGTGAGATGAACTCCGGGTGCAGGTAGACCACCCGGAATTCCGGCACGAAGTGGCCGCTGTCGTCGACCAGGACACCGCGCAGCGACGGTTCGCGTCGACAGATCCGCCGGATCGCGTCGCGGTCCTCCCGCGTCGACACGAACAAGGCTCGTTCGCCCTTGGCCAGGCCCGCGGCCAGGAAGCGCAGCGCGAGCAGCGTGCCGCGGCAGCCGGGTTCGGCGAGCAGCACGGTCGAACTGCGCAGGGCTGGGCCGGTCTGGTTCGCGAACGCCTGATCGAGCGCGGGATGGCCGAGCGAGATGACCTCGTCCCCGCGCGGCGGCACGGTGAACTGCGCCTGGTCGCGGGCCATCGACAGCTGTGCGGCCACCGACGGATAGATGTGCAGGCCCGGGCCACGCTCGTTGCGGGCGCCGAGGTAGACGTCGCGGGTGATGCCGCGGCCGGCGATCGAGAAGTGGTGCACGCCGCGGTAGTAGTACTGGTGGCGAGCCTTGGTGATCTCGATGGCGCGCGCCTTGAACTCGGTGGCTTCCTCGCGGAACGACAGGTGCACCATCAGGTCGGTCGAGAACTCCTCCGCCGAGGGCAAGCGCAGGTCGCGCGGCCCGTTCTCCTCGATCACGAACACGCCGTGGATGCGATGGTCCTGCAGCCGGCGGCGGGTCTCGAGCAGCGCGGCGCGTTTCTCGAAGTACTCGAGGTCGGTCAGCAGCAGCCCGACGTTGTCGACGACCACCATCGCGACGGTGGCCAGCCGGGCGTGGTTCTCGATCTCGGCGAGCATCCACTCGATGTCGACCGTGGTGCCGCGCGCGCTGTGCTTCTGCAAGGCGGCCGGGCGGGCCTGGATCAGGATCAGCCGGCTGGCGTCGTGGCCCGGGCCGTTGCGCAGCTCGAGTCGCCCGGGAACTTCCGCCGGCTCGGCTTGCACGGCATCGCCGATGCCGAACCAGTCGAAGTCGGCGGCCAGCTTCTTGCTGAGGCTCTCGGGCGAATGCTCGACCGAGTAGTACAGGAAGGTCGCGCCGCTGCCGTCGGCCAGCCACGCCCGCACGACCATTTCGAGGGCCAGCAGCGTCTTGCCGGTGCCCGGGCCACCGGCGAGGCACAAGAACACCGCACCGTCGTCGGGGTGGCGGATGCCGCCGCCGAGGATGCCGTCGAGGCCGTCGATGCGCGTCTTCCAGGTCGAGAAGCTCACGGGACGAGCGTAGCCGCGCCGGCGACGCCGGGCCACGATGGACGACGCCGTCGGCTGGCGACAGAATGGCGCGGTGCTGCCCGAACCGACCGACTTCTGCCGCCTGTGGCTGCTGCGCCACCCCGAACTCGACCCGGCCCATGCCGAATGCGCGATCGGCGACGGCCCTGCCGACCTCGGCCGGCGCGGCCGCGCGCAGGTGCTGCAGTGGCTCGAACTGCTCAAGGGCGTGCCTGTCGCGCACGTGTTCAGCAGCCCGCAGCCGCAATGCCACGGCCCGGCGCGGGCGCTCGCCGAAGCCCGCCAGCAAGAGGCCCTGGCCGAACCGCGCCTGCGCGACCAGGCGATGGGGCGCTGGCAGGGCCGCAGCTGGCGCGAGGTGATGCGCGAGGAAGAGGGCGCGGTGCGCACGTTCTTCACCGAGTTCGGCGAGGCCACGGCCCCCGGCGGCGAGAGCCTCGGCGACGCGATCGAGCGGGCGCTGGGCTGGTGGGCCGAGGTGCGGCCGCAATGCCTCGGCAAGCAGGTGGCGGTGGTGTTGCCCGGCTCGCTGGTCAGCGGGTTCGCGGTGGCGATGCTCGGCTTGCGCTTGTCGCGTGCCGTGGCGTTCCAGCTGCCGCACGGGGGCATCGGTGCCCTCGACGTGTTCGAGAACGGTTCGCGGGTTGCCTGCTGGAATCTCGGCGCCCTGGGACACTGATTCCTTGGGTGTTGGCGACTGTTGCGCATCACCGCAATTGGGTTGGGCGGGCTGGTTGGGCCCTGCAGAGTGAATGCGGTGGACCGGATGTTGCGGCCTTTCCCGCAGGGCGGCAGTCGCCGCCAACACGCAAGGAATCAGTACCCTAGTCGCTGACCAGACGGTTTCGCGCCGTGCGCAGCCGCATGCGCAGCACCCACAGCAGCGCCACCGCGACCGTGAACAACCCGACCACCAAACCCCACCAGAGCCCAGCTGGACCGCCACCGAGCCCATAGCCGAACCACAAACCGAGCGGCAGGCCGAGCACCCAGAAGCCGACCAGGTTGGCCAACAGCGGCGACCGCACGTCGCCGAGGCCCCGCAGACACCCGATGGCGACCACCTGCAGGCCGTCGCCGATCTGGAACACCCCGGCGATCGGGATCAACCCCGCGGCGATCGTCAGCACCGACTCGTGGCTGGTCAGCAGGCCCGCCAGCGGCCGTGGCCAGCCGAGGAAGGCCAGCATGAACACCGTCATCGCGCTGCCGCCGAGCACCAGCGCCGCCAGGCTGGTGCGCCGCGCCGCGGCGAAGTCGCCGCGCCCGACCGCCCAGCCGACCCGCACCGACGTCGCCATGCCAAGACCGAGCGGCAGCATGAAGCTCAGCGAGGCCAACTGGAGCGCCACCTGGTGGGCCGCCAGCCGCGGCCCCTCGCCGCTGGCGTCGCCGGCGACGCTGTCGAGGTAACCGATGCAGAACGCGGTGGTCGCGAACACGCCGACCTCGAGCAGGAACTGCCCGCCGATCGGGGCGCCGAGCGTGAACAGCCGCCACAGCGGCCGCGGTGCCCAGGCCTCGCGCCGCAGTCCGGGGTCCCGCAGCTGCCGCAGTGCCGGCAGCAGGTCGTGCCGCGCGAACCACAGCAGGCCGGCGAACATCAACCAGCGACACAACACGGTCGCCAACGCCGCCCCGGTGGCGCCGAGTTCGGGGGCGCCCCAATGGCCGAAGATCAGCAGCCAGTCGAGCCCGAAGTTCAGCAGGTTGCCGAGCAGGATCGTCGCCACCTGGGGCGCCAACCGGGCATGCGCCGACAGGAAGCTGCGCAGCACCGAGTACCACAGGAACGGCAGGATGCCGAACGCCTGCAGCCGCGCGTAGTCGGCGGCGGCCGGGATCAGGGCGGGTGGTTGGCCGAGCCAGGTCAGCAGGGTCTCGGCCGGCAGCAAGAGCAGGCCGGTCGGCACCGACAGCAGCAGCGCCATCAGGCCGCCGCGGCCGAGCAGGCGCGGCACCGCGCGCTGGTCGCGGGCGCCGATCGCCTGCGACAGCAGCGGGTCGAGGGCGGTCACCACGCCCATGCAGAACACCAGCACGACCCAGGCGGTGGTGTTGCCGAGTGCCATCGCCGGCAGCGACGCCGGGTCGTGGCGGCCGAGCAGGGCCACGTCGACGAAGTTCAGCGCGGTCGACCCGAACTGCACCAGCGCGATCGGCGCGCCCAGCCGCACGAGCTGGCGGATCTCGTCCGCGAACGAGCGGCTCTGGCGTTGGCTGGCGTCGTGGGAGGCGGACAAGGGGCGGCCACTGTGGCGCGCTCGCCGGCGATTGCAAGTTGGTGCGCGGCCTGCACGTTGCCGCGTGGTCAGGTGCAGGCGGTGGCGCCGTTGTGGACAACCAGCCGGTCCGCGCGAAGGCTGGCACGACAAGCACTTGTGTTGGGGAGAACGTGTGGAAGACGGTCCACTGTGGAAAGGTCGGTGGAGAACTACGCCACGCCGGGAGAAACCCTTTGCAGCGTCCGCCGCGGCGATCCGTGGCACGAAGTTAGGGAAATGTTAGGTTGTGGCGACCATGCAGCGCCGCATCCTCCATGTCGACATCGATGCGTTCCTGGCGTCGCTCGAACAGATCCGCGACCCGACGCTGCTCGGGCGGCCGGTGGTGGTCGGCACCGGCGTGGTGGCGTCGCGCTCGTACGAAGCCAAGGCGCGCGGCGTGCAGACGGCGATGCCGCTGGCCGAGGCGCGGCGGCGTTGCCCCGAATTGGTCGTCTGTGACGGCAACGCACGCCTCGCCGAACGCTACCGCCAGAAGGTCGCCGAGATCCTGCGGCGGTTCGCGCCGGTGGTCGAGATCTGCTCGCTCGACGACTTCTACGCCGACCTGACCGGGGTGCCGCTGCGCGTCCAGGGCGTGCTCGCCGATGCCACCCGTTCGGCCGACGAGGTGTCGCTGCAGACCCTGTGCGAACAGGTGCGCACGGCGGTGCGGCAGGAGACCGGCTTGTCGGTTGCGCAGGGGCTCGGCAGCACGCGCACGGTGGCGCGCATGGCGACGCAGCGCGCCAAGCCGGGCGGCATCTGCGAGGTGCTGCCGGGCGACGAGGCGACGTTCCTGGGCACGTTCCCGGTCGCCGCGGTGCCGGGCATCGGGCCGCGCACCGCCGACCTGTTGCAGCAGGTCGGCATCGCGACGGTCGAGCAACTGCGGCTCTGCGACCGCGAACTGCTGCGGCAGAGCTTCGGCGCGCGCGGCGACGAATTGTGGGCGAAGTGCCGCGGCCTCGACGACGCGCCGGTGCGGGCCTCGGCGCCGGTGCAGAGCATCTCGCGCGAGTCGTCGTTCGAGCCATCGGCCGACGCCGGCAGCCAGCAGCGGCGGTTCCTGCGCGGCATGCTCGGCTACCTGCTCGACCGCGCCGCGGCCGAACTGCGGCGGCAGCGGCTGCTGGCGCGCACCGTCGAGGTGCGGGTCCGCCACGTCGACGGCGTGGCCGGCGAGAAGGCGCGTTCGTTGCGCGACGGCACCGACCGCACCGACCAGCTGATGGAACTGGGCGGTGTCCTGCTCGACGAACTGCTCGAGCGGCGGGTGCTGGTGCGGCTGGTCGGCGTCACGCTGCGCTCGTTGGCGGCGGCGGGGCAGACGCAGGGGCTGTTGTTCGGCGGCGACGAAGCGGCGAAGAAGAAGCTGTTCGCGGCGGTCGACGCGGTGCGGGCGCGGCACGGGTTCGGGGCGTTGGTGCTCGGCGAAGCCGCCGAACTGCTCGGCAAGCTGCCGCAGGGCCGGCACGGCTTCGTGCTGCGCACGCCGTCGTTGACGAAGTGAACCCGCTCAGTCGCCGGCCGCGAACGGCCGATAGCATCGGCGTGGCCGTGACCACCGCCCCGCCGAGTGCCGACCGCCCGGTCGTCGCCGCCGCCCCGACCTGCGTGGCGGTGGTGGTGCACTACGTCGACGCCGCGAGCACCTTGGCGTGCGTGCGTTCGCTGCAGTCGCAGCGGCCGGTCCCGGCGATCGTCGTGGTCGACAATGCGTCGCCGGACGGTTCGGGGCAGCGGGTGGCGCAAGCCCTCGCCGGGCAGGCCGGCGTCACCGTGCTGCACGCGCCGCACAACGGCGGCTTCGGGGCCGGCTGCAACCTCGGCATCGCGCACGCGCTGGCCGCACAGCCGCAGCTGGCGGCGGTGTTGCTGCTGAACCCCGACGCCGAACTGGCCGAGGGTGGGCTCGCCGAACTGCTGGCGACGCAGGCCCGCCGGCCGCAGGCGGCGATCGTCGGCTGCCGGATCGTCGACGGCGCGCACCAGCCGTGGTTCGAGAACGGTCGGATCCCGCGCTGGACGCTGGCGGGCTTCCATGGCCGACCGGGGCCGGGCGACGAGCACGCCACCGAATTCGCGACCGGCGCCTGCCTGTTGCTCGCCGGCGACGCGCTGCGCGCCGGGCTGCGCTTCGACGAGGGCTACTTCCTGTACTGCGAGGACGCCGACCTGTGCGAACAGGCGCGCGCGCTCGGTCGGGAGGTGTGGCTGACGCGGCGCACGTTCGCGGTGCATCGGCACGGCGGCAGCCAACCAGGACAGGCGGTGCTCGGCGACCTGACGGCGAGTCGGGTGTACTGGCTGACGCGCAGCAAGGTGCGGTTCGCGCGGCGACGGCTGCGGTGGTGGCAGCGCTGGGTGTTCTATGGGGTGGCGGGGTTCGGCAAACCGCTGGTGGGGCTGGTGCGGCAGCGTTCGTGGCGCTTCCTGCCGCCGTACCTGCGCGGGTTGTGGCACGGGCTGCGGGCGCGGCCCTAGTCGGCTCCCGCTGCGGCGGACCCGTGGCCGTCATCAGGGAATCCTGGGGCTGGGAATCCCGGGGGCTGGGAATCCCGGCTCTGGGGGTATCCTGGTGCAGATGCTGGCCGTGCCGACCGTCCTGGCGCTCGTGGGTGCGTGTCTGCCGCAGACGCCGCCGACTGCCGCTGCCGTCACCGAATCCGGACGCACGCTGGCCCGCCCGCTCGACATCGTCGTCGGCAGCCGTGCTGTGGATCCCGCCGGGCGCACGTTGCTGGTGCTGCTCGATCCGTCGCCGGCACTCGCCGACGGTGGGTTCGCCGAGGCATTCGCAGCGGCCCTGCAGGCCAATGCCAAGACCGTCGCCGGGACGCGGATCGGCCTGTGCGTGACCGGCGCCAAGGATCCGGTGGTGGTGGCGCCGACGGACGATCACGACGCGGTGTTGCGCGCGTTGCGCACCGCCCTCGCCCAGCCGGGCGGGGACTTCGTGAACGTGTTCGCGGCGGCGCGCGCGGCGGCCGGGGCGTTCGGCAGCAATGCCGGCGAACGGGTCCTGCTGATCGCCGCGCTGGAGAACGGCGACGTCGAGGACGACGTCGAAGCGACGGTCGCAGCCCTGCAGAAGGCCAAGGTGCGGGTCGAGATGCTGACCTCCGAGGCGACGCTCGCCGACAGCTACTGGCTGTCGCATGCGCAGGCGGACGCGCCGCGCGGCACGGTGCTGACCGGAGCCGACGGCGCGGTGGTCGACCTGCCGTGGGGCTGGCTGTTCCAGCGCGAAGCGGCCAACGAGACGACGCCCTCGGGGTTCGCGCCGTGGGGCTACAGCCGCCTCGCTGCGGCGACGGCGGGTCGCGTGTTCCTGCACGCGACGAGCCAGGAGACGCGGCACAGTTGTGGGCATCTGCTGCAATGCCTGTTCTGCAATGGCGAACACGCGCCGATCGACGACGCGTGGCAGAGCTCGTTGGTCGCGCAAGTCGCCCCGCTGGTGGCGTCGCGTGCCGACACGCTGGCGGCACTGGCCAGAGACCCGAGTTTCCGCGCCATGGTCGCAACCTGGCGGGCGGCGGCCAAGGCCGGGCTGCTGCGCAGCGAGCCGCCGATCAAGCTGAGCGCCACTTCGGCGTCGCCCGAGCGGGCGCGCGCCGGCCGTCACCTCGGGCTCACGGACACCGCCAGTTTCGCCCGCAATGCGAAGAACGCCGAACAGGCCGCCGACGTCGCCCGCCAACTCGGCGACGCCTTGGCCGCCGAACTGGCGCGCATCCCCGCCGAACAGACGACGCCGCGTTGTGCGGCGGCCGCGCAGTACACGGTCGTGATGCTGCAGTTGACGCGGGTCAACCTGATCACGTTCGCCGCCTGGTGTCGCGACGTCGCGCCAGGGCTGTTCGACCGGCAGGCCGACGCGTTGCTGCCGCCCGAGGTGCCGTCGATCCAGGACGACAGCCGGCCCGCCGGCATCGGCTTCAGCAACCTGAGTCTGTGCCACGGCGTGAAGCCGTTCTACGCGGTCGAACTGCCGGGTGGTGAGGCTTTGCACACCGAATTGGCGCGGCTCGACGCGTTGTGGATGGGCTACCAACTGCGCTGGGGCCGCAGCCCGTTCGGCATGGCGTTGCGCCAGAACGGCATCGCGCAGTTCTGGCCCACGTTCCCGGGGCTCGGGCGCGAGCCGCCGCGGGTGCGGCCGAAGAGCGGCGACCAGCCCGAAGGGCCGATCACGCCGCGTCGGCCGCCGCGCAGCGGGGCTGGCAGCAGCGGCGGAACGAGTGGGCCGACCACCGGCGGAGGCCGCTGATGCGCGGCGCCTGGTGCCTGTGGGCGGTGGTCGGGTTCGCCAGCCTGGCGGCAGCGCAAACGGACCTGGAGCGGCTCGTGCGGCAGCTCGGCAGCGCCGACGCGCGGGCCAGCTACTCGGCCTATCAGGACCTGCTCCCGCGCACCGACGCCGCACTGCTGCCGATGCTCGTCGAGGGCGTTACCGATTGGCCGCGGCACGCGCAGCAGCACGCGGTGCGGTTGCTGGCGCAGCGTTCGGCCGAGCAGCCAAGGGCCCAGCAGCGCGCGCTGTGGAAGAAGGTCGGCAATGGCGGGTCGGTGTTCTTGCGCGTCGCCACGGGGGTGCAGCTGCTGGCCCTGGCGGAGGATCGCAGCGCCGCCGCCGCGCTCGCCGAGGCCCTGCGCGCCGTTCCCGAAGCCGAGCGTGCCGGCCTCGTGCACCTCCTGTACAGCGTGCCGCTCGAGCGCGAGGACGAGGTGTTCGCGGCGCTGGGCACGTGGCTGCATGTCGAGGTCAAGGGGGGCACCGTCGCGGTGGTACTGGCCCGCCTGCGGCAACTGCCGACGCGCGCGTCGGCCGTGCGCGCCTGGGTCGAGCCGCTCGCCAAGTCCCCGGACGTCGGCACGCGGGCGGCGGCACTGGCCTACCTGACCAGCGTCTCGGCGGCGTATGCCGAGGAATTGGCGGTGCTGCTCACTGCCGAGCCCGCCCGCCTGGGAGCGATCCGCAACCTGCTCGATGGCGGCCCGAAATGGCCTGCAGCGTTGCTCGACGCGATTGCGGCGACCTTGCCGAAGGCGAGCAGCGAGTTCGAAGTCCGGCAGACCGCCGAACTGCTGCGCAAACACTCGCCGAGTGCGGGCCGCAGCGAACTGCGGGCGTTGTTGCAGGACGAGCGAACCCCCGTGCGGCTGGCCGCGCTCGAAGCCCTGGGCCAGCAAGAGGGCGGCCTCGACGCGCCGCTGTTGCAGAAGCTGCTGCGCGGCGAAGACACCGCCGCCGCCCTGGTCGCGGCCGACCTCCTGCTGCGCCAGGACGATGCGTCCGGCCTCGAGGTGGTTCTGGCGGCCCGGCCCGCGACGCAAGACGAGTGGCAGAAGCTCGCCGAAGTGCTGGGCCGCTTCCGCGACCGCCGGGTCGGCCCGCGTTTGCTCGAGCTGCTCGATCACC
>DAIMFJ010000203.1:0-9398 GCA_036724695.1 Planctomycetota bacterium
GTTCGGCCGGGTCGGTGGTGGGCACGGCGGCTGGCGCGGCCGGCGTGGGATCCTGCGCGGCGAGTGGTACCAGGCCGGCCAACAGCAGCGCGCCGAGCGTCAGTGCCCCGCCGCGCCCGCGCGCGAACGGCCGGCGGCGCGGCGCGGCGTTCGCGGTCACGCGGCCCCCTTGGCGAGCTTCTGCAACTTCTGTTCGAGCTCGGCGATCGCTTCGTCGAGGTCGGCGAGGCGGTCGCCGTGCTTCTGCGCCGCCAGGGCCTGTTCGAGGTCGAGCTTCTTGCGCTCGAGCTCGGCCTTGGCGAGTTCGAGTTCGGCGTCGGCGAACTTGCGCTGCAGTTCGCGCAGGCGCTTGGGCAGTTCGCGGTTCGCGAAGTGCTCGAACTCGAGCTTGGCGACGGCGAGGCCGCGGTCGGCGAGTTCGAGGTCGCGGCGCCCGCGCTTGAGCACCAGCTCCTTGGTGGTCTTCGCGAACTCGTCCTCCTCGTACATCTTCGTCAACTCGCCGAGTTCGTCCTTGGCATGGTCGGCGCGGTACGTGCTCGAATCGAGGCCGATGCGACGGTCCTCGAGTTCGCGCGGCCGCACCTCGCGTTCGAACGTCGCCAGCTCGTCGCGCGCTTCGTCGAGCTCGGCGCGAGCGCGGCGCAGGCCAGCCTCGGCGCTCATCACCGCGACCTGGTTGGCGATCGTGGTGGCCTCGTGCTCGGCGAGCGCGTCGCGGCGTTCGCGCTGCTTGCTGCGGAGCTCCTTGGCGAGTTCCTTGGCCTTCTCGGGGTCGGCCTTCTCAGGACCGGTATTGCCAGCTGCGGCCTTGGCCGCGTCGGCAGCCGGCGCGGTGCTTGCATCGTCGGCAACCGTCGCGCAGGCACCCAGCAGGAGGAGGAACGACCAGAGGACGGGGCGGGGGAGCATCGTGCCGGACTTATACCACCGCGACCCCGGTCCGCTCACCCACCCACCGGCGCCTCGAGGATCGTCGCACTGCGCACCGGCTTGAGCGGCACCTGCACGACCGGCAGGTCCATCGCCCACGCCGCAGCACCGCGCTGGTGGTTCGCCAGCGTCTGCAGCGACGGGCCGCAGATGCGGGCTTGGCAGGGGCCCATGCCGGCCCGGCAGCCGAGTTTGATCGCGCGCATCGTCGCCCCGTGCAGCTGGGCCGCCTGCGCGGCGCGCTGCCGGGTGATGTCCTCGCAGCGGCAGACGATCGTGTCGGGTTGCGCCAGTTCGGCCAAGCCAGGCAGCGGCACGAACGCGCGCAGCATCGCGTCGGCGGCGCGGCGTTCGGCCTGCGCGGTGCGCGCCAGTGAAGCTGGCACAGCCGCGCCGCCGCGGTCGGCGAGGATCGCCGCGGCAGCGAGTTCGCCTTCGGCGCTCGCCACTTCCGCGCCGCCGATGCCGCAGATCTCGCCGGCCGCGTAGACGCCCGGCGTCGAGGTCCGTTGCTGGCTGTCGACGACCAGCCGGTGGCCGCCGCGCGGCAGGTCGAAGACACTGCGGCAGCCGAGGTGCAGGCCGAGTTCCACCGACGGCACCAACCCGAAGCCAGCGCCGACCACGTCGACATCGAGCGTGCGTTCGGTGCCGCGCCTAGGCCGGCCGTCGGCGTCGACCTTGCCGACCACCGCGCGTTCCACCTTGCCGTCGCCTTCGCAGGCAAACACCGTCCAGCCCCATTGCAGCCGCACGCCGGCGCGCAGCAGCGTCTTGGCGTACCAGAAGGCCTCGCTGCGTCGCGCGGCGTTGCCGAGCACACCGGGCAAGGCGCGCAGCGCCCGCCAGCGCGTGCTCGCTTCGAGTGCGGCGACCACCTGCACGCCGGCCGACAGCAGCGAGGCGACGGTCGGCAGCAGCAGCGGCCCCGAGCCGACCACCAGGGCGCGTTTGCCCGGCACGACGCCGAAACCGCGCACCATCACCTGCAGGGCGCCAGCAGTGGTCACGCCCGGCAACGTCCAGCCCGGGAACGGCACCGTGCGGTCGTAGGCGCCGGGTGCGAGCACGATCTGCTGGCACTGCAGCAGGCACGACCGCTCGCCCTGCTCGAACCACAGTTGCCCGGGGCGGGCGTCCCAGACCACCGCGCCGTGGATCGTCGTGACGTTCGCCGCGCCGAAGCGCTCGAGCAGGTGGTGGCCGTGCGCGTGGCTCGGCGGTTCGGCGAGCGGCGCCTTCGGCACGAACCCCGCCGGCAGTTGCCGGTAGATCTGCCCGCCCGGCCGCTGCCCTTCGTCGAGCACGACGACCCGCAGGCCGGCAGCGGCGAGCCGCGCGGCGGCGGCCATGCCACCAGGGCCGGCCCCGACCACGCCGACGTCGGCGCGCAGGATGCGGTCGTCGCTCACGGTTTGCCTCCGGTGCGTACGTCGAGGCCGTCCTGGACCAGCGTCGTGCAGCTGCGCACCGTGGCACCGTCGACGACCACCAGACACTCGTAGCAGATGCCCATGTTGCAGAGGATCCCGCGCGGCGCGCCGTCGCGGCTGCTGCGGCGCACGACCGTCTGGCCGGCCGCCCACAGCGCCATCGCGATCGTGTCGCCGCGCCGCGCCTGCACCGGCTGGCCGTCGAACGAGAACGTCACCAACGGGCGTTCGCCCCCTGCTTCGATGCGGCCACTCATCGCAAGAACCTCGCCGGCAGGTACGGAGTGTGGTCGATGTCGGTCGGCTGGCCGAGCAGTTGCTGGGCGAGCAGCCGGCCGGTGATCGGCGACAGCGTGATGCCGAGCCCTTCGTGGCCGGCCGCCAACCACAGCCCGCGCAGCGTCGGCCACGGCCCGATCAGCGGGTGCTTGTCGAGCGAGTACGGCCGCAGACCGACCCAGGTGCGCAGGATCGGGGCCTGCGCGAGATCCGGCACGTAGCGCTGCGCGCGCAACAGCGAACGGTGCAGCAACGCCCGGTTCAGCGTCTTGTCCATGCCGCGGAACTGCCGGGTGCTGCCGATCAGGCAACCGCCGTTGCTCTGCGGCTGCACGTTGACGGCGTGGCCACCCGGATCGTCGGTGCGCGTCGGATCGACCTTGGCGGCCCCGTGCGCAAAGCGCAGGTAGCTGATCTCGAGCAGTTGCGTGCGCACCGGCGAGTTGTGGTGGCCGGTGATCGCCAGGTTGCCGGCGCGCGGGTAGATCGGCAGCCGCGGCACGCCGGCCAGTTCGGCGAGTTCCGGCGCCCAGACGCCGGTCGCGACGACGACGTCGGCGCAGTGCACGACGCCGCGGTCGGTGCGCACGCCCGTCAGGCGGTCGCCGGCGCGTTCGAAGCCGACCACCGCACAGTGCGAGCGGATCTGCACGTTGGCGTTGTGGCGCTGGGCGACGCGCAGCATCGCGCCGCAAGCCAGCATCGGCAGCACGACGCCGTCGCCGGGGTAGAACAAGGCACCCGGCAGGTCTGCGGCCAGGCCCGGCTCGAGGTCGCGCAGGCGGTCGGGCGGCAAGAACTCGGCGCGGTCGCCGTGCTCTGCGAACTGCGCCTGCAGGACCGCAAACAGCGCTTCGTCGGCCGGATCGTCGGCGAGGTACAGCGCTCCGGTCGGGTTGTAGTCGAAGCCACCTTCCTCGGCTTGCAGGTCGCGCCACAGGTCGACGCTGGTCTTGCTGAACGCGTACTCCTGCGCGCTGTCGGGCGTCACCATCAGGTGGCCCATGCACGAACCAGACGTGGCGCCGGCGATCGGGCCACGGTCGAGCAGCAGGATGCGCGTCGACGGCGGCAGCAACTGCGCCGCATGCTGGACCACGGCGCAACCGATGATGCCGCCGCCGATCACCACGAGGTCTACGGTCTCGCTCATCGTTGCGGCCGGACATGATGCCGGCGGCGGGCCGGCTTGCAACGGGCTGCTGCGGGGTTGGTCCCGACGCGGCGGTGATCAGCGCGGCGGCGGCGCGGGGCGAACGGCGGCCTTCTTGCGTTGGCGCCGACGGCCCAGCAGCATCGCATGCTCGAGGTGGCGGCGCTGCGCGGCATAGAACTCGCGCAGGAACAACAGCTGCTCGGCCGGCGGAATTTCGCCGCCCTGCCAGCCGATCCGCGCGGTGATCTTGGCGGTCACCGCGGCGAGAGCTGCCGCCCCGCCCGGGGCGCGGGCCTTGCGCAGCAGGTCCTCGAGAACCTGCAGTTCGTGTTCGCCGTAGATCGACAACTGCGCCTCCTGGAACACGAACCGCGCCGCCTTGGCCGGTTCGCTGCCGGCCCGGCCGTCGGCCAGGTCGCGCAGCAGTTCGGCCGGCGGCGACACCACCACCCGGGTGCCGGCGAGCAGGTCGCCGAGGCGCAGCCGCTGCTCGTTGCACAGCGGAAAGAACAGCAACAGCAACAGCCAGCCCGCCGCGAACACGCGCACCAGCCCGGCGTGGTCGGCGAACCACTGCCCTGGATCGAGCAGCATCACGATCGGCAGGAAGCACTCGACCTCACGGGACAGGTTGCGGGCCACCAGGATGCCGGTGGTCAGCGGCCCGCCGTCGGCGCGCACGACGCGCAGGTGGAAGCGCTTCTTGCCGGGCGTCGCGCCGTTGCGGCGCGTCTCGAACCAGACGAAGTAGCCGTGCCGCAGCAGGAACCACAGCAGCATCATGCCGCCGGGACCGAAGACGAACAGGATCGGCAAGCCGAGCAGGAGCAGCACCGTCGCCTGGATCGCCACGTCGAGGCCGAACGCGACGATGCGCTCGCTCGCCGCCGCCGCGCCAAAGCGCAACGGCACCCCTTCGGGGGCGACGATCGCCACCTGCGGCCGAGTGAACGTCATCGCGGCCTCCGGCCGGCGCGCACGAAGTACGCCAGCCATGCCAGCCCGAACCCGGCCGCCATGCCGTAGCGCACCGAGAGGTCGTGCACCACCTGGCGGAACACGCCCTCGACGAACCCGGCGAGCAGCAGCATCAGCACCGCACCGGCGCCCACCGCGCCCATCGCGCGGCCCCGTTCGGCGAGTTCGTGGCTGCGCGCATGGCGGCCCGGGAACACCACCCGCTGGCCGATCGCCAGGCCAGCGGCGCCACACAGCACGATCGCGGTGAGCTCGGTGACGCCGTGCGGCAGGATCCACGACCACCATTCGATCGCGAGGCCCCGTTCGTGGAACAACGCGGTCATCGCGCCGATCAGCATGCCGTTGTAGACGAGCAGCAGCACCACCGGCAGGCCGAACAGCAGCCCCAACCCGAAGGTCAGGATGCCGACCCCCGAATTGTGCGTGAACAGCTGCATCGCGAACGTCATCAACCCGTCGTCGCCGTGCTCCGAGAACAGCGTCTCGCGCAGTTCCTCGGTCGACGCAGTCGGATCGCGCCCTTGCGCCATGCTGGCATCGACGAACAGGTAGTAGTTCTCCGCATCGGCGCGCACCATCGCGAACGACAGGGCTCCACCGAGCAGCAGCAGGACGGCCGCCACCGCGACGTGCCAGCCGATCGAGCGCACCGCCGCCGGGAAGCCGCGACCGAGGAACGGGGCCAACGCCTCGAACAGCGTGCGTTTGGGCGCGTAGACGATCAGGTACGCGCGCGCCGTCAGCGTCTCGAGGTACTCGAGCAGGCTGGTGTCGAGCACCGACGCGCGCGCCACCGACAGCGACGACACGGTGGCGCGGTACAGCACCGGCAGCCGCGCCAACGCCTCGGCACCGAGCGAGTCGAGCTGGTTCTTCTCGGCGCGTTCGACCAGGCCCTCGAGCTCGCGCCAGGTCGCCTCGCGTTCGCGGCGGAACTGCACCGACCAGGGATGGCTCTGGCGCTCGCTCACACCAGCTCCCGCCGTTTGACGGCCAGATAACGATCGACGAGGTCGACGGCCAGTTCGTCGACGCCGCAGTCGACGACCTGCGCCCCGAGTTGCCGCAGCCGCTGCAGCACGACCTCGCGGTCGTGCATCATCTCGCCGGCGACCACCGCGCGGTGCACGTCGCCGAGCCGTTCGGGTGCGGCGGCGGCTTGCCGACCGAGCAGCGGATCGCGCAGCGCGACGAACACCAGCACGTGGCGGCGCGCCAGCCACTGCAGGTTGCGCAGCATCAGTTCGGCGGCGATCGGGTCGACGAACTCGGTGAACATCACCACCAGGCTGCGGCGCTGCAGGCGTTGCAAGAGGTCGGTCAAACCGAGCGTGAAGTTGGTCTCGTGCAGTCCGTAGGTCAATTCGGCGACCCGCGTCTGCACCGCCTGCAGGGCCGGCATGCCGGCCTGCGGGGCCAGGAAATGCCGCGGCCGTTCGGCGAACGCGTGCATGCCGACGCGGTCGCCGGTGCGCAGGCACACGTAGCCGAGCTGCAGCGCGGCGTGGATCGCGTGGTCGAGGCGCGGCAGGCCGGCCAGCGGCTCGCGCATCAAGCGGCCGGTGTCCAGGCACAGCAGCACGTTGTGGTCGCGTTCGGCGCGGAACTCGCGGCTGAGCAGCTTGCGGTGCCGCGCGGTGGCCTTCCAGTCGATCGAACGGCGGTCCATGCCGGCGACGAAATCGCGCAACGCCTCGAACTCGCTGCCGTCGCCGAGATAGCGCTCGATGCGTGCCCCGGCGCGGAACTCGCGGCGTTCGAGCATCTGCAGGGCCTTGCGGCGCACCATCGCGACGTTCGGCACGACCACCACGCGCGCGCCGGTCGCCTGCGCCGCGGTCGCGCGCAGAAGCCCGAACGGGCCGCGCCAGGCGAGGTACAGCGTGCGCAGGCGGACCACGCCGCGCCGTTCGGCCGCCAGTTCGAACTGCACCCGCGTGCGTTCGTCCGCCGCACAACCGGCTCGCACCACCGGCCACGGCGCCTGCGGCCCGTCGAGGTCGAACAGCAGGTCGACGGCGATCCCGCGCGCCACCACCAGTTCGACGACGACCGGTTCGCGGTCGCCCAGCCCGAGCGACGCCGGCGCGTGCACGGTCGCGACGACCGCCGTCCGGGTCGGCAAACGCACGAATTCGACCAGCAACACGGCCACGAACACGCCCCACGCCACCACCCACGCGAGCCACCAGGACGGCTCGCCGGCGAGGGTCGGCAGCGCCGCCAGCGGCAACAACGCCGCGGCGACCGCCAGGGTGCGGCCGGTCGGTTGGATCACTTCGGCGCCTTGGTGCTGGTGACGATCTCCTCGACGATCCCGGTGCTGGCCTGGCCCTCGATCTCGGCGGCCGGCGTCAGCACGACGCGGTGCGCGAGCAGCGGCACCGCCAGGCTCTGCACGTGGTCGGGCAGCACGTAGGCCATCTCCTGGGTCGCCGCCAGGGCGCGACTGGCCGCCAGCAGCATGTTGACGGCGCGCGGCGAGGCGCCGCACCGCAAGGCCGGATGCTCGCGGGTCGCACGCACCAGGTCGACGACGTAGTCGAGCACCGCCGGATCGACCCGCACCTCGCGCACCGCGGCGCGCGCCGCCGTCAAGAACTCGGTGCCGACCAGCGGCTGCAACGCGAACGCATCGAGCCGCGGCGACGTCTCGCCGTGCACTTCGGCCATGCGGCGTTCGTCGTCGCGGCTCGGGTAGCCGACCCGCAGCTTGAACAGGAACCGGTCCAGCTGCGCCTCCGGCAACGGATACGTGCCTTCCTGTTCGATCGGGTTCTGCGTCGCGATCACGAAGAACGCGTCGCCGAGCCGGTGCGTGGTGCCGTCGAGCGTCACCGAGCGCTCCTGCATCGCCTCGAGCAGCGCAGCCTGGGTCTTCGGCGGCGTGCGGTTGATCTCGTCGGCGAGCAGCACCTCGGTGAAGATCGGGCCCTTGCTGAGCCGGAACTCGTGCTTCTCGAAGTCGAACAGGCTGGTGCCGAGCACGTCGGCCGGCATCAGGTCGGGCGTGAACTGCACCCGCTTGAACTGCAGGTCGAGCGAGCGCGCGACGGCGCGCGCGAGCAGCGTCTTGGCGGTGCCGGGCACGCCTTCGAGCAGCACGTGGCCGGCGGTGATCCACGCGGTGAACAACAGGTCGACGTGGTCGTCCTGACCCATCACGACCTTGCCGACCTGTTCGCGCAGGCTGCGGGCGGCGGCGGCGACATCGAGACTCGGATTGCTCATGGCTTCTGGGCGGTCGGTTGGCGGAACGGCGGTCGGGATGCGGAGGGTCGGGAGCCAGGCGGTCTGGAGCCGCCCGGTTGGTCGGTGAGTTCGAAGACGCGCTGGGCCAGGGCCAAGGCCCCCGGCTCGGTCAACTGGTCGAGATTCTGGTCGAGCAGTTCGCCGAGTTCGCGCGCCTGCTCGGGATCCGGCAGGCGCTCGAGCAACCACTCGCGACAGGCCGCGTCGTTGCTGCCCGGCGGCACGTGCAGCCACTCCGCCGCACGACGCACGCGCTGGCGCACGTAGCGGCGCACGACCGGGCCGTGGCGGCCGCGGCGGTCGAGCAGCGCGACGACGTTGTCGATCAGCACGGCCTTACCGGCCTCGAGCGCTGGTGGCGCGGGCAGCGGCGCACCGAAGCGTTCGGCGGCGATCCACAGCGCGAGGCCGAGCAGCAGCAACCACTGCACGGCGACGAGCACGAGCGGAAACCGGCCGAGTTCGGTCCAGATGCTGCGTTCGACCGCGTGGCCGTGGCAGGTCTCGTCGACGACCACCGCGCCGGCCCCCTTGGCGTGCCGCACCATCGCCACCGCCAGCGCCGCGTTGGCGCCGTTGGCGAGGCCGTGGTTGGCGATCAGGTCGGGATCGCTGAGCACGAACAGGTCGCCGATGCGGGCGAGCAGGACCCCCTGATCGCAGGCCACCAGCGGCTCGAGCCGGGTCGAGCCGGCGTCGAGCAACTGCACCGGCGCGAGCGGTTCGGGTGCCCCGAGGACCTGCAGATCGACGTCGCGCAGCCCGCTGGTCCGCCAACCGGTGACGGTGTCATGGCGCTGCACTTCGGGAGCTCGTTGCGAACGCCGCCCCAAGAACCCGCCGAGTGTGTCGTTGGCACGCGCCAGCGGCACCAGATCGTCCGCCCCGAGCCAGTGCTGCCGCAGCATGTCGCGGTCGCCGGCGCGTTTGGGCAGCACCAACAACGCACTCTCGGCCTGCTGCATCGCTGCATCGAGGCTGGCCAATTCGTCCTCGTCGAGTTCGTCCGGTTCGGCGACGACCAACAGCCCGGCGTTGGCCTGTTCGCGCACCTGGCGCGACTGGATCACCGGCACGCCGACGTCGCGCAACAGTTGCAGCCAGCCGGCATGGCCGATCGCCGACAGGCTGTAACCGTCGGCATCGACGCTGTCGCGGCGCGAATCGTCGCCCGGCCACAGGAGCAGCGCAAACGACGCCACCAGCGAGCAGGCGGCCAGCGCCACCAACCAACGCCCGCGGCGCCGCGGCAGGATCAGGTCGTCGTCCGACACGCCGCCCTCCACTGTTCGTAGCCGCGCAGGGCCGCTTCGTAGTCGTCGCGCCCGGCTGGTTGGCCACCGAAGTGCACGCGTTCGGCCAGG
>DAIMFJ010000204.1:0-9355 GCA_036724695.1 Planctomycetota bacterium
GGCCGCTCCGCCTTGCCGCCTCACTTGGGCTTGCTCGCGCGCCAGGTGGCGCACCAGCACCAGTTGCTCCTGCGGAACGTCACCGACCGGCAGGGTCTCCAGCCAGCCGTGCACCAGGAGTCCGCGCGCATGCGCCTCCTTGGCCAGTTCGCCGAACGCGCGCGCCGTCCATCCGGCGGGGCCGCTGCCACCGCGGTAGCCGGGCGGCGGCGGCAACGGATCGCGGCTCGCCCACGGCAACACGCCGCCGAGTTCGTCGTGCGCCAGATCGACCCCGAGCAGGTCGGCGCCGGCGAGCCACGACGGCAACAACACGTCCCCGACCAGTTCGCTGGCCGGCCGCACCGACTGCGGATCGCCGCCGACCACGGTGCGGGCCTGCCAGCCCCAGTGCGCCCACTGCGGCGCGGCCGGCAGTTCGCGATCGCCGAGTTCGCCGGCCGACGCGGTCGGCTGCGGCAGGGCGTGGCCGGCGATGGACCACACCACGAGCGGCGCAGCACTGCCGCGCCCGGCGGAGCCAAGCAGGTTGTCGGCCAAGCGCCGCGCGTTGGCGGCGGTGGACGGCGTCGCCGCAGCGACGTCGGGCAACAGGCCGAGCGCCACCACCTCTCCCGCACCGACCGACCAGCGCACCAACACCGGTTCGTGGCGCTGCAAGCCGAGATCGTCGTACGCGACGGCCAACGCGGCCAGCACCTCGCCGCTGGCTGGCGGTCCGTTGCGCCACGTCGCGACCGGTTCGCGGGCCGGCTGGCGCTCGGCCAGGAAATGCACGAATTCGTGACCGGTGGCCGGCACGAGCCCGTCGAACCACGCCGCCGCCCGGCCGGACACCAGTTCGATGCCGAGCTGGGTTCGACCGGCGACCGCGCGCTGGTCGAAGCCCCAGCGCACTTCGCTGCGGTCGGGCCAACTGGCGTCGACGCCGAGTTCACCGACCAACGCGGCGGCATGGCCGAGCAGCAGGAGGCGCCCCCCGTGCTGCACGTGCTCGACCAGTGCGGGCCGGCACGCCGCCGCCAACAAGGCACCGCTGGGTCGCGGACCGTCGGTGACGACGACCACGGTCGCGCCGGCCGGCAACACCGGCGGCCGGTCGAGCGGCGCCACCGGCAGCACCTCGCGATCGGCCACCAGCGCCCGCAGTTCGGCGGGCACGGCGACCGGCGCACTGGCCGCGAAGCCCCCACCGCGGCACGCCGCCAACGCCAACGCCAGCCCGCAGAGGGCCGCGCCAACGGCATTCTTGGTGATTCGTCGGGTGCGCTGCAGCATCCTTGCCATCGCATGGATCGGCACGACCCCACCCCCTCGCTTGAGGACCGTCTGTATTTTCGACAGTGGCTGGCAGGCCATGACTTCGCGGCAGGAGACCCGATCGCGAGCCAGATGGCCAACTTCGTCTACGCGATCGGCGACCGGCAGACCGGCGAATGCGTGCTGGTCGACCCGTGCTACGCCGTCACCGAACTGGTCGGCATGTGCCAGCAGGACGGCATGCGCGTCACCGGCGCGCTGGCGACCCACTACCACCCCGACCACGTCGGCGGCGACCTGTTCGGCCACGGCCTGCAGGGCGTGCGCGAGCTGCTGAGCCAATGCCCGTGCAAGGTGCACGCGCAGCGCGCCGAGGCGCCGTGGCTCAAGCGCACCACCGGCTGCAGCGACAGCGACCTGGCCCTGCACGACAGCGGTGCGATCCCGATCCAGCTGATCCACACCCCGGGCCACACCCCGGGCTCGCAGTGCTTCCTGGTGCAGAACCGGCTGGTCGCCGGCGACACGCTGTTCCTCGACGGCTGCGGGCGCACCGACCTGCCCGGCGGCGACGCCCGGCAGTTGTACCTGTCGCTGACCCAGAAACTCGCCCACGTGCCCGACGACGCGGTCCTGTACCCGGGTCACCTGTACAGCCCCGAAGCCAGCGCGACCCTCGGCCGCACCCGGCAGCGCAATTTCGTGTTCAAGCCGAAGAGCGAACAGGAGTGGCTGGCCATGTTCGGCCGATGACAGCGACGTGGCGCGGCGGCCAGGGCGACCCTGGCCTTCGCGGCGCGGATCCCTACGCTGTTCGCCCCCGCATGTCGTTCCCCGAACCCTTCTACAGTTGGCGCCCGCACCCCTGGCACGGCATCGGCCCCGGTCCGAAGCCGCCGGAGGTCGTCCAGGCGTACATCGAGATCACCCCGTTCGACCTCGTCAAGTACGAGATCGACAAGGTCAACGGCTTCCTGCGCGTCGACCGACCGCAGCGCACCAGTTCGCAACCGCCGAGCCTGTACGGCTTCATCCCGCGCACGCTGTGCGGACGCCGGGTCGGCGCACTGACCGACGGCGCCAAGAAGGGCGACGGCGACCCGCTCGACATCTGCGTGCTCAGCGAACGGCCGATCAACGCCCGCGAGATCCTGGTCAAGGCCAAGGTGATCGGGGGCCTGACGATGCTCGACGGCGAAGAAGCGGACGACAAGATCGTCGCGGTGCTGGCCGGCGACTTCGTCTGGGGCGAGGTCGACGACCTGCGCGACCTGCCGCCGGTGCTGGTCGAACGGCTGCGGCACTACTTCTCGACCTACAAGCTGGTGCCCGGGGCGACGCCGGTGGCGATCACGCCGTACGCGAAGAGCCACGCGCTCGACGTCGTGCGCGCCTCGCTGCAGGACTACCACGAAGTCTACGGCGGTCCGTTGGTGTCCTGAGCGGCCGCGCTATGCTGCGCGGCTGTCCATGAGCGAAAGCCCAACGCGCAAGAAGACCTACAACCCGCGCATGCACCAGGGCGGCAAGTTGTCGTTCCGCGGTCGTGTGCAGGACGGCGACGACGACCCCGGCGAGTTCCTGGTGGTCGGCGGCGACGACCCGCCCTACCTCGACGAGCTGGTGCCCCAGCAGTACCTGGCCGCCGGTCGCGTCGAGATCGAGATCGGCCCCGGCAAGGGTGCGTTCGTGGTCGCGTCGACAGCGGCGCGGCCGGACACGTATCTGCTCGGCATCGAAGCTGCCATGGCCTATGCGAGCCTCGCGGCGACGCGCCTGCGCGACAGTGGCCGGACGAACGGGCGGTTCCTCGTCGACAACGGCAAGCTGTTCCTGCAGGACCGCGTCGAACCGGGCGAACTCGCCGCGGTGCACGTCTACTTCCCCGATCCGTGGCCGAAGCGCCGCCATGCCGGTCGCCGCTTCTTCACCGACGACGCGCCGGCCCTGCTGGCGCGCGCGATCCGACCGGGTGGCCACTGCTACTTCGCGTCCGACAACGCCGCCTACGCCGGCCAGGTGGCGCGGGTGATGGGCCACGCCGACGAGTTCGTGCGCGATGAACACGAAGAGCAGCGCGTCCGCGCCCTCGGCGAAGGCCACGCGTTCTCGCCGACCAACTTCGAACGCAAGTACATCGAAGAAGGTCGGGTGATCCGCCGCTACGCGTTCCGGCGGCTGCCCACCGGGGTGCCGGCGTGACGCGGTGGTTCGACGTCGGCGCGCCCGGCGACCTGAAGTTCACGCCCGGCGCGGCGGTCAAGGTCGCCGACCGCTGGGTCGCGTTGTTCGCCAAGGACGGCGGCTACCGCGCGATCGACAACCTGTGTCCACACGCCGGCGCGCCGCTCTGCGACGGTTCGGTGCTCGACGGCAAGGTGGTCTGCTTCCTGCACTGCTGGGAGTTCGACCTCGACACCGGGGCCTGCGACGTCGGCCCGCAGTGGGCGGTCGCGACCTACCCGGTGCGCGAACGGGGCGGTCGACTCGAAGTCGGACTGCCTGAAGCTTGACGCGGCCGAGCGCCGCTTGGCGGGCTCAATTGCCGGTCGACGGCAGCGACTCGGGGTTCGGCTCCGCAGCTTCGCTCGCCGCCGGAGTCACGGGCTCGTCCGGCTCGCTGCTCCCCGTTCCCACGGCGTCCTCGGCCGCCGCGCGCGGCGGCGGCGTCTGCAGCGCCCCACCGTCCGGCTCCCGGCCGGCCGGCGCGCTACCGCGTGCCGCCTCACCCGGGAGAAGCGTCGGGGCGCTCGCGGCCACCGGGCTGGCCGGCAACCATGGGTTGCCGATCGCCAACGCGCCGAGCAGCACCGACCAGGCGAGCAGGAGGCAGAGGCGGGGACGCATGCGCCCACCACGATACGTCTGGCGGCGCTACCTCCGCCACGAATTCCAGTCCCGCGACCACCCAAGACCCGCCCAGGTCGGCTTTCCAAAATCCGTGCCAAACCCCTAGGATCCGGCCTTTTCGCCGACCCCAGACGACGACGTGACCGACGGCATCCAAGCGGACCGACTCGACAAGCTGACCAGCCTCCGGCAGGCCGGCCAAGACCCCTTCCCACCGCGGGTTCCGCGCGGCGAGCCGATCGGCCCGCTGCTCGCCGACTTCGCCGCCAGGACCGGCCAGTCCGCCACGCTGACCGGCCGGCTCGGCGTGATCCGCGACTTCGGCAAGCTGCGCTTCGCGCACCTGTCCGACCGCACCGGCTCGCTCCAGGTCGGGTTCCAACGCGACCAACTGGCCGAGTTCTGGCCCAACCGCAAGCTGATCGAGGGCAACGACCTGGTCAGCGTGACCGGCGAACTCGGCACCACGCAGAAGGGCGAGCCGACCCTGTGGGTGCAGTCGATCGTGCTGGCCAGCAAGGCCCTGCGCGCCGCACCCGAGAAGTGGCACGGCCTGCAGGACCAGGAGCAGCGCTACCGGATGCGCTACGTCGACCTGTTCGCGAACCCCGCGGTGCGCGACGCGTTCGCGACCCGCAGTCGGATCGTGCGCGAGGTGCGCGCCTACTTCGACGGCCTCGACTACCTCGAGGTCGAGACGCCGATCCTGCAGCCGATCTTCGGCGGTGCGTCGGCGCGGCCGTTCACGACCCACCACAACGCGCTCGACATGCCACTGTTCTTGCGCATCGCGCCGGAACTGTACTTGAAGCGCCTGATCGTCGGCGGCATGGAACGCGTCTACGAGATCGGCCGCGTGTTCCGCAACGAGGGCATCAGCACGCGCCACAACCCCGAGTTCACGATGCTCGAGAGCTACGAGGCGTGGGCCGACTACCGCGACGTCATGGCGCGCGTCGAAGGGCTGTTCGCCCACCTCGTCGACCGCGTGCTCGGTGGCCAGAGCGTCGTGACCTTCCGTGGCCAGGCGTACGACCTGCGGCCGCCGTTCGCGAAGGCGCGCTACCTCGACCTGTTCGCACAGCAGAACCCCGGCGTCGACTGGTTCGACCACGCCAGCGTCGTGGCGCGCGCCAAGGCCCTGCACCTCAAGACCGACGGGATCGAGCCGGCGAAGCTCGCCAACGACGTGTTCGAGGCGACCGTCGAGGACACGCTGCAAGGGCCGATCTTCGTCTACGACTACCCGGTCGCGATCAGCCCGCTGGCCAAACGCCTGCCCGACGAGCCGCGCGTCACCGAACGCTTCGAGTTGTTCGTCGCCGGCATGGAGCTCGGCAACGCGTTCAGCGAGCTCAACGATCCGATCGACCAGGAGCAACGCTTCGTCGCGCAACTGCAGCACCACGACGACGAGACGCCCGGCGAGGTCGACGTCGACTACGTGACCGCGCTCGAGTACGGCATGCCGCCGGCCGGCGGTCTCGGCATCGGCATCGACCGCTTGTGCATGCTGCTGACCGGTTCGACGTCGATCCGCGACGTCGTGCTGTTCCCGCTGCTGCGCCGCGTCGACCCGAACGTGGCCCCGGCCGGCGCACCGGCCGAACCCCCGCCGAGCCCGCCCGACGCGCCGTGATCGCCGCCTGGCCGTCCTTCCTGGCACTGCGCTACCTGCTGACGCGGCGCATCAACCTGCTGAGCCTGTTCGGCGTGCTGTTCGCGGTCTGGGCGACCCTGGTCGTCGACGCGGTGTTCTCGGGCTTCGTGTTCGAGATCCGCAGCGACGTGCGCCGCGCCACACCGGATCTGCTGGTCACCGCCCTGCCGGCCGGCAGCGACTTCGAACCGATCCGGGCCGCGATCGCCGCCGCGGCCGGCGACGACGTCGCCGCGATCGCCCCGCGCCTGCGCCACCAGGGCCTCGTGCAACCGCTGCGTTCGCCGCGCTTCGCGGGCCGCGCCGCGATGGCCAGCGAACTCGACTTCGACTCGATGGAAGGCGGCTTCGCGCTGCTGCTCGGGGTCGACCCGGAGCTCGAGCCGGCGGTCGTCGACCTGCCCGCCTGGCTGCACCGTGGCGACGCCAGCCTGGCGGCGCGCGGCGTCACCGCCGAGACCTCGCCGGTGCTGCTCGAACCCGCTGCCGAACGGCGCCGCGAGTGGCTGTTGCCCGACGACGTCGAGTGGCGCGCCCGCGAACGCAACCGCCTGCCCGCCCCCGAACGCGTCGCCGACCACCGGAGCCAATGGCCCGGCGTGCTGCTCGGCTGGCGCCGCTACGGCTACCAGCGCCACGTGCGACTCGGTGACCCGATGGAGCTGCTGACCGCGGTGCAGGGCGACGACGGCACGATCCAGCCGCGGCAGGCGCGGCTGGCCTTCGCCGGCTACTTCTCGACCGGCTACAAGTTGGTCGACGCCACCACCGTGCTGCTGCCGATCGAACGGCTGCGCACGTTGCTCGGCCACGACCTGGCCGACCCCGACAGCGTGGCGCTGGTCACCGACGTGGCGGTGCGGTGGCGGGCCGGCTTGTCGCCAGCTGCCGCCGCGCAGCGGACCGCGCAGATCCAGGCTGCGGTGCAGGCCGCTCTCGGAGCCAGCGCAGCGCCGTGCACGACCCTCGACTGGGAACAGCAGAGCCAGGTCTACCTGACCGCGATCGCCCACGAACACCGCATGATGCAGGTCGTGCTGTTCGTGGTCATGCTGGTCGCGGTGTTCGTGATCTACGCGACGCTGCGCATGATGGTCGTGCAGAAGTGGAAGGACGTCGGCATCGTCGCGGCGATCGGCGGCAGCCCGCAGCAGATCGGCCAGGTGTTCCTGCTGTGCGGCGCGGTGGTCGGCAGCCTGGGGGCACTGCTCGGCGCCACTGCCGGACTCGTCACGGCCTTCCACCTGAACGACCTCAACGACTGGCTGTACGCGCAGTTCCAGCTCGAGCTGTTCCCGCGCGCGCTGTTCGACCTGCCGCGCATCCCGGTGCACGTCGACCCCGACTGGGTGGTCCTGGTCGCGGTCGGTGCCTTGCTGCTGGCGCTGCTGGTCTCCTGGTTGCCCGCGCGCGCCGCTGCGCGCATGAACCCCGTACAAGCGATCTCCTACGAATGAACCCCGCCGTCCTGTCGGCCCACGCCGTCACCAAGAGCTACCAGCTCGGCAAACGGGAGATCCCGGTGTTGCGCGGTGTCGATCTGGCGATCGCCGCCGGCGAACGCGTCGCGCTGCTCGGCGCATCGGGGGCCGGCAAGTCGACGCTGCTGCACGTGCTGGGCCTGCTCGACACGCCGAGCAGCGGCGAGATCCGCTACGACGGGGCCGCAGTGCAGAATCGCAGCGTGCGCGAACGCGCCCGGCTGCGCCACCGCCACACCGGCTTCGTGTTCCAGTTCTACCACCTGATCCCGGAGCTGACCGCGCTGCAGAACGTGCAGCTGGCCCGGATGATGGGCCTGTCGGTGCTCGGCTACCTCGGCCAGCGCCGGCGCGTGCGCGAGGAGGCCGCCGAGTGGCTCGGCAAGGTCGGCCTGCAGGACCGCCTGCACCACCGGCCCAGCGAACTGTCCGGCGGCGAACGGCAGCGCGTCGCGATCGCCCGGGCGCTGATCACCGAGCCGCGCGTACTGCTCGCCGACGAACCGACCGGCAACCTCGACTCGGCGACCGCCCATGGCGTGGTCGAGCTGATGTTCGCGATCCAGCAGGAACGCAGCCTGGCGCTGCTGCTGGTCACCCACGACGAGCAGCTGGCGCGCCGCTGCGACCGCATCGTGCGCATGAAGGACGGCCGCGTCGTCGCCAGCGAGCCGGTCGGTGGTGCACCGGCCGGAGCGGAGGCCTGATGTACCGGCTGTTCCTGGCGCTGCGCTACCTGCTGACCCGGCCGATCAACCTGCTCGGCATGCTCGGCATCGCCGTCAGTGTCTGGGCGCTGGTGGTCGTGGTGTCGCTGTTCACGGGCTTCCTGGCGGTCCTCGAACAGCACCTGCAGAGCGCCAGCGCCGACCTGACCGTGACCGCGCTGCCGCAGTGGGCCGAGTGGTCGGCCCTGGAGCCGCAGTTGCGCGACGACGACAACGTCGCCGGCGCCGCGCCGCGGCTGGTCCACCACGGCATCGTGCAGAAGCCCGGGCAACGCACCAAGACCCCGCCGCTGCCCGGCCGCACGTCGCTGAGCGGCGGCGAACAGCCGTTCGTGTTCGTGATCGGCATCGACGCCACGGCCGAGGCGGGCGTCACCGGACTCTCCGCGTGGCTCGCCGATCCGGCGATCGCGCCGGAACTGCGGGTCGCCGATCGCAACCAGCCGTTCGCCGGCGACGACGCCCGACCGCGCGTGCTGGTCGGCCAGGAACGCATGGCCCGCGACGGCTGGCGGCCTGGCGACGAGGTGCGCTGGACCTTCGCGACGGTCGTCAGCGACGCCGACGGCAACCGCACGGTCCGCCAACACGAACTGGCCCTGGTCGTCGCCGGGGCGTACCGCACCCACCACTTCGGGTTCGACGGCAACAACGTGTTCGTGCCGATCGCGACGCTGCGCGAGGTGTTGTCGTTGCGGCCCGGCAGCGTGCACGAGGTGGTCGTCGCGGTTCGCGACGAGCACCAACTCGACGCCACCGCCGACCGGCTGGCGCGCGCCACCGCGCGCGCGCTCGACCGCGGCAACGGGTTCCTGTACGGCTCGGTGCAGACCTGGCGCGAACGCAACCAGGGCGAACTGGAGTCGGTCGCCCACCAACGTTCGCTGCTGAAGATCGTGCTGGTCGTCATCATGGTGGTCGCGGCGTTCCTGCTGCTGGCGACCTTGTCGATGATGGTCACCGAGAAGGTCGCCGACATCGGCATCCTGACCGCGCTGGGCGGCACGCCACTCGGCGTGACCCAGGTCTTCCTGGCCTGCGGACTGTCGATCACCGTCGTCGGCCTCGCCATGGGCCTCGCTGGCGGCGCGTTGACGTCGATCTACCTCGAGGAGATCCGTCAGGCGCTGCTCGCCACGGTCGGCGTCGACCTGTTCCCGGTGCAGGTCTACAACCTCGACCGGGTGCCCAGCCGACTCGATCCGTGGTGGATGGGCCAGGTCGCCGGCATGGCGCTGGCGACCGGATTCCTGGTCTCGGCGCTGCCGGCCCTGCGCGCGGCCCGCCACGATCCCCTGGTTTCGTTGCGCGGCAGCTGAGGCCAGAACCGATACGATGGGCGCCATGCGTCGCCCCGCAACGAAACCAGGGGATCG
>DAIMFJ010000205.1:0-9313 GCA_036724695.1 Planctomycetota bacterium
GATGTGGCCGGGGCCACGAAGGGCGCAGAGCTGGTGGCGCAGGCGCGCGGCGCATTCCCGCCACTCCGCCGGCCCTGCCCCGGCCGCGGGCCCGGCGACGCCGAGCAGCTCGGCGGCCTCGCGCAGGGCCGCCTCGACGCCCTCGTCGCGCCCGCGCTCGAGGTTGCGTTCGGCCCAGATCGTGTCCGCCTGGGCGAGCAAGTGCCGGTCCTCGGGCGTCTGCAGCCGAGCCCGAACCTGGCGCAGGATCGCGATCGAGGTGCGCAGGTAGCCGTCGCCTTCGTCGTTCGGCAGACCGAGTTCCATCCGGATCGGCTCGCCGGCGGCATCGACGGTGTCGCGCATCGTGCGCACCGGATTGCGGCCGTCGGCGCGCAGGGCCTCGCGCAACTGGCTGTCGGCGATCGCCACCGCCCAGAACGCCGTCGTCGGCGCGAACGTGTCGAGCTGCCAGAACAGCTGCTGCGCATCGACCGGGCTCGGCCCGCGCGCCCGCCATTCGAAGACCTTGTCGACCAGGTCGAAGACGTCGTAGCCGAGTCCGTCGCGCACCGTGGTCAGGTCCGCGCCGATCGCGACCGCTTTGAGCAGGCAGCCCGCCGCCGCGTCGCGGTCGTGCTGGCGCACCGCGGCAAATCCCTGACCGAGCCAGCACAACGCTTCGTGCAGTGAACAGCTCGGCTGGAACGCCGGCTCGGCGGAGCCGGCCTCGGCGAAGCGCTGGCGCGCGTGCGCATATGCGGCGATCGCCGCAGGGTGGCGCTCGGCGCGCCGCTCGTTCTCGGCGTGCAGCAGGTGCGCATAGCCGGCGTACCACCATGCCCCGGCACGCTCGGGCGCTTCGACCACCTCGCGAGCCAGCTCCTGCACGATCGCATCGCCGACGTCGGCGACGCGGTGCGCGCGCCCGCCAGCCCACAAAGCCTGATGCAGCATCTGGCGCACGCCCGCTGCGGCCGGCAGCCGCAGGGCGCCGAGTCGCGCGGCGTGGAACTGCTCGCGCCACAGGCCGAACAGGCCGCACGCGCTCGCGAACGCGGTCCAATCGTTGTCGTCGCCGAACGGACTGGTGGCGACGAACGCCAGGGCGCGCAGGCAATCGTGCGCCAACCGCCGCTGCAGCTCCGCGTCGTCGAGCGTCCCGAACTGCCGCAACGCCCCGTCGCCGAGCCAACGCAGGGCCTCGACGAGCGTCGTGTCGTGCACCGGCGTGTGCATCGGCAAGGCCGCGAGCTCGCCAGCCCCGGCCGCGCGCAATGCCGCGCGCGCGTGGGCGACCTGGGCGGCGAAGTTGCCTTGCAGGAACGCCGCCCGCGCACGGTGGATCCACCAATCGGCACGTCCGGGTTGGCTGGCGAGGGCGCGCGCGAACGCCAATTCGGCGTCGGCGAGCAGGATCGCGACGTCGCGGCCACCGCTGTCGATGCGGCGCCGGGCGAGGTCGAGCGACGCTTTCGCGAAGCGCGCCCGCAGCTCGGCGTCGTCGCGCCGATCCTGCAGCGCGGCGTCGAGCGCTTCGAGCTCGGCCTCCAAGGCCACTGCCTCCGGCAGCTCGACGGTGAACGGATCGGGCGCCGGTCCGGCCCCTTGGGCCTGTTCGCGCGCGGCTGCGGCCAGCGCTTCGACTTCGGCCCAGCGCAGGCCGTCGGCAGCACCGTAGGTGTCGACCGCGCCGCACGCGGCGAGGAACGCCTTCGTCGCCGCGCTGTCGCCGTCGATCGCCGCCAGGGCGGCGAGCCAGCGTTCGGGATCGGGCAGGCGTTCGCCGTCGTCGATCGCGATCGTCTGCACGAACTCGCGCAGCACGGTGGCCACCGCGGTGCCGAGCTGCAGGCGCCGCACGGTGGCGACGAATGCACTGCGCACGTCGGGTGCTGCCGTCGGCAGGTCGGCGGCGCACAGGCGCAACGCATCGAGCGAGCCGGCGTCGCCGTGCGCGGCGATGGCCCGCAGCGCGGCGATCCGGGCCGCTGGGCCCGGTTCGGCGAGGATCTTCGCCTCGAGGCGGCGCCGGCCGGCATCGCTGCGCTGCGCGGCGAGCGTGTCCCAATCGTCACCAGCGGCAGGCCCAGCTGGCGGCGGTGGGGCGGCAGCGACGATCGCGCGGGTGACGTCGGCCAGATCGAAGCTCAGCGACAGGTCGAGACTCTTTCGGCCATCGGGCTGCACGACGACGTGGCGGGGCGCCACGCGCGGCCCGTCGGCGAGCGGCCCCGCGAACAGTTCGGGTTCGGCGGCGAGATGCTCGCCGCAGGTCATGCAACCAAGGCGCGGACAGGGAATGCGGCGGCCCTGGTCGTCGTAGTCGCGCGGATTGTGCCGGAACAGGCTCGCCGCCAACGGCACGTACCCGCGCGTGGCCGCGACGAGCGCCTCTTCGCGGTAGTTCTCGTGGGTGATGCGGTCGCTGGCGCTCTCGCCGTCCATGTTGACCGCGAACAGCAGCGGGCGCTGCTCGGCGGCGGCCACGGCGCGCGCGTCGGCGAGCGAACGTTGCCATTCGATCTGCGGCTGCGAGGTCGGCGCCGGGTCGGGTTCGGTGGCGCAGGCGGCCAGCAGGGCCAGGGGCAGGACGCGGGCGTAGGGGTGGGGTTGGTGTCGCATGCAATCCTCGGTGGCGACCGGAGGATGTGGTCAGGGTACTCGAAACGTCGGGCGATGCACCCGGCTCGGCGTCGGTTCGTGGTGCGGCGCCGTCGCAGGGCATCGAGCCCGCGCGTTCGGGTGGCGGGGCGAGCAATCCACCGCGGATACGGGGTTTTCGCGGATTTCTTGGTTTGGGCCCTTGACTCTCTCTCTCTCTCTCTCTCTCTTATGCAGTGGTCGGGGCCAAGTCACTGCAGGCGATGTGCCGCGTGGGTTCCGAACGTGCGGAAGAACGAGGTGAAGCGATGCTGGACGGCATTTCGAAGACGATTCTCTCGGCAGTTCTCATGGCGGGTCCGGCTGCAGTTCAGGCGGACCTGGACCCGGCAGCCCCCAAACGCAGTGAGGCGCGGTACTATGCTGCGCTCCCGGACGAACGAGACTGCATGGGCATTTTCACCATTGGGGGCGGAGGCGATCTCTTCTGGCGAGGATGCACGACGTTGATGTGCCAGCCCGACTACGGAGATTGCAGCCAGAGCCATCTCGACGACGGACGGTGGACCTGCACGTGCGATCTTCCTGGCGCTGGAAGTCCCTACTGCCAGGTTGCCGCCAACGTGAACAGCGAGGGGGAAATCACTGCCTGGGAGTGCCTTACGCACGCCTGCGCCACGGCCCCCTGTGAAGACCTCTTCAACTTGCCGACCGTGTATTACCCCTGTACTTGTCCTTGACCGCTGTGTTCCGCAGGGCGAAGCATGAACCAGCCTGAACGAACCATGGTGAAACCACTTGTTCTCGTGGGCCTTGGTGTCCTGGCAGCCTTCCTGGTCTGGCTCCTCGCCGGTTCTCGGGAGAGCGCCCCGCCGGTCGGCTCGACTGCCACCGACGCAGCTGCGTCCGGGCCGAAGCCGGTGGCGGCGGTCGGTCCAGAACTCGCCGAACGCAAGCCGGTGCGTTGGCGCATCACGGTTCGCGATGCCGCCAGCAGTGAGCCGATCGAAGGTGCCGTGCTTTCGATGCCGGCCGACCAGGAGACCCAGTTGAGCCTCGACGAGTCGCAGCCGCGTTCGGATGCGGACGGGATGTTGGTCTGGGACACCCGTCCCGTTGGCGATGCGTTCGTCGTCGCTGACGGTTACCTGCCGCATCCCCTGACGGCAGCCGACCTCGAAGCGCAGTCGGTCGCCTTGCGAGTCGGAGGATCGATCGCGGTGCGCGCTCTCTCCACGCAGGGCAACCCGATGGAGGGAGTGAAACTCGTGCTGCGCGGATCGACATCGGCAGACCGTTCGATCCCGAGTGCCGAGTTCTCGATCGGCAACCCGTTCTCCGTCGACCCCGAGTGGGTCGTGCAGACCGATGCCAAGGGGGAGGCGGTGTTCCGCGGGCTCCCCCAGAGGAAGCTCAAGCTCAACCAATGGCTCGAAGGGCATCATCCCCTGACCACGCAATCCGCCCACTACGAGACGACGCCGCCGGCCGAGATTGCCCTGGTCATGGCCGAGGTCTGGGGCTGCGTGGCCGAGATCCCGGCAGGACTGCAGGTTGCGAGGTGGGAATGGACCCCCCAAGGCGAATTGGACAGAGGCATCCACGTCCTGACGTCCTTGCCGCCGAACCTGGCCGCCTTGGAGCGCCGCTTCCCGAACTGCATCTGCGTGGTGGGCGCGCCGAGCAACGTCGACGTTCCCGTGGTGATGACCTGCAGGGCCACGATGACCAACGGAACGGTCTGGGAGGTCTCGTGGCCGCTGAGCCGCTGGAAGGAGATCACGCCGGTGTTCCTGGAGCAGGATCTCAAGGTCCTGGCCCGGGAGATCCACTTCAAGGTCGTCGATCCTCGTGGCAAGCCGCTCGAGGTGCCGATGTCCGTCTACGACAGGATCAGGAGATCGACGATCTCGGTCGTGGATTCCAGCTGCTGGCTCGAGGATGGTTCCTACAAGGTCGTTCCGAAGGTCAGCTCGCCGTGGTTCAAGGCCAGTCTGGCGAACCCTGACTTCGAGGTGGGGCCGGGTCTCCCGGAGAGCGACACGGTGTACCTGCAGCTGCGCGAGTCACTCCATCGCGTGGAGGTTCGCTTGCGGGTCGAGGCGGTTGGCGCCGATGCGCCGGTGCGGGTGCGGTTCCTGGACGAGAAGCTGGCGAACGCGACGATCCTTCACCGGCCATCGGACAAGGACCCATGTGTCATGTACCTGCCGGCCGGCAAGTACAAGATCCGTGCGGCGAGCTTTCACCATGCCGCGCCGGAGCAGGAGGTCGAGGTCCAGGCCGATCTGGCACTGACCCTGGAGATGGCGAAGATCGTTCGTTAGCCCGGTGTGGTTGCCGCTGGAGCTTGGCGCCGCGAGCGCGCCCAACGCCGGCGAGCTGGCCACCCCGCGGACTGGAACCGAAGGCGGCGGGGCGGGTCGGTCCTGCGCAGGGCCGAGCGCAGCGCAGCACGCAAATTCGGGACATCCGGCCGGACTTGCCAGGTTGGCACGCGTCGGGCCGGAGGCCGGCGCCTGGCTCCTGTCCCATCCTCGTCTCGCGAACGCGTCGAGGTCGTGCGCCGCTATCTTCGCCAGCTCAAACCCCCCGACGCCTGCGTGCCAGGCGCACCAACATGAACCAGATCCAACGTTTCCTCTCGCCGCTCCTCCTGCTCGTGCCGATCGGCTTCGCCGCGGCACAGGGCCAGACCGATGCCTCGGCCAGCAAGCTCGACGCCGTGCGCACCTTGCACGCCGAGCTGCAGAAGCAGCGCGACGCGATGCAGGAGGCGATGGGCAAGCTGCGCGGGGTCGAGCGCAACAGCGAGGAGTTCAAGAAGTTGTCCGAAGAGCTCGGCAAGCTGCGCAGCAGCCTGCGCGAGCCGGAAGACAAGTTCCGTGCCGCGTTCGCGGCCAGCGAGTGGCAGCGTTTCGACGCCACCAACGACAAGAAGCTGCTGCTCGACGCGCTGCCGGGCATCGTGCGCAACGCCGACAACCCGAAGGCCGCGGTCGAGGCCGGCAAGTTCCTGATCGCCAAGTTCGGTGACGAGAATGCCGCCGACGTCAAGCGCACCGTCGACATGGTGCGCAACAACGCGCTGCCGATGGCGTTGCTCGGCACCGGCGCGGTCGCCGAAGCGAAGGCGATGCTGACCGCCGCCGCCGAGAAGGCCGAAGGTCCGGCCAAGGCGTCGTTGCTGTTGACCATCGGCGACGTCGAGGCGGCCGCTGGCAACATCGACGGCGCGAAGGCGCAGTACCTGGCGGCCGAAGGGCTCGCCGACGAGCGCACGATGAGCTACGTGACGCTGCGCAAGAACCTGATCGGCCAGACCGCGCCGGATGTCGTCAGCGACACCTGGGTCGGCGGCGAAGCCAAGGCGCTCAGCGCGCTCAAGGGCAACGTCGTGCTGGTCGACTTCTGGGCGACCTGGTGCGGCCCGTGCCGCGCCGTGATGCCCGCGCTGAACGAGATGTACAACCACCACAAGAAGGACGGTCTGGTGGTGCTCGGCCTGACGCGCTTCTACGCCAACGGCTACCTGCCGGCCAACAAGGACCAGATGCAGTCCGGTGGCGCGTCGGTCAAGGACATCGCCGAGGGCGAGGGCTACGTCGAGCACATCACCGCGTTCAAGAACAACACCGGCATCGACTACCCGTTCGTCGTCGGCACCGAACAGAACTTCAAGGACTACTTCGTGCGCGGCATCCCGACCCTGGCGGTCGTCGATCGCGCCGGCAAGATCGCGCTGGTCACGGTCGGCTCGGGCAGCGAAGCGCTGCTGAAGTTCGCCGTGGCGCAGCAGCTCGCCAAGAAGTGAGGTCTGCGGGGTCGGGAGTGGCGACATTCCCGACCCGTTTCGCCGCGATGGTGGTCGAACGTGCCGCTATCGTGGGCGGCCCATGCGCACCTCGCCGGAGCCGTTCTGCATCGTCGCTGCAATCCTGCTGGCCGGGTCAGCAGCTGCCCAGAGCCCCGAACGCAGCGATCCCGACCTGCTCGCCAAGGTCGACGCCGTCGTCGCGGCGCGGCTCGCCAAACCGCCGGCGGTCGGCTTCTCGGTGGCGATCGCGCGCGGCGGCGAGGTGCTCGTCGAGAAGGGCTACGGCAAGGCCGACCTGGAGTTCGACGCGCCGGCCGACGCGCAGACGATGTTCCGCATCGGCTCGGTGACCAAGCAGTTCACTGCGGCTCTGGTCGTGCGCGCCGCGCGCGACGGCAAGCTGTCGCTCGCCGACGAACTCGGCAAGCACGTGCCCGAGTTCCCGCTACAGGGCAAGCGCGTCACCATCGAGCAGTTGCTCGACCACACCAGCGGCATCCCGAGCTACACCGACGTCGGCGAGGCCTGGCAGAAGCTGTGGCCGATGGAACTGTCGCACGCCGAACTGCTGGCGCTGGTCGCCGACAAGCCGTTCGACTTCGAGCCCGGCACCGAATTCCGTTACAACAACACCGGCTACTACCTGCTCGGCATGGTGCTCGAGAAGGTGCACGGCAAGAGCTACGCGAAGGTGGTCGCCGACGAGCTCGCCAAACCGCTCGGTTTGCGCCGATTGCGTTACGACAGCAATGGCGATTTGATCAAGAACCGCGCGCAGGGCTACACCGTACGCAATGGCCGGCTCGCCAACGACGAGGCGCTCGGCATGAGCCAGCCCGGTGCCGCGGGCGCGCTGCTGGCGAACGCCGGGGACCTGGTGCGGTGGTCGATGGCGCTCGCGGGCGGCAAGGTGGTGACGCCCGAGGACTACACGCGCATGTGCAAGTCGACCGTGCTGCCGGACGGGTCCAACACCGGCTATGGCTTCGGGCTGGTCGTCACCGAATTGCTCGGGCAACGCGCCGTGCACCACGGTGGCGGCATCCACGGCTTCAACTCGGTGCTGATCCACCTGCCCGGACCGGACCTGCACGTCGCGGTGGTCAGCAACCTCGAACAGGCGAGCAGCGAACGACTCGCGAAGGACCTGGTGAGGTCGGTGTTGGCGATTCCGGAGTTCGTCGTCAAGGACCTGCCGGTACCGGCCGAGTTGCAGGCGCAGATCGTCGGCACGTTCCACCTGGCGCAGATCGACTTGAACCTGCACGTGCGGTTCGAGAACGGCAAGTTGCTCGCCCAGGGCGACGGCCAACGCGCGTTCGGGATGCTGTTCCAGGGGGAACGCGAGTTCCGCGCCGACTTCGACCACGAGGTCAAACTGGAGTTCGGCGCGGACGGCAAGTCGCTGACGCTGCACCAGGGTGGTGGGGTGTTCGTCGGCAAACGGCGCGACTAGGGCGACGCCGCTGGCTCAGCCGCCGACCGCCGACTGCCGGCCCGGCCACGCGAACGTGACCTGTTGCGGCTCGGCCGATTGGCCGTCGGCGCGCCGCAATTGCACGAACATCTCGATCGCCGCCGGCTTGCCGTCCTCGACCAGGACGCGGAAGCGGATGCAGCGCGGGTCGCTCGGCGACGGGTCGAACGAATAGCCCCATGCGAACGCGGGTTCGCCGCGCGCGCCGGCCGAACGGGCCTGCCGGGCGATCGCGTCGGCCTCGAACACCGCGCCGGCGGTCTGCGACGACCGGATGCGCACGCGCACGCTGCCGTCGCCGTCGGTCTCCTGCCAGGCGAGGAAGGCGTAGTCGCAGTCGAGCACGGCGTCGTAGGCCTCGAGGTAGGCGAGCTGCTGCAGGGTCTGGCCGGGCACGGGGTCTGGCAAGGACAGTTTCTGGCGGGTCATGCCGACGTCAGCCGGAGGTCGCGGGCGATGTGGCACCGAAAAATCCTGCGTCAGCGGGCGGCGGCGCGTTCGTCCCACGCCGCGGCCTGGGCTGCGCGGTCGACCTGGCGCAGGGCCTCGGCGGCTCGCTTCGCCAGTTGGCGGGCTTCCGCCGAGCCGGCGCCGCGCAGCTGCACCAGGGTCAGGTAGAACTCGTCGACGACCGCGAGGCCGCGTTCGCGGTCGTCGGTCGCCAGCACCGTCCGCAGCCACGACCCCCGCATCGTCGCGGCGATCTGCGGGTCGACGTCGCGGTTCTGCTCGAGCCGCCGCACCGCGTCGTCGAAGTACGGCAGGGCCGCCGCCGGTCCGTCGCGGTGCAGATGGCAGAACGCGAGGTTCTGCAGAACCTTCAACGTCTCGAGATGCTCCGAGCCTCGCAGTCGCGTCTGGATCGCCAGGGCCCGTTCGAGCAGCGGTTGCGACTCGGCGAAGCGGCGGTCCTGCAGCAGCAGCATGCCGAGGTTGTTGCAGACCGTGGCGACCCGCGACGATTCAGGGCCGTCGCTGGCTTCGCGCAGGCCGAGCGATTCGCGGAACATCGCCTCGGCGCGTGAACGGAACTCCTTGGCCTCCGACGGGTCCTTGCTGTCGCCGGCCCGATCCTGCCAGAACGTGGCGACGTTGTTGACCGCCGTCGCGTACGACGGGTGGTTCGGTGGGTAGATGCGGCGCACCAGCGCCAGGCTCTCCGCGTAGGCCGCCTCGGCTTCCGCCCATTTGGCATCGACGCCGTCGAACGACGCCAGGTCGTGCAGCAGCGCGGCATGGTCCGACAGCGAGCGTTCGACCTGCACCGCGTCGTTCCCGAGCAGCTTGCGGCGGCCGGCCAGGACCGCGCGCACGATCGGCTCGGCCTCGGCGCGGCGACCGAGATTGGCCAGGCAACGGCCGTGGTGGTGCAGCGCCTCGAGGTGCTGGCGCGAGCCGTCGCCGCTGGTCTGCTGCCGCAGTTCGGCGACGGCCGC
>DAIMFJ010000206.1:0-9271 GCA_036724695.1 Planctomycetota bacterium
CGAGCACGATCTCGGTGGTCGGCGAACCGCGCAGGCCGAGCTTGCGCTCCTTCTTGCCGACGCCGACGCCCGGCCAGCGCTTCTCGACGACGAACGCCGAGATGCCCTTGACGCGATCCGCGCCGGTCCGCGCGAACACCACGAACAGGTCGGCCTCGCTGCCGGTCGTGATCCACAGCTTGGCGCCGTTCATCACGTAGTGGTCGCCCTCGCGCCTGGCCTCGCAGCGCAGCGCCGCCGCGTCCGAACCCGAGTAGGCCTCGCTGAGGCAGTAGGCGCCGAGCCACTCGCCGGTGACCATCTTCGGGAACCAGCGGCGCTTCTGCGCGTCGTTGCACCACTTGCCGAGCAGGGAATTGACCAGCGAGTTGTGCACGCTGATCGTGACCCCGGTCGACACGCAGACCGCGTTGATCTCCTCGAGCATCACGCAGCTGGCGAGGTTGCCCATCGCCGAGCCGCCGTACTCGCGCGCGACGGTGGTGCGCAGCAGGCCGAGCCGAGCGGCCGCCTGCACGGCATCGCGCGGGAACCTCGCCTCGGCGTCGTAGGTGGCGGCACCACCGAGGTGTTCCTTCGCGTAGCTGCGCACCTGGTCGCGGAACGCCCGGAGTTCCGGCGACAGCTCGAATTCGGTGACCTGCGGGGCAGTCCTGGTGGCGGTTTCGCTCATCGCGGCGCTCTCACTTCTGGCTGTAGTCGTAGAAACCCTTGCCGGTCTTGCGGCCGAGGTGGCCGGCGGCGACCAGGCGGCGCATCAGCGGGCAGGCGCGGTACTTGTCGTCGCCGAGGCCGTCCTTGAGCACGTCGAGGATCGACACGCAGACGTCCAGGCCGATGAAGTCGGCCAGGGTCAGCGGGCCCATCGGGTGGTTCATGCCGAGCTTCATGATCTCGTCGATCGCCTCGCGCGTCGCGACGCCTTCCATCAGCGCGAACGCGGCTTCGTTGATCATCGGCATCAGGATGCGGTTGGCGACGAAGCCGGGATAGTCGTTGGCGATCACCGGCGTCTTGCCGAGGCCCGTCGACCAGTCCAACACGGCCTGTGCCGTCGCGTCGCTGGTGTCGTTGCCGCGGATCACCTCGACCAGCTTCATCAGCGGCACCGGGTTCATGAAGTGCATGCCGATAAACCGCTCCGGCCGGTCCGTGACAGATGCCAGACGGGTGATCGAGATCGACGACGTGTTGCTGGCCAGGATCGCACCGGCCGGCAGCTGCTCGTCGGCGGCCTGGAACACCTTGGTCTTGACCGCGAGGTTCTCGGTGACGGCCTCGACGCACAGGTCGACGCCACCGAGACAGTCCATGCCGGTGTGCGTGGTGAGGCGTGCCAACGTCGCCGTCATCGCGTCGGCGCTCAGCTTGCCCTTCTCGACGAACTTGCCCAGGCTCTTGCCGATCGCGCCGACCGCCTTGTCGAGCAGGCCCTGGTCGAGGTCGACGAGATGGGTGCGCACCCCGCACGACGCGAACGTCTGCGCGATGCCGTTGCCCATGGTGCCGCAGCCGATCACGGCGACGGCCTTGGGGAGGTTGGTGTTGCTCATGGCGGGAGGAATGTCTGCAGGGGCTGGAGACGGGAGCGGACTCAGACCAACTCGACGCTCATCGCGACGGCGTTGCCACCGCCGAGGCACAGTCCGGCGAGGCCGCGGCTCTTGCCGTGCCGCCGCAGCGCGTGGAGCAGGGTGACCAGCACGCGTGTGCCAGAGCAGCCGATCGGGTGGCCGAGGGCGACCGCGCCGCCGTGCACGTTCCACTTGCCGGCGTCGAGTTCGAGTTGGCGCTGCAAGGCCACCATCTGCACGCTGAACGCCTCGTTCATCTCGACGAGGTCGTAGTCCTGCGGCTTGGTGCCGGTCAGTGCGCACAGTTTCCGGGTCGCGACCTCGGGCGCCATCATCACCCACTCCGGCGCCATGCCGCCGGTCGCGTAACCGGTGATGCGCGCCAGCGGCTGCAGGCCATGCGCCTTCGCCCAATCCTCGTCGCACACCACCACCGCGGCGGCACCGTCGTTGATCGTGCTGGCGTTGCCGGCCGTGACCGTGCCGTCCTTCGGCTGGAACACCGGCCGCAGCTTGGCCAGGGCCTCCTGGGTCGAATCGGCGCGCGGGCCTTCGTCCTTGCCGAACTGCAGCGGCTCGCCCTTCTTCTGCGCGATCGCCACCGCGAACAGCTCCTGGTCGAACGCCCCGGACTGCTGGGCGGCGACGGCGCGGCGATGGCTCTCGGCGGCGTACGCGTCCTGCTCGGCGCGCGTCACACCGTACTTCTGGGCCACCAGTTCGGCGGTGTTGCCCATGTGGAAGTTGTTGTAGTGGTCCCACAGGCCGTCCCAGACGATGCCGTCGAGGGCCTGGGTATGGCCGAGCCGCGCGCCGTTGCGCGCCGTCGGCAGGTAGTACGGCGTGTTCGACATCGACTCCATGCCGCCGGCCACCGCGACGGCGAGGTCGCCCGCCTTGATCGCCTGCGCCGCCAGCATCACGGTCTTCAGGCCGGAACCACAGACCTTGTTGATCGTCACCGCGGCGACGGCGTCCGGGATGCCGGCGGCGCGCAGGCTCTGCCGGGCCGGGTTCTGGCCGAGTCCGGCCTGCAGCACGTTGCCCATCAGCACTTCCTCGACGGCGTCGCCGGCGATCCTGGCGCGGCGCAGCGCCTCGGCGACGGCCAGACCGCCGAGCTGCGGCGCGGTGAACGACGCGAGCGCGCCTTGGAACTTGCCGATCGGGGTACGGCAGGCGGAGACGATGACTGGCTTGCCCATGGATGACTCGGAAGCTGCGGGCCGACCCGCGACGAGGCGGTTGCCGGTTTCGGGGGAAGGATTCTAGGTGGCTGGTGCAAAGACAACCACGCCGAAGTGCGAGGCTTTCACCGCCGACCTTGCGCCGGGCAGAAAACTTGGCGCAGCAGCGCCGTGCGGCAGGCGCCGGGGCCATCCAGGACCAGGGCGGGCGGCTCCGGAAACAAACACGGCCCGCCGGGCGGGTGCCAGGCAGGCCGTGCGGAACTGGTGGAGTCGAGGGGAGTCGAACCCCTGACCTATGCATTGCGAACGCATCGCTCTACCAACTGAGCTACGACCCCGCAGGTCGGGGCGAGCAACTTAGCGACCGGGAGTGCCGGCGTAAAGAAGATCCTCCGGAACTCCCGCCACCGGCACCGCCGAGGGGGGCGCCATCGGCAGCAGTCGGCCGGGCCGAGGCAAACCGCGCGTCTGCAGCCCCGGCAGCGCGTCGCGCTGCACGTCGAGCACCTCAGATTCGCCGCAGCGTATTCGACCAGAGCCCAGTTCGGTGACGCCGGACAACCCCATCGCCGGAGCGTGCAGGGTGGTCGGCGCCGCGACGTGCAACTCCCCGACGGCGACCAGCAGGGCACCGAACGCCAGTTCCGGCGGGCCACCGGGCAACCCGAAGTAGACGCCGCCTGCACCCTCGAGCGCACCCGCGAACGGACCGGCAGCCAGCAGCCGATCCCCGGCCGAGAAGCGGCCGTTGCCGTCGCGATCCGCGAAGGCCGTCTGGCCGGCCGGTACCGCCACCCACAGCAGCAGGCGACCGGGCCCCTCGACGACCAGCGACGCCGCCGCGTACAGGTTGCCCTCGACGACCACCAGCAGGTCCCGTTCCAGCCCAAGCCGCAGCACGCCGGTTGGCGAGGTCAGCCACAGGTGCCCAGGCACCACCACGACGCCCGCCGCCGGCACCGGCAGGGTGCCGGATTCCGGCACTGCGACGACGTGGTCGTCGCGTTCGGTGCCCCCCTCGAGCCGCATCAAGGCCACGCCCGGATCGCGGCGAAACCCGGCCCAGCGGTCGGCGCGCGGTGCCGCCGCGACCAGCTCCGGCACCAGGGTGGGCAGGTCGTCAGGGCCCACGACGACGCCGCCGACCGCCGCAACCGCGGCCGGATCGGGACTCGCGAAGCGATGGCCGAACGCCGCCGGCAGCGCACCCGACAGCACCGGGGCGACGAATCGAGCCCGCTCGCCGTCGCGGGTGCGCACCGCACAGGCCACCACCCGCTCGCCGACCTCGACGTCGACGACCTGTTCGCCGACGGCCACGGTGTGTCGCCCCGGCTGCGCGACGCCGACCTCGAGGGCCGCCGCATTGGCGGCCAGGCCCGCCAGCTCCGCCGCGACCTCGCGCCGCACCGTCTCGGCGCGCCCGAGGGCCGCAGCCACCTGGACGACGCCAGCCAGCAGGCACGCCACCATGCCGAGCACGGCCACCGGCAGCGGCGACTCGCACCACCGGCGCGGCGCGGTCAGCACTCGCCAGACCAGCGACTTCACGGCCGCGCCTCCGGCAGCAGGTAGCCGATGCCGTCGCGCTCCGACCACCGCAGCGGCCGGCCGTCGAGCAGGCCGACCACGGCGTCCAGCGCCCCGGCCGAACCGTTCGGCACCGCCACCAACACCCGCAACTGCTCGAGCTGCGTGCGCCGAGCCGCCAACGCGGCGTCGCTGTCGGCGACCCGATGCTGCAGGAACGACCAGCCGAGCACCCCACAGGCGAGCAACGCGAACGCCGCCCAGCGCTCGCCACGGCCCGCCGAGGCCTTCACCGCACCACCTCCTCGAGGGTGACGACCTCGTCGGCACCGAACGTCGGCGGCGGCACGTCCTTGAGCTGCTCGAGTTCGATCGTGTCCCCACCGGTGCGCCGCACGCCGCGCGGCGGGTTGGCGTTCAACCAGTCGAGCAACTCGTTGCACTCCATCGCCAGGTCCCCCAACAGGTCGCCGCGGCGCAGATGCACGCGGAAGTCGAGATCGCCAGCGCGGATCCGCTGCAGTGCCAGCCGCAGGCGGTGCTCGGGCCCGGCGACCCGCGCGGCGACCCGCAGCGCCTGCACGGCGACGACGACGACGCTCGCCAGCGCGAACGCGGCCGCAGCGAGGTACACGGGCGTCACGCCCAGCTCGGCCGGGCGACCCTGCGCGGCGAGGTCGAGCAGGTCCGCGCAGGTGGCGACCAGCGCCAGCGCGGCACCGAGCAACAGCAGCAGCGGCACCACCAACGCGAGCCGGACCAACCGGCTCGCGTCGGCACCGTTCGGCAGGATCTGCCGACGACGACCGACCAGATGGGCGACAGGAGGCATGGTGGCGAGGTGTTCTGCGACAGCGGACGGCGCGACCGGCGTGCGCCAGCTGCAGCGTGGATCGACGGGCCGGCGCCGGCGCTGAAGTTGCGGCACGAAGGGCGTCCCGCGATGGGACGCAAGCTGCCGCACAGGGCGTGCCGATGGGTGCTCGCAGGCAGCCACGACGGGAACAACCATGGGTGAGTCAGACAAGTCGCAGGACAGCAGCGCCAAGAAGGCCGTGATCGTCGCCGTGACCTCCGGCAAGGGCGGCGTCGGCAAGACCTCGCTGTCGGTCAACCTGGCCTGTGAACTCAGCCGCCGCGGCCATCGCACGATCCTGGTCGACACCGACCTCGGGCTGGCCAACGCGCACATCGTCGCCGGCATGAAACCGGCGAAGACGCTCTCGGACTACATCGACGGCCACGCCGAACTCGCCGAGATCATCGAGACCGGGCCGAGCAAGGTGAAGTTCATCAGCGGCGGCAGCGGCGTCAAGGAGATGGCGAACCTCGACGACAACGGCCGCGCCCGCATCTGCCTGGCGGTCGAGGAACTGCGCCCGTTCTGCGACGTGATCGTGCTCGACACCGGGGCCGGCGTCTCCAAGGGCGTCACCGACTTCGTGTCGATGGCCGACCACACGATCCTGGTCTCGACCAGCAACTTCGCGGCGATCGCCGACGCCTACGGCATCGTCAAGGTCGTCGTGCAGGACGGCTACCGCAACCCGATCCACTGCGTGGTCAACCGCGTGCGTTCGGCCGAGGAAGCCGAGCAGGTGTTCGCGAAGCTGAAGAGCTGCTGCGATCGGTTTCTCGGATTCGACCTCAACTGGCTCGGGCTCCTGCCGGAGGATGGCTCCGTGGAGGGTGCGGTGCTCAAACGCGCACCCTTCAGCGAAGTCTTCCCCGGCAGCGTCGCAACGCGCTACCTCGCCAAGCTGGTCACCGGTCTCGAGCGCTACCTCGGCACCGCGAAACCCCAGCCGCAGGGCGCACGGAGCTGACGGGGAGAAACGAGGGAACCGCGGCCGGCGACGCCGACCGCAGCAATCGGAGAACAAGGAAAAGGGAATATCGTGATGACCCGCACTACGAAGCAGGACGCAGGCAGCATGGATCAGGCGACGGGGCAGTTCACGGCGGCCGCCGAGGACGCCTTCGGTCGGCAGGCCAACAAGGGCATCCTCGCCGACAAGGTCGCCGAGGAGCTCAACGTGCCGCGCCGCACCGCGGCCCGCGTGCTCGACGCGGTGCTCGACTCCGTCGGCGACCTGCTGCGCAGCCGCGGCAAGGTCGCGGTGAAGGGCTTCGGCACCTTCGAACGCCGGATCCGCAAGGGTCGCGCGTACAAGCATCCGCTGACCGGCGAGAGCATCGACGTCGCCAACAAGGAGACGATCATCTTCAAGCCGAGCGACCAGCTGATCGTCGACACCCGGACCGACGCCGCGCCGCGCCCGAAGCGCCCGCTGGGCTCGCCGACCGACGACATGCTGTTCAACGGCTGATCGCCCGCGCCGCACCGGCACCGAGGAGGCCACCCGACCCGGGTCGCCTCCTCGCGCCGTTTCCGGCCCCGGTTCCCTGCGGCAACGCCGCCCGCGACCCGCTACTCTGCAGCCCGTGCCAAACCACCCGGACGATCACGACCCGATCACCGCCGCGTGCCTGCAGTTCGACGTGCGCGCCGGTGACGTCGCCGCCAACCTGTCGGCGATGCGCGCCGCCGTCGACGAGGCCGTCGAGGCCGGCGCCAGGCTCTGCGTGCTGCCCGAACTCTGGTCGACGTCGTTCCTGGCCACCATCGACGACCAGGCGCTGCGCGACGCCGACGAGGCCGAGCGCGAACTGCGCGCGCTGTCCCGGCAGCACGGACTGGTCACCGTCGGCAGCACGCTCGAACGCGCCGGCGGCCTCGTCCACAACACCGCGTACGTCTACGACGGCGGCGAGCTGGCCGGCACCTACCGCAAGATCCACCTGTTCTCGCCGAACGCCGAGCACCGCCACCATGCGCCCGGCGACACCCCGCTGGTCGTGCAGACCAGTGTCGGCAAGCTCGGCGTGCTGATCTGCTACGACCTGCGTTTCCCCGAACTCGCCCGCTACTACTTCCACCGCGGCGTCGAGATCCTCGCCGTGCCGGGCCAATGGCCGGAGGCCCGCTCGCAACACTGGCGGACCCTGCTGCGGGCCCGCGCGATCGAGAACCAGATGTTCGTGCTCGGCTGCAACCGCACCGGGCAGGAGAACTCGCTGCGCAACGGCGAGCCGATGGCGTTCCCGGGCGACGGGCGCATCGTCGATCCGACCGGCGAGCTGCTCGCCTCCGGGGCCGGCGACGCCGGCGCCCTGGTCGCGACGCTCGAGGTGCGCAAGGCCCGCACGATGCGCCGCATCCTGCCGATCGCTCAGGACGCGCGGCCGCAGGTGTATCGCAAGCTGTTCGAGGAGACCTGGGAACAGGTCGTCCGCCAGCTGCGCACCCCCGGCGACTCGGCGTGAGCCGGCGCCGCCCAATGCGGCGCGGCCACACGCAGCGGCGCGGCCTGGCGCACGGGGGCGAACCGACTCACTCGACGAACGCCTGCAGCTGCCGAAGCTTGGCTGGCTTCTTGATCCGGCCGATCGCCGCGTTCTGCAGCTGCCGCACCCGCTCGGCGGTGATGCCGAGATCGACGGCGATCTCGCCGAGCGTCTGCGGCTCGGCACCGTCGAGCCCGTAGCGGCGGCGCAGGATGCGCTGCTCGCGCTCCGGCAGGTCGGCGAGCACCTCGTCGAGCGTCGACTTCAGGTCGCCCTCCTGGATCGACTCCGGGATCGGCTCGAGCGACTCGTCGGCCAGCAGCGACACCAGGGAGCTGCCTTCCTCGCTCTTGATCTCGGCATCGAGGCTGACCGCGTAGCGGCGCGTCGCCAGGACCCACTCGACCCGCTCGGCGGGAATGCCGAGCGCGGCCCCGATCTCGGTCGAAGTCGGCTCGCGCCCGTCGCGGCGGTACGACTCCTGGACCTTGCGGATCTTGCCGAGCACCTTCTGCACCCAGATCGGCACGCGCACGGTGCGCGCGCTGTTGTAGAGCATCTTCAGCACGGCCTGGTGGACCCAGTACTGCGCGTAGGTGCGGAAGCGGACGTCGCGACGCCAATCGAAGCCATCGATCGCCTGGAACAGCGAGGCGTTGCCCTCCTGGATCAGGTCGGCGGTGTCGACCCCGAGCCCGCGGTAGCGGTTGACGGTGCTCAGCACGATGTACAGGGCCCCCTCGACGTAGAGGTTGCGCAGGTCCTCGTAGCGGAACAGCAGGTCGTGCAACCACGGCCGGTCGAGTGCCTTCTTGGCGGGCACATCGGCCAGGGCCGCGACCACGGTGGCCGCCGGCTGGGCCAGCAGCTCGTCGACGCGTGCCAGCGGCAAGCCGCACTGGGACAGCGCCGAGCGGACCAGTTGCCGGGCGAAATCGTGCCGCCGCGCCATCCGGAACTCCTCGGCCCGGTCCATCGCCGGGATGCGGCGCAGCTCGGCCTGGTAGGCCGTGCCCCGGACGTCCGGCATGTCGGCAACGACTGTCGGAGTGGCAGTCTCTGCCAAATGGTGTCGGTGCCCCGCCACGTCCAGCGTCGCCTGGGTGCGCAGGAATTCCTTCGCCAGCGCCTGCGCCGTGCTGTCGAAACGGTCGACCGGAACGTCCAGGAGCTCGTCGAGCCGCCGCAGATCGACGACCTGCTTCGGCTGCAACTTGTTCTTTGCTCTAGACTTGAGGCGTGCGAGCACCATGTTTGGGGTCTCCGTGTGAGGGCGCCTTGGTACGAGCGGCGCTGGCTTTGGTTCGCCAGCTTCCGGACTTTGGACGCAGTGGACGGCCGAACCGGAACAACTTCCGTGCCACCGCGCAGAATCGCAGTACCTTGCGTACGACCCCCGGGATTTCCCCAGACTCCCGGGTCACCCCGGAAATCGGCCTGCCCAGCTGGCGGTCGGAGCGACCGGCTTCAGCTCACTTGCGGCGCAGCGCCAGCAGCAGCACGAGCACCAGCAGTACGGCGCCACCAGCCAACACGAACGTCAGGTTGCTGTCGCCGCCAACTGCCGGCGCAACGCCCGGGGCTTCGGAATCGACGGCTGGAGCCACCTCGGGAGCCGCACTGGCCGCG
>DAIMFJ010000207.1:0-9257 GCA_036724695.1 Planctomycetota bacterium
GTCGTTGGGGTCGCGCGGGGCGGGGGCGACGGTGCGGGCGCCGCCGGTGCAGGCGGTGAGGAGGGCCAGGAGGGCTGGCTGCAGGCAACAGGACTGGGCGAGGCGCGGCAAGCTCACGCGCTGAGACTAGTGCCGGAGCGCCGCCGAGGGAACCTCGACGAACCCTTCCCCGAGCCGCGCCCACCGCAGCGACAACTCCGCCCCGCCGGTCTTGTTGAAGTACACCAGTTCGAACGTGTGCAGCCCTTCGCCCAGCGCCACCGCGCCGTCCTTGGCGACCGCGCCGTGCAGCCCGTCGTTGTCGACGACCAGCTGCCCGCCGATCCACAGCTTGCTGCCGTCGTCGCTGGTCAGCCGGAAGCGGTACAGGTCGCTGCTGCCGACCGCCAGGAAGCCCGTGTAGCGCACCGCGTGGCGTTCCTTCTTCGCCTTGCCGACCGCGAGGTGGTTGGTCGTGCCGCGCAGCGTCACTTCCCACCCGTCGCGCGGCTCGGGAATGCGATCCCAGTCGACGGCGTGCTCGGTGAAGTGCAAGCCTTCGTTCGGCGCGACCGGTTCGACCGGCGGCAGCGGCGTGACCTTCGTGAACGTGCGCGCGGCCACCTCGGCGTCGCCGGCGATCTGCACGGCCAGCCCATGCACGAACTGCTCGCTCTCGGCCAGGAGCGTCGGCGTGCGGTAGACCATCGCGTCCTTGGCCATCGTCAGTTCGACCACCGTCGCGTGTGGATTGGCTTCGCGGAGCGCCAGATGCACCGCGAAGTCGGTCGGTGCGGCCGCGGCGTCGATCGCCACCAGCTTCACCGTGCCCTTGCCGTTCAGGAGCTTGGCTCCGAGCACCTCACCTGCCAATCCCGGCAGCCGCAGCATGCCGTCTTTGGGCAGGTCGAACACGTGCAGGTACAACTTCGTGTCCGTGGCGCTGCGCTTCACGGTGCAGCGGCCGAAATCCAGGTGCTCGAACAGGCTCGCCGACGTGCCGACGATGGACTCTCCGGCCAAATCCATCCAAGCGCCGATTTCCTGCAGGCGTTGCACGGATTCCGGCGGAAACGAACCGTCGGCGCGCGGGCCGATGTTCAGCAGGTAGTTGCCGCCCTTGCTGGCGATGTCGATCAGGTTGCGCAGCAGCGTCGTCGTGCTCTTCCAGTTCGTGTCGTACGCGTTCCAGCCCCAATGGCTGTTCATCGTCATGCACGACTCCCAGTCGACGCCGGGCACCCCGGTGGGGGGGATCTCCTGCTCGGGCGTCTGGAAGTCGCCGACTGCGTCGTCGCTCTTCGCGAAGCCCTGCATGCCGGCGCGGTGCACGTCGACCCGGTTGTTGACGATCATCGCCGGCGCGAGCTGGCGGCAATGCTCGAACAGCTTGACGCCCCGTGCGTGGCTCCACGTCGACTCCCATTCGCCGTCGAACCACATCACCGCGGGTTGGTAGCCGGTGACGAGCTCTTCGACCTGCGCGTGCAGGTAGCGTTCGAAGCGCGCGAACTCGGCCCCGGCGGTGCTCCGCATCGTCTCCCAATCGCGCCGCGGCAGGTAGTCGGGGTGGTGCCAGTCCATGATCGAGTGGTAGGTGCAGAAGCGTACCCCGTGTTTGTCGCAGGCGTCCTTCAAGGCGCGCAGGATGTCCTGCCGGTGCTGCGTGTTGCCGACGTCCCAATCGGTGTGTGCGCTGTCCCACAGGCAGAAGCCGTCGTGGTGTTTGCTGGTGACGACCAGGTAGCCCATGCCGGCGCGTTTGGCGAGGCCGACCCAGGTGTCGGCGTCGAACGCGGTGGGGTTCCACTGCGCTTGCAGGCCGTTGTAGGTCTCCAGCGGGATCTGCGCGGTGGTGCGGATCCACTCGCCGTGGCTGGTCTGGTCGCCCCACTTGCCGGCCGGGATCGCGTACAGGCCCCAATGCACGAACATGCCGAAGCGTGCGTCGCGCCACCAGCCCATGCGTTCGTCCTGGTTGGTGGGGGTCGCGGCGGGCGCCTTCGCGGTGGCGGCGGGCGATGGGTTGGTGCAGCTGGCCGCGGCGAGCGCGGCGCCGACGACGAGGGGGGTGACGAGCGAGAGCCTGGCCATCGCCGCAGTGTACGGTTGCGGTGCAGCGAACCCAGCGCCGAGCGTTCGCTCTGGGGGTAGGCAAGCTGGGGAAAGTCGCTAGGGTGGAACCCGCATGAACCCCCTCTGCACCACCCTGTTCACCCTCCCCCTGGTGGCGGCGTTCGCGGCGCCGGCCACCGCCCAACAACTGCTCGCGATCGACAGCAGTCGCGCGATCTCGGTGATCGATGCGACCACCGGTGCCCGGCAGGTCGTCGCCACGGCGTCGAGCAACGCCGGCACCACGGCGGGTCTCGCCTACGACCTGGCCACGCAGACGCTGTACACGACGTCGACCGGCAACGATTCCCTGTACACGCTCGACGTGCGCACCGGCACGGCGACCCTGGTCGGCGCCTACGGCAATTCGGCGCTGGTCATGCACGGGCTCGAGGTCGACGCCAGCACCGGCACCCTGTACGGCGTGTCGTCGTCCGACAACGGCCTGTACACGATCGACAAGACCACCGGCGTCGCGACGTTGGTCGGCACCACCGGGCTGACCAGCTTCACGAACCTCTGCTACGACCTGGCGACCGGCACGATGTACTGCACCAACAGCGGTACCGACAGCTTCTACAGCATCGACGTCGCCACCGGGGTCGTCACGCTGATCGGTGCGCTCAACGGCCCGACCAACCCCAACGGCCTGGCGTACCACCCGACGACCGGGCAGATCCACCTGGTCTGCAACAGCACCGATCGGCTGTATTCGATCGATCGTGCGACCGGCCAGGCGACGCCGATCGGCCCGGCCGTGTCGAGCAACCTGCTCGGCCTGGCGTACGCGACGAACGTCGGCGACGTGACTCGGCAGGCTCATGCCTGTGGCCCGCTGTCGATCCAGACGATCGGCCTGCCGGTGCTCGGTTCGAACGTCGCGACGACGGTCGGCGGTGGCGTCGGGCTGGGCTTCGTCGGCTACAGCTTGAACCTGACTGCGCAGCAGTTCTGCAGCTGTACGGTCGGCCACGACTGGGCGATCGCCCTGTTCGGCAGCGCGCACACGTTCGCGTTGCCGACCAGCCCGGCGTTCGTCGGCGTGTCGGTCGGCGTGCAGGCCGCCGACTTCGGCGGCACCGGCGGCTGCGCGAACCCGCAGTTGTCGTTCAGCGACACGATGGTGATCACGATCGGCTGAGCGAGACCGGCCGCCAGCTTGCCGGCGGCCGGTCGGCGCGGGCTTGCATCGCACCGCTTGGCCGGCCACGTTGCCGGCATGCAGCTCGCGATCTACGCGCACCCGTTCGACCTCGACGCGCTGGCCCAGCACGGCGGCCTGACCCGCGAAAACGGCGAGATCGCGTTGGCGACCAGCTACCACGACGGGCGCTGGCTGATGCCGTGGCACCCGCAGGGTGGCGTGCGTTTCCTCGAGGACGGCACCGTGCACTTCCGTCCGCAGGCGGCCTACGGGGCGCTGCAGCCGCTGCCGTCGAGCCACGTGCCGGCGAGCGGGCCGTCGCCGCTCGAAGCGTTGTGTGCGGCCGCGCCGGCGGCGGGGCTCGCGGTGCGCGCCTGGACCGTGTTCGGCCACAACTCGCGGCTCGGGGCGCAGCACCTGCAGTGCTGCGTGCAGAACGCGCTCGGCGATCGGTATCCGTACTCGCTGTGCCCGGCGTGGCCGGCGGTGCGCGACCACCACGTCGCGTTGGCGCAGGATCTAGGCCGGCATCAGGGGCTCGGCGCGATCGAGTTCGAGGCGTTCGGCTGGCTCGGCCACAAACACAGCAGCCACCACGACAAGGCGAGTTTCGCCCCGAAAGGGGCGCTCGATGCGGCGCTGTCCTTGTGCGTCTGCGACGCGTGCGGCGCGTGGATCGCGCGGCACGGCGGCGACGTCGAGGCGGTGCGGGCGTGGGGCCAGCGCGTGTTCGCCGAACTGGTGCAGCAGGGCGATGCGCTGGCGCCGGACCTGCGCGCGCTGCGCGCCGACGAAGTGGCGTTGCTCGAACCGGTGTGGGCGGCGCGGGCGGCCCTCGTCGCCGAACGCTTCGCCGCGGCGTCGGCCCGCCTGCCGGCGGGTCTGCGCCGCGCCGTGCAGGTCCATCCCGACCCGCGGTTCACCGGCAGCCAGTGTGCGGGGCCGCAGGCCGCCGCGTGTGCCCCCGACGAGGTGGTGGTGACCGCCTACGGTGAGGGTCCGGACGCGATCGACAAGCTGCTGCAGCACCCTGGCATGGCGGCGTTCGCGAACCCGCAGAAGCGCTTGTCGGTGTGGCCGAAGGCGCCGCAGTTCAGCAGCGACGAAGATCTCGTGAAGCTTGCCGGGCTGGCCGAACGGCATGGCATCGACACGCTGGCGGTCTACCATCTGGGCCTGTTGCCGTGGCGCACCCTCGAACGGGTGGCGCGGCTCTGGTCGCGATGAAGAACCTCCAACCCCTCGTCGTCGGTGCCCTCTTCGGTGCCGTGCTCGCCGCCACCGCGGCACCCCTGTGCGGTCAACAACAGCCGGTGCCGTCGGCCCGCCCGCGCCTGTTGGTGCTGGTCTCGGTCGATCAGCTGGCCCGTTGGGTCTATGCGCAGGCCGAACCGCACTTCGCCGCCGACGGTGGGTTCCGGCGCCTGCAGCAGCAGGGCGTCGAGTGGACCGACTGCGCCTACGAGCACGCCTGCACCGAGACCGGCCCGGGTCACGCGACGATCGGCACCGGGGCGCCGGCGGCGGCGCACGGCATCGTGCGCAACAACTGGTATTCGCCAGCCGACGGCAAACGCGTCTACTGTGCCGGCCACGAGCAGGCGCCGTTGCCCGACCTGCCCGAAGGCAAGGACCGGGGACCGGGGCGGCTGTTGGTGCCGACCCTCGGCGACATGCTCAAGGCCCACGTGCCGGGCGCGCTGGTCGCCAGCGTGTCGTGGAAGGACCGCTCGGCGATCCTGATGGCCGGCGCCTCGGCCGACGTCGCCGTCTGGGGCGAGAGCGAGACCGGTAGGTTCGTCACCAACACGGTGTGGTGCGAGACCACGCCGCAGTGGCTGGTCGAATGGAACCAGCAGAAGCGCATCGACGGCTACCACGGCTGGGTCTGGGAGCGCAGCGGCCCGGCGGACGCCTACGTCGGTCTGGTCGACGATCGCCCGTACGAGTATGCGCACGGCAACGGCAGCAAGTCGCGCACGCTGCCGCAGCCGCTGACCGGCGGCACGCCGGGGCCGTCGAAGGAGTTCTACAGCCAGGTCTACGCGTCGCCGATCGGCAACGAACTGGTCGGCCAGCTCGCCGAAGCCTGCGTCAAGGGCATGGCGCTCGGCGCCGACGACGTCGTCGACCTGCTGTGTGTGTCGTACTCGTCGACCGACATCATCGGCCACTACTTCGGCCCCGATTCGGTCGAGGCGCGCGACGGCATGTTGCGGCTCGACCGCCAGCTCGGCCGTCTGTTGGCGTTCCTCGACGAGCAGGTCGGCAAGGATCGGTACGCGTTGTTCCTGACCGCCGACCATGGCATCGGCCCGACGCCGGAATGGGCGCGCAGCCAAGGTGTCGACGCCGGTCGCGGGGCGTTGTCGACGATGGCGCGGGCCGCCGCCGAGGCGGCGCTGCGGCAGCAGTTCGGCGCGCCCAAGGACGCCGGCAAGTACCTCGCGCACGTCGGCGAATGGTCGATGTTCCTCGACCACCAGGTGCTCGCCGCGCAGACTGGAGGCATGCCGTTCGCAGAGGCGCTGGTGGCCGCGAGCCGGATCGCGGCCCAGGCGGCGATGCGCACGCCGGGCATCGCGATCGCGTTCGCGACCGTCGACGGCGAACGCAGCGACGTCGCCACGCCGAGCCTGCGCGCGGCGTTCCGCGCCGCGTTGCACCCCGAACGCGCCGGCGACGTGCAGTTGGTGGCCAAACCGTACTGGCTCGACGGCACCTTGCCGGCCTCGCACGGCAGTCCCTACGGCTACGACCGCGAGGTCGTCGCGTTCGGTCTCGGCGGCGGGGCACCGCGCGGGGCGCTGTGGGGCACGTCGATCACGCCGGGCTTCGGGGCGGTGTGGTTCGCGCACCTGGCGGGCTTGCCGAAGCCGACCGAAGCGCGCGACACGCTGCCCGAGGCGCTGCTGCGGCGTTGAGGCGTGGCGCAGGGCCGGCGCCGAACCGGCCATGCCAGCGGCGCCCGCCGCGGCGCCCGGATTCTGCTAGCTTGGCAGGATCATGGTCCGCCTCCTCGATCGCCATCCCCTGCGCCGCGGCGCGCATCCTTCCCGAGACGACGGCTTGTGCGCGATGGAGCTGGTCGCCTGGCTCGCCGGCGAGCCGCACAGCGACGAACCGCGGTGCGCCTGCCCGGTCGCGGCGGCGGTCGTCCGGGCGAGCAACGACACGCTCGACGACCAGGATCGCGAACGCCTGCTGCGCCCGCTGGTGCCGCTGCTCGTCAACTCGCGGGCGACGGTGGCGGTCGAACGGCGGCGCGGCTTCCTGGTGCTCGACTGCCTGTTGCGCGAGCTGTTGCCGCAGTGGTTGCGGCAGCGGCAGGCTGGCAGCGCGGCGAACGAACTGGCCGCCTTGCCGCCGCTCGCCGACCGTGCCGGACTGCTGGCCGCGCAGGAGCTGGTGCAGCGCCTGGCGCCGGGCGAACGCGGGGCGGCCTGGACGCTGCAGGCTGCCGTTGCCGGAGTCGGGCCGGCGCAGTTCGCGACCGGGCTCGTGCACGCCGCGCGTGCGGTCGGCACCCCGGCGGCCTGGGGCAGCGTGCAGGGGCTGGTCCTGCGGCTGTTGGCGGTGACGTCGGCCGACCTGGCGGCTGTCTAGTCGCCCCGTCTGGGCCGCGGGCCCGGCCACCCGGGCAGTGGGGGCGCTCCAGTCGCGCGCGCCCGCCTGCCGAAGAACTCACCATGGCCGAACGGCTGGCATGGTGGGCGATCCCCGGGGCGATGCTGGTGATGCTGCGCGTCGCCACGCTCGAACCGCGCCGCAGCGGCGAGTCGGTGCCGACAGGGGTCGCGCCGGCGGCCTCGGCCAGCCTCGCGGCCGGGGTGGCCCAGCCGTCGTTCGTGCAGCTGCGCGACGCCAGTGGCGCGCGCCTGGACGTGCTGCTCAACCCCGCGGCCGAGCGGGTCCTGCGCCTGCGGCTGCCGAGCGAGTACATCGGGGAACGCGCGGCACTGACCTTGTGGCGGCGCGTCGACGGTGGCCGCGAACCGCAGCCATGGCTGCAGTTCACGACGACGTTGCGCAACGACGCGACGGTACCGATCGTCGGCCTGCCGAGCAGCCTGTACGACGTCGAGGCGACCGTCGGCGGTCGCACCTTCGTCGCCCGCGGCGCGGCGATGCCCGACGTCGTCGAGCTGGCGCCGAGCCACTGACCGGGGGGCCGCGGCGGGAGCCGATCGTGAGCCGTTGGCGTGGCCCGGTGGTTTGGCGTAGCCTACCGCCATGCTGATCTCCCGTCGCATCGGTTCGATGCTGCGTGGCAACGCCACCCCGCGCCAGGTCCTGCTCGCCACCGTGCTCGGTGGGTTGCTCGGCTTCGTGCCCGGGTTCTTCCTGCCCGGCGACCTCGGTGGCGGCTTCGCGCAGGCCCCGGGGTTGATCCTCAGCCTGTTGTGCCTGGCACTGGTGCTGAACGCCAACCTCGGTGTGTTCGGCCTGACCACGCTGGTCGCCAAGCTGCTGAGCCTGCTGTTGCTGCCGGCCAGCTTCGCGGTGGGCCGCTTCCTGCTCGAGGGCCCCATGGCGGGGGCCTTCGCGTGGCTGATCAACGCCCCGTTCACGGCGTGGTTCGGGCTCGAGCACTACGCGACCTCCGGCTGTCTGGTGCTCGGTCTTCTGTTCGGTGGCGTCGGTGGCATGTTTTTGAACCGGCTGATCCGGCAGGTGCGGGTGCGCATGGCCGGCGTCGAGGAGCGCAGCGAGCGCTACCAGAACTTCAGCAAGAAGGGCTGGGTCAAGCTGCTGACGTGGCTGCTGCTCGGTTCGGGCAAGGGCAAACGGACCTGGGCTGAACTGGCGACGTCGACCAAGAAGGGCTCGCCGGTGCGCATGCTCGGGGTGCTGGTCGTCGTCGTGCTCGGGGCCAGCCTGTGGGTGTTCCAGCAGTGGTTCTCGACCCCGATCCTGACCAGCAACCTGCAGAGCGGGTTGGCGGCCATCAACGGGGCCACCGTCGACGTCGGCCGCGCGCAGTTGGCGCTCGACGCCGGCGAGCTGCGCATCGAGAACCTGGCGATCGCCGACCAGAAGGCGCTCGGCCAGGACCTGTTCGCCGCCGAGGCGTTGGTCGCCAGGATCGACACCACGGAACTGCTGCGCCGCCGGTTCGTGATCGACGAGTTGCGGGCCAGCAACGCGCGCAGTGGCGCGCCGCGCAGCACGCCGGGCGTCAAGCTCCCGAAGGCCGAGCCGCCGCCGCTGCCGCCTGCACCAGCCGGGACCAAGACCATCGAGGACTACCTCGCCGACTTCGAGTACTACAAGCAGCGCTTCGACCAGGTCCGGCAGTGGCTCGAGGAATTCGCCGGTGAAGACGCCGGCTCGGCCGGCACGCCGCCGACCCCGCAGGAGGTCGAACAGGACCGCGAGCGGCAGCTCGCCGAGGTCGGACTCGCCCATGTCGTCGCCAGCCACCTGCTCGAGGGCGCGCCGCGCGTGCTGATCCGCCGCATCGACATCGAGGGCATCGCGATCTCGATCGATGGCAAGCAGGACCTGCTCGACCTGCGCGGTCGCATGCTGTCGACCGCGCCGGGCCTGGTCGCCGAGACGATGTCGCTGGGGCTGACCGCGCAGTCGGACGCGATGCAGTTCACGTTCACCGGCAGCTCGGTGGCGCAGCCGGGCATCGGCTTCCAGTTCGGGCTCAAGTCGCTGGCCGTCGATCAGGTGTTCGGCAAGCTGAAGATCGCCGGGGCGGCACCGCTGCGCGGCGGCACGATCGACCTGAGTGCCGCCGGCCGGTTCACGCGGGCGGAGGGAGGTCTGGCCGTCGACCTGCCGGTGCAGGCGCGGCTGGTCGACACCGTGTTCGCGCTGGCGGGCGCCAAGGAGACCAAGGTCGAAGAACTGCTGTTGCCGATCAGCCTGCGCGGGCCGCTGCGCCGGCCGAGCGTGTCGCTCGACGACCAGGCCCTGCAGGACGCGCTGCTGAAGGCCGGCAAGCAGGAGCTCGCCAACTTCGTCAAGGGCAAGGCCGGCAAGCTGCTCGGTGGGCTGCCGCCGGAGC
>DAIMFJ010000208.1:0-3500 GCA_036724695.1 Planctomycetota bacterium
GCCGCGGAACGCCCACAGCGCAAACGCCCCGCAGGCGACCAGCATCGTGACGAACGGCACCAGCAGCTCGTGCAGCATCGCGCCGTGCACGATCGTCGCAGCGACGACGACGCGGCCGAACATCACCCCCCAGGCCAGCAGGATGCCGCCGGCGAGCTGCCGCGGATCGGCGCCCGGTTCGCGGCTCTGCTTGACCAGCGCCAGCGTCACCGCCGTCGAACTGACCAGACCGCCGGTCGCCGCGGTGATCGCGGTGCCGTGCCCCGAGCCGAACCAGCGGGTCGCGACGTAGCCGACCAACGACAGGCCCGAAATCAGCAGCACCAACAACCACAGCTTGTAGGGCACCAGCACGCCCCACGGGTCGACCGCGTGCTCGGGCAGCAGCGGCAGCACCAGGAACGCCGCCAGCAGGAAGCGCAGCCCCACCAGCACGTCGTGCCAGGCGATCCGCCCGACCAACCCGTGCAGCGGCTGTTTGTAGGCGAGCAACGCCGCCGTGCAAACACCGAGCCCGATCGCGAGTTCGCGTGCGCCCGAGGTGGCCATGGCGCCGAGCAAGACCGTCACCAGCGCCGCCAGCTCGGTGGTCAGGCCGAGCGCCTTCGGTGCGATCCGCGCCGACGCCAGGTAGCCGGCGAGCAGCACCGCCGCGACCGCGAGCACCACCGACGGCACGATCCACGGCATCGCCAGCACCTTGGCGAGGTGGCCGGCCACCGCGCCGGCCTGCGCGAACAACACGAAACTGCGCAACCCGGCGATGCCGTGCCCGTCTTCGGCGATGCGCTTCTCGCGCTCGACACCGAGCACCATGCCGATCAACAGGGCAGTGCCGAAATCCTGGGCCGCGGCCCAATCGAGTGCTGCGAACACCCCGGCAAGGTAGCGCGGCGCCGGCCGCGCGCGACTACGATCGGCGCATGCGCACCGCCTTCCTGCTGTCGCTGCTGCTCACCACCCCGACGATGACCGCCCAGGATCCAACCCCCAAGCCGGCCCCGGCCGTCACCACGCCGACGCCCGGCCGCCAGGTCGAGCAGTCGCTGGCGGTCGGCGAGGCGACGGTCCCGTTCCTCTGCTACCTGCCCAAGGACTACGCCGCCAGCACCGACCCGGTGCCGCTGCTGCTGTTCCTGCACGGCCGCGGCGAGAGCGACGGCCCGCTCGCCAAGGTCGCCAGCTGGGGGCCGCCGCGCTACCTCGCGGCTGGCGAGCAGATGCCGTTCGTCGTGTTGGCGCCGCAGTGCCCGAAGTCGGCCTGGTGGTCGGACGACGAGCAGCAGAAGCTGCTGGTGGCCCTGCTCGACCACGCCGAACGCAGCTGGCGCAGCGACCCCGACCGCATCTACGTGACCGGGCTCAGCATGGGTGGCTATGGCACCTGGCGACTGTGCGCCGACCATCCGCAGCGCTTCGCGGCGGCCGCACCGATCTGCGGGGCGGGCGAACCGGCCTGGGGCCAGCAGCTCGTCGACCTGCCGATCTGGGCGTGGCACGGCACCGAGGACCGGGCCGTGCCGCACGAGAAGTCGGTGGTGATGGTCGACGCGATCCGCAAGGCTGGCGGCAAGCAGGTGCGCTTCACCAGCCTCGAGCACGTCGGCCACAACGCCTGGGAGGCGGCCTACCGCACGCCGGAGTTCTGGCAATGGCTGGGCCGGCAGCGGCGCCCGGCCAAGAGCCGCTAGCCGGCAACGGCCGCTGCCCAGGGGCCGGTCGTCGGCTAGCATGCGGCGATGCCCGCCGCGCCGCGTTCCCGCCCTGCTGCATCGCCTGCGCTGCACCGCTGGCGAGCGCTGGCACTCGCGATCGCCGGCAGCGCAGCAGCCTTGAGCTCCCAGGTCCCGGAGGCGACGCACCAACCGTTGCCGGGCCTGTTCGAGCAGTACTGCGCCGAATGCCACCTCGGCAAGCAGCCGGACGGCGACTTCGCGATCGACGCCGCGCTCGCCGACCCCAGCGGCGCCCTGGCCGAGCGGGCCCTGCTGCGGCTGCGATCGCGCACGATGCCCCCGCCCGAAGCCGGCCAGCCGTCGCGCGCCGAGCGCCGCGAACTGCAGACCCTGCTGGCCGGACGACTGCCAGTACCGGCCGACGCTGGCACCTCGCGCCTGCGCCGTCTGGCCCAACCCGAGTACCGGCAGGCGGTGCGCGACCTGTTCGGCGCCGATCTGGCCGATCCGACGCTGCTGCCCGACGACGCGCCGACCTACGGCTTCGACAACCTGGGCGACGGCGCCCAGGTGTCGCCGCTGGTGTTCGAGCAGTACCTCGATGCGGCGACGGCGGTGGCGACGGCGGTGGTCGGCGACCCCAGCGCCGCCGCGGTCGTGCAGCGCCCCGGCACGCCACTCGCCGAATCGCTGGCCGAGCTGCTCGACCGCGCCTTCCGGCAACCGGTCGGTGCCGACGAGCTCGACGCGCGGGTGCGTCTCTACCACGCCGAACGGCAGCGCGCCGGCCGCGACGCGGCGATCGCTGCGGTGGTGCGCAGTGTGCTGGCCAGTCCGCGCTTCCTGTACCGCGGCGAGGCCGAGCGCGCCGACGGCCGCCTGTCGAACCACGAACTCGCCACGCGGTTGGCCTTCCTGCTGCGCGGCTCGTTGCCCGACGCCGAACTGCGCGCGGCCGCCGCGGCAGGCACGTTGCACGACCCCGCCGCACGGCAGCGCCAGGCCCGCCGCCTGCTCGCCGCCGGCGGTGCCGAGGTGCTGGCGCGGCGCTTCGCCGCACAATGGCTCGGCTTCGACGCGGTGCTGAGCCACAACGCCGACTTCCGCCGTTACCCGGAGATCTGGAACGACGGGCTGCGGCCGGCCTTCCACGCGCAGGCCCTGCGCTTCTTCGCCGTGCTCGCCGCCGAGGACCGCAGTGTGCTCGAGTTGCTGGACAGCGACTGGACGCTGGCCAACGGCACGCTGCGCAAGCACTACGGCCTCGGCGACGGCCAGGCCGAACCGGGCCCCGGTGACTGGCAACGCATCGCGCTGCGCGACCGCCACCGCGGCGGCGTGCTCGGCCTGGGTGCGATGCTGATGCCGTCGTCGTACCCGCTGCGCACCAGTCCAGTGCTGCGCGGCAAGTGGATCCTCGACCGCCTGCTCGACACGCCGCCGCCACCCCCACCACCGACCGCGGGCATCCTGCCGGCCGACGACCAGCTCGGCGACGGGCTGACGCCGCGGCAGCGCCTGGAACGGCACCGCCGCGAGCGTTCGTGCGCTGGCTGCCATGCGCAGATCGATCCGCTCGGCTTCGCGCTCGAGAACTTCGACGTGCTCGGCCGCTGGCGCGACACGAGCGGTGGCCTGGCGATCGACGCCAGCGCCGAGCTGCCCGACGGCACCACGCTGGCTGGCCCGGCGGCGCTGCGCGATGCGTTGCTGGCGCGCGCCGACGACTTCGTGCGGGCGTTCGTGCGCCAGTTGCTCGTCTACGCGGCCGGCCGGCCGCTGCTGCCCGCCGCCGAGCCCGAACTGCTGCGGCTGGTCACGCAC
>DAIMFJ010000208.1:3510-9234 GCA_036724695.1 Planctomycetota bacterium
CCGCCTTCACCGCGGCGGAATATAGGCGGCTTGCGGCCGTGCTCGACGCCGTGGTCGGTTCGCCGATCTTCGCGTCGCGCCAGCCGCCGGGCCGACGTGCCGCCGCACCGTCCGACACCCCACCCGAGCCTGCCGACCGCGGCAGCCATCTTCGATGACGACCTTCGATCCCAACCGCCGCCACCTGCTGCGCGGAGCCGGCGCGGCGATCTGCCTGCCGTGGCTGGAGACCCTGGCGCCACGGCGCCAACCGGCTCCGCCCCCCCGGCTCTGTGTCGTGGTGATGCCCAACGGCGTGTTGCCCGAAGCCTGGGACCCCGCCCCCGATGGCCACGGCGGCTGGCAGCCGTCGTTCGCGCTCGCGGGCCTCGGCGACCTCGCCGGCGAGGTCACCGTGTGCCGTCACCTCGCCAACCGGCAGAGCTTCGACGGCGACGGCCACTACGCGAAGGTGGCCCCGCTGCTGACCGGTCGCAGGATCCGCCGCACCGGCGGGCGCGAACTGTGGAACGGCGTGTCGATGGACCAGATCGCCGCCCGCACGCTCGGTCGCCGCACGCCGGTGCCGTCGCTCGAACTGGCGTGCGACCCGATCTACCCGGTCGAGGACATGGGCTATTCGACGCTCTACGGCGGCCACATCGCCTGGGCCGCGCCCGACCAGCCGCTGGCCCGCGAACTGGTGCCGCGCCGCGCCTTCGACCGGCTGTTCCGTTCGTCGGCGATGCAGCACGATCCGGCCCGGCAGAGTGTGCTCGACCTGGTCCGCGACGACGCCGCGCGCTTGCGGCGCACCTTGTCGCGCGCCGACCAGGGGCGCCTCGACGACTTCGCGGCGGCGATCCGGGCCCTCGAGCTGCGCATCGCCGCGGCCGAGCAGCGACCGGACGGCGCGACCGTGGCGACTGCGGAGTTCGCTCGCGGCATCCCCGCCGACTACCCCGACCACGTCGGTCTGCTGTTCGACGTCGTCGAGCTGGCGTTCGCCAGCGACGCCACGCGGGTGGTCACGTTCTTGATGGCCAACGAGGTCAGCGGCCGCAACTTCGCGTTCGTCGACGGCTGCGCCGGCGGCTTCCACGAGTTCTCCCACCACGAAGGCCGCGCCGACAAGCAGGAGCCGTACCGCCGCATCAACCGCTGGCACGTCGAGCAGTTCCGCGGCCTGCTCGAACGGCTGGCGCGGCACCGCGTCGGCGACGATCGTCTGCTCGACCACACCGCCGTCGTGCTCGCCTCGGCGATGAAGGACGGCAATGCGCACAGTCCACACGACCTGCCGATCCTGCTCGCCGGCGGTCGGGGGCTCGGCCTGCCGCAAGGGCGCCTGCTGACGTCGCGACGCGACACGCCGCTGTGCCGGCTGTGGCTGGCGCTGCTGCAGCGGCTCGGCGCGCCGGTGGACAGCTTCGGCGACGCCGACCGACCGTTGTTCTGAACGCCGCCGCGGCGCGCCGCCGTTCAACGCGCGCCGAGGTCGAGTTCGAGCTCGCAGGGGAACGCGCCGCGCGGATCCCAGCGCTCCCACAAGGTGCGCAACAGCACCAGCAGCGTGCGCGGCGGCGTCTGGCGACCGCGTTCTTCGCCGTTGACGACGACCACCAGCGGCTGCGACAGGTCGGCGAGTTCGTCGTCGAGCCGCACGCGCAACCAGCCGACCCGCACCGGCTCGCGCTCGACCTCGCCGTCGGGCCCAGGCCGCTCGACGTGGGCCTCGATCACGAGGCGGTTGCCGATGCACCGCGCGTCGATCGCCAGCGGCAGCGCCGCGGGCCGCGCGCGCAGCGCCAACCAGTGGTGGCGCAGCTCGACCTGGCCGTCGAACGGCACGACCCGCCAGACGACCCGATCGGGGCGCGCGTTGCGGACCTTGCCGGCCAACCACGCCGGCGTCAGCGCGTAGTCGATGCCGTGGCCGCGGCCGACCTGTTCGTGCAGTACGAAATCGTAGCCACCCGGATCGGCGGCGCGCAGTTCGGCCAGCCGCGCCGCCATCGTGCGGGCCAGGCCGATCCGGTCGAACATCGTGTCGCGCTCGCAGAGGTCGATGCGCACCGCCAGGTTGCGCATGTTCTCGGGCGGCGACGTACCGATCGGCTCGGCGGCCGCCATGCCACCGGCCGCCGCGAAGCGGTCGGGGCGATTGCCGGCGAACCGGATGGCGCCGTAGCCACCTTCGGAGATGCCCATCAGGTAGACGCGGTCGGGGTCGACGTCGGCGAACAGGATCGCGCGCCGGATCACCTCGTCGAAGGCACGCTGGTTGTGCTCGAGCCACCAGCGGCCGCGGCGGTCGTCGGCCATGCGCGGGATGAAGTACAGCCCAGGCGCCTGCCAGACGCGCTCGAACAAGCGCTGCTGCGCGGCCCATTCGCGGCTGTTGACCTCCCAGCCGTGCGGACCGGGCGCTTCGGCATTGCCTCCGCCGCCGTGCAGGCACAGGAACAGCGGCCAACCTCCCGCCGGCTTCTCGCCCTTCTGCAACAGCAGGAACGGCATGCGCTGGGCACCGAGGTCGAGCTCGACCACGGCCTCCGGCGACGGTCGGGTGGCCGGCGTCGGCAGCAGCCGCTCGCCCGCCGCGGCGACCGCGGTGCGCAGGGCCACGACCGCGCGCGGCAGCAACGCGTCGACCTGCTGGCGGGTCAGCGGCTCGACGAACGCCGGCGGCACCGGCGCGGCGTCGCCCCCGCCAGCCAGGAACCAGGCGAGCATCTGCTCGTCGAGCCGCGCGTCCGTCGGTTCCTGGCCGCGCCCGAGTGACGACAGGCTGGCCAGCACGGCGCCCAGCACGACGACGAACCACCTACGGCACGGAGCACGCATCGGGCTCGCATGCTAGCCGGCGCGTCACTGCGTGACGACGACGATCGCCTGGCTGGCGGTGATGCCCTGCGGGCCGCACGGATCGAGCGCCGCGAACTGGAAACCGAACGACAGCCCCGTGGGCGCCCAGGCGGGCAGCGCCAGGCCCTGGCGCATCACACCGACCGCGTTGGCGGTCGCCAGCTGCAGCACCGTGGTCGCCGGGTCGAGCCAGTACTCGATGCCGCCGACCGCGAGCGGGGCCGGTGCGCCGGCGAACGCGATCGCCGCGAACCCGACCGCGTTGGCCGGGAAACGCGTCGCCACCGCGGCGAACGCCGCATTGCCGGCGGTCGGCACGCTGCCGATCGTCGCTTCGAGCGCCCCCAGGCAACCCGGCGTGCCGTTGCCGATCGAGAACACCGTCGGGGCCGGGAAGGCCTGCAGGTTCAGCGTGTTGTTCGTGAACGAGACGCCGCCGCTGACCGTGGCGTGCAGGCCGCCCGAGGTGTCCAGCGTGTGGTTGTCGAAGTTCCAGGTCGACACGCGGCCCGGGATCGAGTCGAGCTGCAGGTTCATCGTCGCGGCGATCTCGGCCGCGCTGCGCGCGAACGGCCACAGGCGCACCTCGTCGATCTGGCCGTTCCAGACCTCCATCGGGGCGCCGATGTCCGAGCCGGTGCCGATGCGCAGCGATTCGCCGTTCAGGTCGCGGATCGGCGAGCCGTTGCCGGTCGCCGTGGCGACTTGCGCACCATTGACGTACAGTACGGCCTGGCTGCCGTCGTAGGTCGCCGCGACATGGGTCCAGTTCAGCAGCTGGCCGGCCGCGAACGGCCAGTTCACGGTCACCGAGCCGCCATTGGCGGTGACGACCTTCCAGCGCAGCGTGCGCGACCCGGCGTTGCCGGACTCGACGCGCAGGAAGTAGTCCTCGCTGCCACCCGTGCTGTTGGTGGTATGACCTTGGCGCAACAGCGTCGGAAACCGCCAGCCGGTGCCGATCGTCGTCTCGTCGTAGGTGATCCAGGCCTCGACGGTGATGCCGCTCTGCGGCACCAGGTTCGGCGAGTAGGCGACGTCGACGTAGCCTTGGACCAGGTTGGACATCGTGATGCCGGTGTTCTGCGCGACCGCGGGGGCGGCGAGCAGGGCGACGGCGAGCAGGCGAGTGGATACGTGCATCGTGGTGAAGCCTCTTGGGATCAGGGGCCCCTACCATCCCCGCTGGCGTCGCGGCGGTAAAGGCCTTGCCCGGATGTGGGCATCGCCTAGCCTCAGGGAGTGTCCTTACCCGACCTCGACGCCGGCCTGCGGCAGCACTTCGGTTTCGCGGCGTTCCGCGGCCGACAGCGCGAGGTCGTCGCTCACTTCCTGTCCGGCGGAAGTGCATTGGTGCTGATGGCGACCGGCGAAGGCAAATCGCTGTGCTACCAGTTGCCAGCCCTGCTCGGCGAAGGGTTGACGCTCGTCGTCTCGCCGCTGATCGCGCTGATGGAGGACCAGGTCGCCGCCTTGGCCAAGCAGGGCATCGCCGCCACCTGCGTGCACAGCCTGCTCGACCGCCACGAACGCGAACGCCGCCTCCAGCAGGCCAGCGGTGGCGCGGTGCGGCTGTTGTACCTGACGCCCGAGCGCTTCCGGGTGCCAGGCGTGCTCGAACGGCTGCGCGCCGCCGACGTGCAGCGGTTCGTCGTCGACGAAGCGCATTGCGTCAGCCATTGGGGTCACGACTTCCGCCCTGACTACCAGCACCTCGGCGAGGTGCGCGCCGCGCTAGGCGACCCGCCGTGCCTGGCGCTGACCGCCACGGCGACGCCCGACGTGCAAGCCGACATCCGGCGCGCATTGCGCCTGGGCGACGCGCCGCGGTTCCACACCGGCATCGCGCGGCCGAATCTGTTCCTGGCGGTCGAGCCCTGCCTCGACGAGGCCGACAAACTCGCCCAGCTCGCGGCCCGGCTGGCGGAGCGACCCGGCCCGACGATCGTGTACTTCGCGTTGATCAAGGATCTGAGCCGCTGCGAAGGCGAACTGCAGCGCCGCGGCCACCGCCCGCTGGTCTACCACGGCGGCCTGTCGGCCCACGAACGCCGGACCCAGCAGCAACGCTTCGTCGCCAGCCGCGACGCCGTGATGCTGGCGACCAACGCGTTCGGCATGGGCGTCGACAAGGCCGACATCCGGACCATCGTGCACTGGCAGCTCCCGCGCACGCTGGAGGCCTACTACCAGGAGGTCGGCCGCGCCGGTCGCGACGGCGAACCCGCCTACTGCGAGCTGCTGTACCGCGAGGAGGACCTGGGGATCCAACGCGACTTCACCGAATGGGCCAATCCGGGTGCCGAGTTCGCGCGGCAGGTGGTCGACCACCTGGCGGGGCTCGGCGACCGCCTGTACACGCTCGACCTCGACACGCTGCGCGACACGTTCTTGACCAGGAACCGCCACGACGGCCGCGTCGAGACCGTGCTGCGGCTGTTGCGCAGTGCCGGCTGTGTCGACGGCGAGATCGGCCGCGGCATGACGTTCGTGCGCATGCCGAGCGACGCCGAGCTCGCCGACTGGCTGCCCGCCGAGAAGCGGCAGCGCGACCTGCTCGGCCTGCTGCGCATGGTCCGTTACGCCACCGCGGACCATTGCCGGAAGGCGACGATCCACGACCACTTCGGGTTCGACGACCTTGCCGACGACTGCGGCGCCTGCGATGTCTGCAGCGACGCTGCCGCCTGGCGGCGGGCACATGCGCTGGCGCCGCCCCCTGCGACCCCCGCCCCCACGGCACCGGCCCCCGCCGGGGCCGCCGCGCCGACCACCGACGATCCGGCCCCGGTGGCGCGCGGCGAGTGGCTGCCGATCCGCGGGCACGGTCAGTGGGGGGTGCAGCGGGGGGAAAGCCGCGGCCAGGCCAGGGACGCC
>DAIMFJ010000209.1:0-9211 GCA_036724695.1 Planctomycetota bacterium
GACCCGATGACCAACCAGATCGCCCCGACGACCGTCGGCCCGTGGCGCACTTCGCTGCTGCCCGGCGACCCGGCGTCCTTGAACCGCGACCTGGCGACGCACCTGCGTTTCGACCTCGTCGCCAACAAGGCGGTCGGCACGGTGGTGGTGCGCGAGGTCAGGATCGTCTGGCGGTGAGGTCAGCCGACGGCGAGGCGGACTGATACGCCTCGCCGTATCCGGCGCCATCGAATCGTGTCTCCTGCCCTGTTGCCATGGCCAGCCGCTAAGCTAGGACGCATCGGACGGCTCGCCTCTCACGCGCCATCCCGCAGACCCCCAGCCACCACATGTTGCAGCTCTGCCCGCGCCTCGGCGCCATGGCCCTCTTCACGACCGCGGCCCTGGCCCAGGTCAATCCGTTCGTCGTGTTCCCACAGGATCCCGAGCGCGAGACCCTGACGTGCACGTCGTTCGTCGGTCGACCCGACTGGAACAACGCCGCCGAAGCCCTGCTCGAACTCAACCAGCGCGACTTCCGCAGCGTCGCCGACGCGAACGGCTTCATGCGCATCTTCGGCGTCTACCACTGGCTCGCCGACGAGCGACTGTCGACGACCGAAACGTACTCGCTGGTGATCCGCCTGCCCGACGCGGGCAACGGTCCCGACATGACCACGGCCGGGGAGGTCCTGCACATCGCCGGCGTGACGTCGCCGCCGTCGACCAACCCGGCGCGCGGCACCTGGATCATGTACGACGGGTTCGGCATGCAGGGGGGCCAGATCGTGCCGGGCGACTACTTCTTCAACACGATGTTGCCGCGGATCTACGTCGGCGTCGGCCTGCCGGCCAACCCGCTGTGGCCGAACACCGATGGCCATTCGCTGTTCCGCGCCGACATGCTGAACGCGAACACCGGGGCCACGGTCGGCGAGAACCACAACGCGTCGGCGGTCACGGTGACGTGGGCCGGACGGACGGCGCAGCCGTCGTTCACGACGCCGTGGAGCTACGTGATGGGGCCGTTCGTGTCGTCGCCGAACCTGCACGTCGGCGCGATCGACCCGACGACCAACCGGCTTGGCGCGCAGGGTGCGAACTACGGCCTCGGCGGGCTGTATCCGGACATCTCCGGGTTGCCGAGCACGGCGCCGCGTCGCGACGGCCTCGTGATCCGCATCACCGACAACGTGGCGCCGAACGGGCTGTGCTTCTACTCGGCGTCGCTGGGCTTCAAGCCGCACTTCTTCGAGTGGCGCCTGACCGGAACGTTGATCGGCCACTCGCACGTCGGCGAACCGAACGACATGCCGATCACGCTGGGGCTGACGACGCTGCAGAACGGGATCAGCCAGTACAACCTCGCAGCGCCCGGCACGATCTCGCCGGCCCTGGTCGGCGTCGACCTCGCGTTCCAGGCGATCATCTGGGACGTGGCGAGCCACCTCGCCGAGTGGACCAACGCGCAGCTGGTCAACTTCTGAGCGGTACGGAGCGATGCGCAACGTGCGAAGCTTCGCGGTGGTCGGCGGCGGCGCGGTAGCAGTCGTGGCGCTGCGGCTGCGGCGCGGCGGGGAGGCAGCAGACCCGGCCGTTCCCGACGTGCCCGTGGTGGCGGCGCCGAGCGCAGCGCCGAGCCCGGCCACCGGGCAGGTGGGTGCGCCGGCCCCACAAGCGGCGGGCGCGACGACCGACCGTTCGCGCGAACTGCTGTTGCCCGACGGCAGCTACGTGCCCGCGCTGAACGGGGCCACCGATCCCGCACCGCTGAAGCAGTTCTGGGGTCTCGTGCCGTGGAGCCCGATCGTCGGTGTGGAGACCAACGACCACGGCGTGGCCTGGTACCGGCACGCCAACGGTTCGTACAGCACGACCGAGACGCTGTGGGACTCCGCCGGCAAGCGGCATGTGACGCTCACGCGCGTGGCCCACCAGGGCCCCGCCGAGACGCCCGCGCTGGCCCCCAAGCGCTGAGCGGTCGCGCCGCGGCGGCTGCAGCCAGGTTTTCGGGGCGGCAGCGTAAGCCGTTCACCCGCAAGTACTTCGCGCGCCGAATGCGCATTCGGGACCGGGTGAGGTATGCGCAGAGAGGGGGTCAGCGGTAGGTGAATTTGGCGGTCGCGGTGCAGGCGGCGGAAGCGCGAAGTCGGACCCAGTAGGCCGACCAGGCACGCGGGAAGTGGTGCGTCAGGGGTTGTTGGCTCGGCACTGCGAAGGTGTGTACCGGGGTCCAGCGGCCGTCGCCGCAGAGGTCGGCTTCGAGGGTGAAGGTGACGGCGGTGTCGGAGTCGTGCTGGAGCGTCAGCTGCTTTCGGTCGTAGCCGGTCATCAGGTACGGGTCGCTGGCGACGTCGCGGGCCACCGGCGTCGCATGCCACGGGCCACCGACGCCGCGCACCTTGCCGAGCTGCCAGAGCTCGTCGACGACACCGAGCCAGACGGCGGCGTTGCCGTCGGCGGAACGCACGATGCGGTCGCCGGCTGCGGCGGCGGGGTCGATGCCGGTCAGGACCAGCAGACCGCGCCACGAGCAGAAGTCGTGGATGGCGAGTTCGTGGGAGGCGACCGGGCGGACCTTCGCGAAGCCCCCCGCGTTCTCGGCCGGTAGTTCGAAGAAGGTGCCGGAGGCGGCGAACAGATCGCGCTCGGTGGCCACTTCGCGGCAGACGCGCGCGAGCGGGAACGGGGCGATGGTGCGGGCGTCGGCGACGGCGCGCGGCAGGCGCCAGCGGCGGCCGGCGTCGTCGACGAACAGCACCGAGGCGGCGTCGGCGGTGAGCACGCCGGTGGGGATCGCAGCGTGGCGACGCGTGTGTTCGCCCAGCGCCGGATCGGCACTGGGTTGCAGCTGCAGGTCGCCGGTCAGTTCGTAGCCGGGCAGGTCGACGACGCGGCCGGCGTCGACCCGCTGCGGGGCGATCGCCAAGCCGAGCTCGCGATGGTCGCGCGCCCGCACGAGCCCACCGAGGGCGGCGGGAGCCCCCGCGGTGGCGAGGCCGGCGAACTGCGGCCCGGGTGCTGCTTGGCGATCGTCCTCGCCGGCCAGGTGCAGGTACGCCACGGCGCCGTGCAACGCCGAGTCGGCGCGCAGGCGGATCCAGATCGCGGTGAAGTCGATCGGCACCCAGCGGTGCCCACGCGGCGGCAGTTCGACGGTGCGCGCGACGGTCCAGCGACCCTCGCCGGTCGGCTCGGCCTCGATCGTGATGGTCACCGGTCGGTCGCCGCCATGGGCGAGGTGCAGGCCGCGTTCGGCGAAGTCCGCAACCAGGCCGCGCGACGCGAAGCTGTTGACCAGGAACGGCTCGGTGACGACTCCCGCCGCAACGTCTTCGTGCGTCCACCAGCCGCCGACGGCGCGGATCGGCCCGAACTTCGCGAGCTGCTCGGGCGCGACGAACCAGAGGTTGCTCTGCGAACGCGGCGCGGCGATCTCGCCCTTCGCCCGGCGCTTGTTGAGGAACTCGGACTTCGCGGTGTCGTCACAACCGAACACGACGTGCTCGCCCCAGCGCGCGAAGTCGCCGATCACCTTCAGGTACGCCGATCGGGCCGTGATGCCGACCGTCCGTGCAGCGCCGAAGTCGCGCGGAAAGCGCCAGAACAGGCCGTGCATGGTCATCAGCAGGTGGTCCTCGCCGATGTCGCGGATGCGCGGCCATTCGGTGTTCCAGCCATGCGCGCCGTCGTAGCTGTGCGAACCCTTCGGCAGGCGGAACGTGTGCCAGCGCCCGCCGTCAAGCACCTGCAGCAGCAGCGAACGGTGGTCCCAGCCGATCGACCAGATCGGCTCGGCGGCGGCCTCGGTGTTGCCGTGGATGCCGCCGGGACCGGTGACCTCGGTGAACTGGTTGCGCCGCACGACCGTCCAGGCCTCGGCGCGGCCATTCCATTCGGCCAGTACCCCCGACGGGGTCTGCGGCTCGCGCAGGGCCAGCGCGCCGTGCTCGCCGTTGTTCGCGTAGACCAGTCGACCCTGCCCGGAGTAGAGGCCTTTGCCGTGGTAGCCGGGCAGGTTCGCGTGGCGGCCGGCCTTCCGCTGCTCGTCGGCCCACAGTTCGGTGACGGCGAGCGTGCCCACGTCGATCTCGTAGAGGCCTTCCTCCATCGTCGCGAGGTAGACCTTGGCGGCGGGTTCGAACAGATGGCGCGCCATGCCGGTCGGGCGCCCGAACATGCGTTCGTACGGGATCACGCGCACGTTGCGGTTGGCGTCGATCGCGTAGGGGCCGACGAACAGCTGCTGCGACTCGCGGTGGATCAGGCGGTTGGCGGGCGTGCCGCCGATGCTCTCGGGCCGCACGATCTGCCGCAGTTCGGGCGTGATCTCGTAGAGCTTGTCGGTGCTGCCGTTCGGACGGTGCGGTGCGTAAGTCACCACCCACAGGCGGTCGGCCCACGGCACCACCGCACCGATGCCGCATTCGCCTTCGTCGTTGCTGACGACGAGGTGTGGATGGATGCCGGCGATCGCGCGCGGGGCCTGGGCGGTGGCGGTGGCGAACGGACCGGCCAGGGTGAGCAGCAGGACGGCGGCGAGGGTGCGGCAGGAAGGCATGGGCAGGGCGAAGATGGCAGCGGCAACCGAGGGCCCGCGGTGAGGGCGAGGGCGAAGGCGAGGGCGTGCAGCCAGGTTTTGGCGGCGAGTTCGCAAGCTGTTGGTTGGCAGGTGGTTGGCGCGCGGCGTGCGCATTCGGGACCGGGTGAGGTATGCGCAGAGGGCTAGCGAACGAGGCCGAGGGCGACCTTGGTCAGCAGGCCGAGGTGGCCGAACACGGTGCGGGTGACCTTGAGTTTGCTCTGGCCGAAGCGGCGGGTCGCCAGCACGCAGGGGTGTTCGACCACACGGCCGCCGCGGCGCAGCACGCGGATCAACAGTTCGGCGGTGCCGAGGAAGCGCTCGTGGGAGAGCGGCAGGTCGACGATGCGCTGGCGGCGGTAGACGCGGAAGCAGCTGGTCCAGGTGTGGATCGGCGAACGCAGCAGCAGGCGGTAGAGGCGCGACAGGCCGCGCGAGAGCGAGAGGCGCCAGGGTGGTACACCGGCGACCCCACCGTCCGGGTGGTAGGGCGAGGCGGTGACGAGGTCGGCGTCGCCGAGGCGGTCGACCATCGCCGGCAGTTCGCGCACGTCGTAGGAAAGGTCGCCGTCGATCGAGGCGACGAGGTCGGTGGTGGCAGCGCGCACGCCGGTCTGGATCGCCGCGGCGATGCCGCGGTTGTGCTCGTGCCGGCACAGGGTCACGGCCGGCCGGGCCGCGGCGTAGGACTGCAGGAGGGGCCAGGTGCGATCGCTGCTGCCGTCGTCGACGACGACGAAGTGCAGGGTCAGGCGGTCGGCGACGTCGCGCTGCAGCGCGTCGAGTGCGACGAACAGCGCTGCGAGGCCGTCTTCTTCGTCCTTCAGCGGCACGACGACCGACAGCGCGTGGGGCACGCGGGTCAGTCCTCGAGCAGGTCGCGGAACAGGACCAGCGAGTCGCGTTAGGCCCGCACGATCCGGCCAACGGCGGTGGCGACCATCTCGACGACCGACAGGAACATCTCCTTGTGCTCGTGTGGGATCGTCGTCGGATCGATCTCGTCCGGGGACGGTGGCGTCGCCAGCCAGCCCTTCACCTCGGCGACCTCGGCGTCGCTGAGACCGAGGTGTCCGGCGATCCGCATCACCAGATCGCGCTCGGCCTGTTGGACCTTGAGGTCGGTCCAGGCGAACGAGCAGACGAACTTCATCAGGTTGCGGCGCGCAGCTGCGTCGATCTTCATCCCGACAGTGGAACATGCCCGCTTGGCCCGGTCCAGCAGGGCTTGCCACCCTTGTGCGCCGCACCGCACGGCCGACAATGGTGGCATGACCGAACCCAGGATCGCCGCCCGCACCCCCTACGTGCTCGACGTACAGCCCGGCACCTACGCATGGTGCGCCTGCGGCCGCAGCAAGCAGCAGCCCTATTGCGACGGCGCCCACGCCGGCACCGGCCTGGTGCCGCGCATCGAAATCGTCACCGAGGCCAAGCAGGTCGCCTGGTGCGGCTGCAAGCACAGTGCGAAGAAACCATTCTGCGACGGCGCCCACCGCAACCTGCCCCCCGCCTAGCGACTGGGAGGTGATGAAGCACCTCCTCCACATCCTGTTCCTCGGGCTGGTCGGCTGGTTGCCGGTCGGCACCGCACTGCCCGCCCAGTCGAGCTGCCCCGACTTCGGCGGCCACCCGCTGGCCGGCAACGTCGTGCCGGCCCCGTTCGCACTGGTCTGCGGGCCCGTCGCCGCCCCGGCATGGCATCTCTACGTGCCACCGCACCGCGCCCCGGGCCAGAAGCCCGGCTTCGCACCAGGCGACGTACGGGCACTGCCGTGCGTGCTGGTCACCTACCGCTGCACCGGCTGGTGGTGGCTGCCGCACGCTCCAGCGCGGCTGCGCGCGATGGGCTACGTGCTCGACCAGCCCGACCGATCGTGTGCTCTCAGTCCTTGAGCGCGTGGCCTTCGCGGCGACTCAACCACAGGCTGCAGACCAGGTCGCTGGTCACGTTGGGGATCGTGCGCGTCATGTCGACGAGCCGGTCGACGCCGAGGATCAGCGCCAGCAGCTCGGCGGGCACGCCGACCTGCACCAGGACCACCGCCAGCAGCGGGATCGAACCGCCCGGCACGCCGGCGGCCCCGATCGCGGTCAACACCGCCATGCCGAGCACCAGCAATTGCTGGCCGATGCCGAGGTCGACGCCGTAGACCTGGGCGAGGAACAGCACGCTGACGCCCTCGAACAGCGCGGTGCCGTTCATGTTCATCGTCGCGCCGAGTGGCATCACGAAGCCGGCGATCTCGCGCGGCGCACCGAACTCGTCGACCGCGGTGCGGATCGTCGTCGGCATCGTCGCGTTCGACGACGACGTCGAGAACGCCGTGACGATCAGTCCCTGGCAGCCGCGGTAGAAGCGCAGCGGCGACACCTTCGCGAAGAGCCACGCCAGTCCGGTGATGCACACGGCCTGGTAGAGGATCAAACCACCCATCGCGGTGACGAAGTACCAGCCGACCAGCTTCATCACCGGCAAGCCGAGCTTCGCAGTGGCGTGGAAGATCAGGCAGGCGACGCCGTACGGGGCCAGCAGCATCGCCCAACCGAGGATCTTGATGCACAGCTCGTAGAGCCCTTCGAGCAGCTCGCGGAGCAGCCGCGTGCGGTCCTCGGGCAACCGCGTCGCGGCGATGCCGAGCAACAGCGCGAAACAGATCAGGCCGAGGATGCCCTTGTTGCTGCTCGCCGCGCCGACCACGTTCTCGGGCACGATCTCGACGACCATCTGCAACCAGCTCTTCGCCTGTTCGCCCTGCTCGACGCGCACCTGCGCTGCCGACAGGTACTGCTGCTTGACCTGCGCCGCCACTTCCGGGTCCATGCGCTTGCCCGGCTCGATGGCCCGCACCAGCGTGAGCCCCAGCACCACGGCGAGCGACGTCGTGCCGAGGAACCACAACAGCGTGCGCGAGCCGAGTCGCCCGATCTTCTGCACGCTGCCGATGCCGGCGACGCCGAGGAACAGCGAGCAGAACACGATCGGCACGACGACCATGAACAACAAGCGCAGGAACAGGTCGCCGAACGGCTTGACGATCTGGTCCGCCCACCACTCGATGCGCTGGTAGGTCGCCGACGGCGCGACACCGAACTCGGGCGCGTACAGCACGTTGAGCGTGATGCCCAGTGCACCGCCGACGAGGAGTCCGAGCAGGATCTTGGTCGGCAGCGAGAGGCCGCCTGCCTTGGTGGAGGTGCTGTCCATGCGGGGCGCACGTTACCCGGTCGCCCGCCGACGCCGCACTACCGGCTTGCCGCGCCGGTCAGCTGGGGCCGGGCTGGCCGGGCTCCTGCGGGTCGGTACCAGCCGCGCCAGGCCCCTTGAGCACGCGCATCGCCAGCACCGTCATCGTCATCACCGTCAATGGCACGACGAAGCGCAGCATCACCGTCCCATAGCCAGCCTTGGCCTCGTGCTTGGTCGCGTCCAGCACCAGGTAGACGGTGTACGCGACGTAGAACGCCAGGAATGCGACCCCCTGCCAGCGCGGGATCATGCGGCCGCGGGCGAACAGCGGCAGGCAGGCCACCGCGGCGGCGAGCATCACCGGCAGGTCGAGCGTCACCATGCTCGGCTGCACCGGCAGGCCGCCCGGCGCGATCGCACCGGACAACCCGAGCACGCCGAGCAGGTTGAACGCGTTGCTGCCGACCACGTTGCCGACCGCGATGTCGCGCTGGCCGCGGATCGCCGCCAGCAGCGACGTCGCCACTTCGGGCAACGAGGTGCCGGCCGCGACGATCGTCAGGCCGATGACGACCTCGGAGACGCCGAGCCACTGGGCGAACTGCACCGCGCCAGCCACCAACCACTGCGAGCCGAGCACCAGCAGGGCCAATCCCGCGACGACGAAGCCGAGGTTCTTGGGCAGCGACGACGCCTGTGGATGGGTCAACTCGGCGGCATCGAACTCGGGCGCCGCGCCGTCGCGACGGGCTTCGGCGACCAGCCACCACGTGTAGGCGACCAGCGCCAGGAACAGCAGGATGCCGTCGAAACGGCCGATCGCGCCATCGGCGGCGAGGAGCCAGACGACCACCGAGGCGGCGACCACCAGCGGTACGTCGCGCCGCACCAGATCCTGGGCGACCAGCAGCGGCGTGATCACCGCCGACGCGCCGAGGATGAACAGCACGTTGAAGATGTTGCTGCCGACGACGTTGCCGACCGCCATGTCGGCCTGGCCGCTCCACGCCGCGCCGAGGCTGACCGCGAGTTCGGGCGAACTGGTGCCGAACGCGACGACGGTCAGCCCGATCACCAGCGGGGAGATGCCGAACCCGGCGGCGAGGCGCGAGGCCCCTCGGACCAACCACTCGGCTCCGAACACCAGAAGGACCAGACCGGCGACGAACTTGACCAGCGTGACGATGTCCAGCGCAGTGCACCTCGCCGCGAACCGAAGAGTTGCGGCGCGGGCACCATACCCGCGCTGGGAACGGCGCCCCGCAAAAACGCGGCGTAATCTTAAACTGTTCCTCGCCAAGTGCTTACGAAGTTTTGTGAGTCGCTGGCCAGCGCCCTAGACTGACCATCCTTGGCCGCGATCTGCTTTCTCACCGGCGCCAGCGGCTTCCTCGGCCGGCACCTCGCACCCCTGCTGGCGCAGCAGTTCACCGTGCGCGCACTGGTGCGGCCCGGGCAGA
>DAIMFJ010000210.1:0-9202 GCA_036724695.1 Planctomycetota bacterium
CAGCGACGGCGAGCTACAGGCGCTGCTGTCGATCTTCGCCGACCAGGGCATGTTCCGCAGCGGCGCGGCGACCGCCAGCGTCGACGCCCGCGAGTGCCTGGTGGTCGAGACACCGGCCCGCCGCTGGGTCTGGACCCGCCGCCGCGGCCCGGGCGTCGAGGACCCGGACTTCCACCAGGCGCGCAGCATCTTCCTGGCCTTGTACAACGGCTCGGTGGCCTACCACGGCGACCAGACCGGCCCGGCGCCGGATCTGGCCAGCCAGCAACAACGCATCCAACAAGACGCCGCAGCCGCCCGCGAACGGCTCCTGCGCCTGGGGCGGCAACGATGAGCGCGACCACGCACCAGGACGCCATCGCGATCGTACCGGTCCGCGTCGGCAGCCAGCGGTTGCCGGGCAAGGCCTTGCTGACCGAGAGCGGGCAGGAGTTGTTCTTGCACACCTGCGCGCAGGCCCGCCTGGCGCGCAACGTCGACCTGGTCTGCGTCGCGACCGACGACGATCGGGTCGAGGCCGCGGCGCGCCGCGAGGGCTACGAAGTGGTGCGAACCAGCCCGGCCTGCCGCACCGGCAGCGAGCGCTGCGCCGAAGCCGCGGCGGCGATCCCGTGCCGCGCCGTGCTCGACATCCAGGGCGACTGGCCCGAAGTGGCGCCGGCCGATCTCGAAGCGCTGGTCGCGCAACTGCTGGCCGGCGCCGCGGTCACCAACACGTTGTGTGCGCCGCTGCACGACCCGCTGGTGATGCAGAACCCCAACGTCGTCAAGGTGGTGCGCGGCCGCCACGGCAAGGCGCTGTACTTCAGCCGCAGCACGATCCCGTTCCGCAAGGAGCAGCCGGCCCCCGGCGTCGACTTCCCGATCCTGCGCCACATCGGCGTGTACGGATTCACGCGCGACGCGCTGCTGCGGGTCCCCGGCCTGCCGTCGAGCGGCCTGGCCGAGACCGAGAGCCTCGAGCAGCTGCGCTTCCTGGAGAACGACCTGCCGATGCACGTGCTCGACGCCACCGGCGACCCGTGGGGCATCGAGAACCGCGACGACTACGACGCCTTCCTGGCGCGACTGCGGGGCACCCCGCGGCGCGACCGACAGCACTCATGACCAAGTACATCTTCGTGACCGGTGGCGTCGTGTCGTCCCTCGGCAAGGGACTGACCTCGGCGGCGATCGGCTGGATCCTCGAGCGGCACGGCCTCAAGGTGTCGATGCAGAAGCTCGACCCGTACATCAACGTCGATCCCGGCACGATGTCGCCGTTCCAACACGGCGAGGTCTACGTGACCGACGACGGCACCGAGGCCGATCTCGACCTGGGCCACTACGAGCGCTTCACGCACGCGCGCATCAACAAGGACTCCAACTACACCACCGGCAAGATCTACAAGTCGGTCATCCAGAAGGAGCGGCGCGGCGACTACCTCGGCAAGACGGTGCAGGTGATCCCGCACATCACCGACGAGATCAAGATGGCGATCCGGGCGGGTGCTGCGCCGAGCCCCGGCGAACCGCCCCCCGACGTCGCGATCACCGAGATCGGCGGCACCGTCGGCGACATCGAGAGCCTGCCGTTCCTCGAGGCGATCCGCCAGTTCAGCCTCGAGCAGGCGCCGAACGACTGCATGTTCATCCACCTGACGCTGCTGCCGTTCCTGCGCGCGTCGGGCGAGTTGAAGACCAAGCCGACCCAGCAGTCGGTCGGCAAGCTGCGCGAGATCGGCATCCAGCCGCACGTGCTGGTGTGTCGCACCGAGATCCCCATGGAGCCGGACATGGCGAAGAAGATCTCGCTGTTCTGCAACGTGCGGCCGGAGGCGGTCATCGAAGAGCGCGACGTCGCGTTCTCGATCTACGAAGTGCCGCTGATGTTGATCGACGCCGGCCTCGACCAGCGCATCCTGAACCACCTCGGCGTCACGCCCAAGCAGAAGGTCGACGTCTCCGACTGGCACCGCCTGCTCGAGGTCGTCAAGAACCCCGAATGCACGGTCGAGATCGCCGTCGCCGGCAAGTACATCGAACTGCACGACGCGTACAAGTCGATCTACGAGTCGCTGAGCCATGCCGGCATCGCCAACCACTGCAAGGTGGTCCTGCGCAAGGTCAGCGCCGAGCAGATCGCGAACGACGGCGCCGACAAGCACCTGCAGGGCGTCGACGGCATCCTGGTGCCGGGCGGCTTCGGCGAGCGCGGCTTCGAAGGCAAGATCGCCAGCATCCGCTACGCGCGCACCCAGCAGATCCCGTTCTTCGGCATCTGTTACGGCATGCAGGCCGCCGTGGTCGAGTTCGCCCGCCACGACTGCGGCATCGCCGACGCCACGACGACCGAGTACGACCCGAACGCGAAGAGCCCGTTGATCTCGCTGATGGAGGACCAGAAGCGCACCAACGAGAAGGGTGGCACGATGCGGCTGGGCGCCTTCGACTGCAAACTGCAGGAAGGTACCAAGAGCCACCGGGCCTATGGCGAGGCGCTGATCAGCGAACGCCACCGCCACCGCTTCGAGTTCAACAACGCCTACCGCGAACAGCTCGCCGCCAAGGGGCTGGTGCTCGCCGGGGTCAACCCCAAGCTCGATCTGGTCGAGATCGTCGAGCTGCGCGACCACCCGTGGTTCGTCGGCGTGCAGTACCACCCCGAGTTCAAGACCCAGCCGCTCAAGGCCCACCCGCTGTTCCGCGACTTCGTCGCAGCCGCGGTCGAACGCAAGCGCGGCAAACGCTAGCCGGCGCATCCGACCGGGCGGAGCCGGCGAACCGCCGTCCATGAGTCCCGCCCGAGCGCCGCGCTGGGCGGCCCCGCTGCTGTGGGCCGCAGCCGTCTACAACCTCTGCTTCATGGCCTTCGCGGTGCTGTTCCCGCAGCTCTGGTTCGAGCTCGCGGACCTGCCACCGGCGAACTACCCGAGCCTGTGGCAGTGCATCGGCATGATCGTCGGCGTCTACGGGGTCGGCTACGCGATCGCCGCCCGCGATCCGCTGCGCCACTGGCCGATCGTGCTGGTCGGCCTGCTCGGCAAGGTGTTCGGGCCGATCGGTTTCCTGTTCGCGGTGCTGCAGGGCGAGCTGCCGTGGCGCGCCGGCTGGCTGATCGTCGGCAACGACCTGATCTGGTGGCTGCCGTTCGCGCTGCTGCTGCTCGCCGCGCGCCGCGACCACGCGCCCCGCTGACCGCAGCCGACTCCACCATGGACCTGCGCACCGTCGCCACCCTCCATCTGGCCACCACCTGGTTCCTGATCGGCTTGATCTGGTTCGTGCAGGTCGCGCATTACCCGCTGTTCGCGCAGGTCGGCCGCGACCGGTTCGTCGCCTACGAACGTGCCTACACGCCGCGCGTGACCCGGGTGGTGCTGCCGGCGATGCTGCTCGAGGTCCTGCTCGCCGCCTGGCTGGGCTGGCTGGCACCGCCCGAACTGCGCGGTTGGGCGCTGCTCGGGCTGCTGGCCCTCGCCGTGGTCTGGGCGTCGACGTTCCTGCTGCAGGTGCCGTGCCACCGCGTGCTGGCCGAACGCCCGGACCCGGACACGATGCAGCGCCTGGTGCGCAGCAACTGGCTGCGCACGGCCGCCTGGACCGGGCGCGGCGCGATCGCGCTCCTCGTCGTGCTGCGCACCTGAACCGCGCGCCTCAGCGCGCCGGATCCGGCGGCACGTCCCCGGCCAGCAGGATCGCCTCGATGCGCTTCGCGGCGGCCGCCAGCGCGGTGTTGGCGACCGCGCGATCGGTCTCTGGCACGCCGTGCCGTGCCAACATCACGACGTGCACGAGGACCTCGCGATCGCGCTCGACCCAGCCGGCGTAGACCCGCGTCAACGGCTCGCTGGCCAGCGCCCCGTCCTTGCCGAACCCGCTGCCGCCGCCCGCCGGCGGCCTGGCGAGGTGCAGTTCGTGCCGTGCCGCCTCGAGCGCGGTGGACGGCATGCCGGGGACAGCCCGGTTCGCCAACATGCCGAACACCGCCGCCAGCGCTGCCGCGGTCGCGGTGTTGTCGCCATGCTCGGTGCGGTCGGCGAGCATGTAGCGCCGCACCTGCAGCCCCTGCCAGGCCGGGCTGCGCGCATGCAGCCGCGTGGTCAGGGCCGCAGGCCCGCCGGCCCAGGCGGTGACCACGTTGGCGGCCGCGTTGTAGGTGGGGTTGTCGACGCCGCGCCCCGAGATCATCGCTTCGGCGATCCGCCGCACGCTGGCCCCGGCCAGAGCGGTTCGTGCGGTGGCCCGCGCCGCCGCCGAGAAGTGGCGCAGCGCCACGTGCTGGTCGTCGGCCAATATCGCGGCGGCGGCCGCCGACGGTTCGTCGAGGCGGTCGTGGTGCGCGGCGAACCACTCGACCAGGTACGCGGCCTTGATCGTGCTGGCCACCGGCATCGGCGCCTCGGCGCGCCACGCCAGTTCGGGCGCGCCGCTGGGCGGCCCCAGCCAATACGCGGCTTCGACCCCCGGCCCCAGCCCGGCCAGGACTGCTTCGATCCGGGCCAGGCGTGGGTCGGTATCGGCCAGCCGCGCACCGCCTGCGCAGGCCGCCAATACCGTGCAGAGACACCACCAGACGAGACGCACCATCCCGACAGCATCGCCGGAACGGCCGCGGATCCCAATTCCGTAAGCCCTTTCCAAAAGGGTTGACTCGCCCGTCGCGCCGGGCTGGACTTCCGTGGCCGGCGCGCCGCTGCGCCGGCCGTTGCCGCCCTCATTCGCCCTGCTCCATGCAAGCCCCCATCAACATCGCCGTCGTCGGCCTGGGTTTCGGCGCCGAGTTCATCCCGATCTGGCAGAAGCACCCGCACACGAAGTGCTACGCGATCTGCCAGCGCGACCAGCAGAAGCTCGACGCGGTCGGCGACTACTTCGGCGTCGCCGTGCGCTACCGCGACTACGCGGACGTGCTGAAGGACCCCAACGTGCACGCCGTGCACATCAACACGCCGATCCCCGACCACGCCTGGATGTCGATCCAGGCCCTGCAGGCCGGCAAACACGTCGCCTGCACGGTGCCGATGGCGACCAGCATCGCCGACTGCAAGAAGATCGTGCAGCTGGTCGCCAAGACCGGTCTCACCTACATGATGATGGAGACGGTCGTCTACGCGCGCGAGTACCTGTTCATGAAGCAGCTGCTCGACGCCGGCGAACTCGGCAAGCTGCAGTTCGTGCAGGCCAGCCACCAGCAGGACATGGACGGCTGGCCGAACTACTGGCCTGGTCTGCCGCCGATGTGGTACGCGACGCACTGCGTCGGTCCGGTCGCCGGCCTGATCGGCAAGCCGGCCGCCTACGTGTCGTGCTTCGGCTCGGGCACGATCCGCAAGGAGCTGCAGAAGCACTACGGCAGCCCGTTCGCGGTCGAGACCGCGCACGTCGCTTTCCAGGACAGCGATGTCAGCGCCCGCATCGTGCGCTCGCTGTTCGACACCGCCCGCCAGTACCGCGAGAGCATCGACGTCTACGGCAGCAAGAAGTCGGTCGAATGGCCGCTGGTCGAACACGAACCGCTGATCGTGCACACCGCGAAGAAGCCCGAGCCGAAGATCCCCAAGGCCACCAAGGTGCCGGACTTCGCCAAGCGACTGCCGAAGGGCATCGCGCGGTACACGACGCAGGGGGTCTACGACAGCAGCAAGAAGACCCATCTGTCGTTCACGCAGGGCAGCGGCCACGGCGGCAGCCACCCGCACCTCGCCCACGAGTTCGCGAGCGCACTCGTCGAAGGCCGCCAACCGTTCCCGAACGCCGTGCAATCGGCGAACTGGACCTGCGTCGGGCTGTGCGCGCACGAATCGGCGCTGGCCGGCGGCAAGCTCGTCAAGCTGCCGCCGTTCACGCTCGACTGAACCTCGGTTCGTTCCTCACACCCTCTCCCGCGAGCCACCATGACCGACTCCACCGCTCCGAATGCGTCTCGCCTGCTCTGGGCGGGTTTCGTCGCCATCCTCGCCACCGGGATCGGCTTCTCGATCCGCGGCGGCATCCTCGACAACTGGAGTGCCGAGTTCGGCTTCACGCAGACCCAGATCGGCGAGATCACGGGCAGCGGCCTGAACGGCTTCTGCTTCGGCATCATCCTCGGCGGGGTGGTCGCCGATCGGCTCGGCTACGGCAAGCTGGTGCTGGCCGCGTTCGGCCTGCACTTCCTGTCGGCGGTCGTCACACTGCTGGCCGGCGGCGCCAGTGCCTACTCGATGCTCTACTGGGGCATGTTCCTGTTCGCCTTCGCGAACGGCACCCTCGAAGCGGTCGCCAACCCACTGGTCGCGACGCTGTACCCGACACGCCGCACCCACTACCTGAACATCCTGCACGCGTCGTGGCCGCTCGGCCTGGCGCTGGGGGCCGTGGTCGGCTGGGTGCTGGACGACCTCTACCAGATCCACTGGAAGGTGCAGCTGTCGTTGTTCCTGGTCGCGACGATCGGCTACGGCGCGATGTTCTACGGCCAGTCGATGCCGCGCTCCGAAGCCGCCGCGAAGGGAGTCACGGCGCGCGAGATGTTCGCCGACGTCGGCGGGCTCGGCGCGCTGGTCGTCTGCTACCTGTTGACGCTGTTCTTCGGTGGCGCGGTCGGCCTGCCGGGCTGGGCCTCGTACGGCATCGCCGGCGCGTTGCTGCTGGCCGTGCTGGCGGTGACGCGCGGCAGCCTGGGCTCGTTCGTGCTGTTCGTGCTGTTCGTCGCCCATGCGCTGGTCGGCGCCGTCGAACTCGGCACCGACGGCTGGATCCAGAACATCACCGGCAACCTGTTCAGCAGCGAGCAGGGCAAGTTCCTGTTCCTGTGGACGTCGCTGATCATGTTCGCGCTGCGCTTCTCGGCGCACTGGATCGAACGCCACCTCAAGCTCTCGCCGGTCGGCTTGCTGCTGGCCTGCTCCCTGCTGGCGTGCCTCGGGCTGTACCTGAGCAGCACGATGGAGACGTTCGCGATGGCGATCGTCGCCCTGGGCATCTACGCGGTCGGCAAGACGTTCTTCTGGCCGACGATGCTCGCGGTCGCCTCCGACCGGTTCCCGCGCACCGGCGCCGTCGCGATCTCGATCATGGGTGGCATCGGCATGATGGCCGGCGGCATGCTCGGCGGGCCCGGTCTCGGCTACGCGAAGGACCGTTTCGCCGGCGAAGAACTGGCGCAGCAGAACCCGGCCGCCTACGCCGAGTTCCGCGCCGAGACGCCGAGCGCGTTCCTGTTCCTCGACGAAGTGCACGGCATCGACGGCAAGAAGTTCGGCGCCGTGCAGGACAAGCGCAAGGCGGCGATCGCGGCCGGCGCGTCCGAGCCGCTCGAGGCCCTGACCCCGAACGAACGCGCCGTCTACGCCGCCAGCATCGCCGGCGATCGCCGCACCCTGCGGGCCGACGCCTGGATCCCGGCCGGCATGGCGGTGATCTTCCTGGGCCTGTTGCTCTACTTCCGCAGCCGCGGCGGCTACCGGGTCGTGTCGATCGACGAATAGCGCGGCCGACCCCCGCCTACCGCCAGTGGCGCATGGCGCCACCACCGCCGGACGGGTAGGGTCGCGCCGTGGTCAAGGCCAAGCAGACGGCGCCCGGCAAGCCGGGCGGTTCCCCGCGGCGACTGCTCGCCGCGCTCGAAGCACTGGCCCCGCAGTTCGGGCCCGGGTGCGGCGACCGCAAGTTCGAACTGCTCCGGCAGCTCGACGAAGGGCGGCTCGGCAGCGCCGGCGAGGTCGAACGCCTGCACGAGGTGCTGTGCTACCTGCGCGCGTACCCCGACCACGCAGCGTTGCTCGACAAGGTCGTGCTGATGCTCGACCGCTTCGACCAGCGCGACGATCTGCTGCAGTTCCGCGACCGGCTGCGCGACACCGGCATCGCCGGCACGACGATCCGCTTCCCGTTCTTCGCGGTGACGGCACTCTGGCTCAGGAAGCGCTTCCCGGGGGCGCTCGAGATCGTCTGGGACGACTTCGAACAAGAGCAGCTGCTGACCAACCGTCTGCCGCTGCTGGCGACCTGGCCGGAGACGCCAGGCCTCGACGAGGTCGACTGGGAACTGCCCGAGTGGGTGCGCCGCCTCGCCGGCCCGCAGACCACCGACGCCGACTTCGTGCTCGACCGCGTCGCGCGCCTGGCCAAGACCGACCAGGAGCGGGAGATCTTCCTCGACGAACTCGGTTTCGAGTACGACCTGCGGCCGCGGCCGGGCACGCCGTGCCGTTCGCGCGCCGTGCTGCCGGCGCGGCCGGTGCACTTCCAGTCCGAACCGCTGGCCCGCCAGCGACCGGACCTGCACGAAGCGATCCGCTTCCGGGCCCGCGAGGTCGAGCTCCACGAGAAGAACGGTGCGCGCGTGATCGAACTGGCACGCGACGCGATGGTCGTGCGGCACCGCGATCTCGATGCGTTCGCGTACGCCGATCCGCGCGACGTGCGCCTGTTCGAGTGCGGCGACGGCCTCGAGTTCGCGGTCGTCGGCATGCGACCCGAACGGCGCCTCCTGCTCGAAGGCGTCTACGCCTACCTGACACTGAAGAACGGCGTGCCGATCGGGTACGTGCTGACCAGCGGCTTCTTCGGCAGCTCCGAGGTCGCCTACAACGTCTTCGACAGTTGGCGCGGCGGCGAAGCCGGCGTGATCTACGGCAAGGTGCTGGCCGTCACGCAGCAGCTCTACGGCTCGGACACGTTCACGATCTACCCGTACCAGTTGGGCGGCGGCGGCAACGACGAGGGCCTCGCCTCGGGCTCGTGGTGGTTCTACCAGAAGCTCGGTTTCCGGGCCCGCGATCCCGAAGTGCTGGCGACGATGGACCGCGAGCTTGCGGCGATGCAGAAGCGCCCCGGCCACCGCACGCCGATCGCGACGCTGCGCAGGATCGCCGAGCACAACGTCTACTGGTCGAGCCGCCGGCAACGCGACGACGTGATCGGCATCTTCCCGCTCGGCAACCTGGGCGTGGCCGTCACCGACTACCTGGCGCGGCGTTTTGGCACCGATCGCGAACGTGGCCTGGAGGTCTGCGCCGACGAAGTCGCCGAACTCTGCGAGACGCCGGACTGGCGGCGTGGCGCCAAGGACGAGCAGCGCGCGTGGCTGCGTTGGAGCCCGCTGGTGCGCTGCCTGCCGCAGGTCGAGAGCTGGTCGCGCGAAGAACGCAGCGACCTGGCCGGCGTCGTGCGCGCCAAGGGTGGTCCGCCCCACCGGAATTGGTGACAATGGCCAGATTCGGCCATTGTCACCAAT
>DAIMFJ010000211.1:0-9174 GCA_036724695.1 Planctomycetota bacterium
CGAGTTCTACCGCGACATGGCGACCAGCGGCCCGACCGCACCCGGCGGCCGGATCCTGCGCATCGCCTACGGCGACCCGGAGGACTGCAACCAGAACGGCCAGCCGGACCGCTGCGAGATCGGGCGCGGGGCGGCCGACTGCAACGGCAACCTGGTGCTCGACGGCTGCGACCTGCAGCGCGGCACCTCGCACGACTTCGACGGCAACCAGGTGCCCGACGAATGCGACCCCTTGTTCGCGAGCGATGCGACCCTGTCGCTCGCCGGCGATCGCGTCGACTTCGTGCTGCAGCCCGGTGCCAGCCACGCCGGCGCACCCTACCTGCTGCTCGGCTCGATGACCGGCACCCAGCCGGGCACAGCACTCGGCGGCAGCACCGTGCCGCTGAACAGCCTCGGCGATCCGTGGTGGTCGCTGACCGCCACGCCGTTCAGCCCGGCGATCCTGCAGAACACCGTCGGCTGGCTCGACGCCAGCGGTCGCGCCACCGCGGCGATCGTGATCCCGCCGTTGCCGGCGAGCCTCGCCGGCCTGCGGTTCCACCACGCCTTCGTGGTCTGGGACGCCACCCGTCAACAAACCGACTTCGTCAGCAATGCGGTCCCCCTGGACTTGACCCTGTAGGCAAGCCCGGCGCACCGCTTCCCAACCCTGCACCCTGCCGATCCATCCGATGAAGCACACTCTCGCTCCCACACTGCTCTGCGCCTTGCTCGCGGCCCCCGCCGCCGCCCAGGGCATCCCCGTCACACTCACCTACAACTGGAACGGCATCGTGCACGCCGGTGAGGCCGGCAATCCCGACGATCCGAACGGCTTCCGCTCGATCAGCGACCGTGCGCTCGACTTCAGCCTCGGCCAGCCGAACGACCCGATCTTCGCCGGCTACATCCTGGAGACCCAACCCGGCGTGCTCGACTGCGTGCACCTCGGCAACCGCAACACCGTCGACTTCGCGAGCAAGGTGTTCGACGCCGCGCCGGACGCCGACGACATCGGCATCCAGCCGACCTGGTTGCCGGTCGTCGACCAGAGCACGCCGCAGGTCAGCGTGCTGCCGTTCGCGATGCCGATCGGGCCGACCACCAGTGTCGCGTTCCTCTACCAGATCAGCAACGGCGGCGGCACGTTCGACGTGACGTTCACGTTCGCGAACAACACCACGCACACCGCGACGCTGGCCGCCAGCGACTGGTTCGGCGGCACCCTGCCCGGGACCCAGAACGTCGACAGCGGCGCCCCTGGCGTCAACCTGTCGGTCACCGAAGGGCGCATCGACATGCGCGCGTTCGACGGCCAGCTGGTCACCCAGATCGCGTTCTCGAACCGCTCGAACACCAACGCCGGCTACGCGATCTACGCGTGCAACTTCGAGTACCCGCCGCAGCCGCGCCGCGTCAACCAGATCGCGCTGAACTACAACTACAACGGCATCGTGCACATCGGTGAGGACGGCCAGCCCGACCTGCTGACCGGCTACCGCTCGATCAGCGACCGTGGCCTCGACTTCCGCGCTGGCGTGCCGAGCAACTCGCTGCTCGCCCCGTACCGCCTGGTGGCCACGCCCGGCGTGTTCGACTGCGTGCACCTCGGCAACCGCAACACCGTCGACGGCGGCAACCGCCAGTTCGACCTCGTGCCGGACAACGACACGATCGGCGTGCAGCCGAGCTGGCTCGCCAACCCCGACCAGACCGGCCCGCAGGCCACGACGCTGAGCGAGCCGATCCTGCTCGACAGCACGTCGCGCGCCAGCGTGCTGTTCCAGATCAGCAACGGCGGCGGCTCGTTCGACGTCGAGTTCGCGTTCCAGAGCGGCGCGCCGTTCGTCGCCACGCTGAGCGGCGGGGACTGGTTCGGCGGCACCCTGCCGGGCACGGCCAGCACCGATTCGGCGTTCGCCGGCGCGAACCTGTCGCTGACCGAACGCAACGTCGACCTGTCGGGTCACGCCGGCCGCACGCTGGTCGGCATCTCGTTCTCGAACCGTTCCAACCAGAACGCCGGCTACCTGATCGCCGCGATGAACGTCACCGGCTGCCTGTCGTGCGTCGCCGGCACCCCTGGCAGCGTCACCAACCTCGGCGGCGGCAGCGGCCCGGCGCTGACCACGTCGACCAACGGCAACCTCGGTTGCGACCTCGACTGGACGGTGCTCGGCGCCACGCCGAACAACGCCGCCGGCTTCTTCCTGCTCGGCTTCGGCAACAGCCCGCTGCCGCTCGGCAACCTGCTGCCGGGCTGCCTGGGCACCGTGCACGTGCCGTCGCCGATCGCGCTGCTGAGCCCGGCCGATGCCAACGGCTCGGCGACGACCCGCATCGCGGCGCCGACCGCGCAAGGGTTCTGCGGCCTGCAGATCACCGGCCAGTACATCGAGCTGTCCGGCATCGCCTGCCCGGTGCGCCTGAGCGACGCGATCGCGATCACGATCGGCAACTGAGCCGCTGCCGCGGCGGTGCGGGCGCGGCTAGGATGCCGCGCCCGTGCTCCCCGCCGCCCACCTGCGCCGCCGCGCCTGGCTGTTGTTCTGGATCGCCATCGCCGTGCTGCTGGTCGCCCGCGCGACCAGCCGGCGCGAGTCGCGCGGCGTGATCCTCGATCATCTCGAGTTCGGCCGGCGGCTGGTGCACGGCGAAGACGTCTACGGGCCGTGGCAGGGCGATGCGACCGCGCCGATCCGGCCGCTGCACGCGCCGTATCCGCCGTCGTTCGGTCTGTTGACGGCCCCGTTCGCGGTCGTCGACGAACTCGGCGGCCACCGCGCGGCGCGCTTCGCCTGGGCGCTGTTGCAGGTCGCCGCCCTGCTGGCCAGTGCGTACAGCCTGCGGCAACTGCTCGGCTCGCGCGCGCCGCCGGCGTTCGGCTGGCAGGTGCTGTGGTTCCTCACGTTCGTGCTCGGCATGCGCTTTCTGTTGCGCGACATGCACGGCGGCGGCGGCAACGGCATCAACCTGGGCTTCTGCCTGCTGGCGTTCCTGCTCGCCGAACGGGACAGGCCGCGCGCGGCCGGCTTGCTGCTGGCGTTCTCGCTGGCCACCAAACCGACGCAACTGTGGCTCTTGCCGGTGTTCTGGCTGCTCGGCCACCGCCGCATGCTCGGCTGGACGATCGCCGGCGGCGCCCTGTTCGTGTTGCTGACCGTGCTGCTGCAGCGCTTCGACGTGGCTCCGTGGCTGCGCTGGTGCGAGGGCAGTTGGCGGCTCGGCACCCAGGCGGATCCGTTCGCGGATCCAGCCCTCGATTTCCCGCCGTTCGAATGGATGAACCAATCGCTGCGCTGCGCGATCGCGCGCTGGTGCGGCACGGTGCCCGACGAGTTCGCCGCGCGGGTGGCCTGGGGTGTGGTGCCGGGGCTCGGGCTCGGCGTCGAGGCCGTTGCCTGGCTGGTGCGGCTGGCGACGCTGGCGATCCTGGGAACGTTGCTGTGGACGGCGCACCGCAGCCGGCCCAGTGCCCTGGCGCAGGTGTGGGTGTTCGCGGCCGCGCTGCTCGCGTCGGTGATGCTCAGTCCGCTGAGCTGGAAGGCCCACCACATGGCGATCCTGCCGGCGTTGGCGCTGCTGCTCTGGCGGGCCAGCCGCGCGAATTCCCGGATCCGGCGCAACACCGGCGTCGTGCTGGCGCTGTGGGCGGTTTGTTGCCTGCCGGGCCGCGACCTGGTCGGCGATGCCGCCGACGAATGGGGCAACAGCGTGTACCTGGTGACGATCTGGGACGTGGTGCTGTTCGGCTGGGTGGTGCGGCTAGCGCACGCGGCGGCGCGCGAGCACGAGCAGACCGCGTTGCGCGCAGGCTGACGCGAGGAAGTCGGGCAGCGACAGTTCCTGCCAGTCCGGCCACGGCTCGGCGCGGTGTTCGGCCGCCAGCCGCCGGCCCAGCACCACGACGTCGGCAGCGTCGGCACGGGACTGGGCGGCGAGTTGCGCCAAGGTCGGCAGGCGTGGCTCCGGCGGCTGCCGACCGGCGAAGTAGACGACGCGCGGCAGATCGCTGACGAGGCGGCCGGCGGCGCCCAACTGGCCTTGCAGGTAGCGACCGAGGGCACGGTCGACGGCGCGGTCGGCGTCGATGCCGCCGTTCCAGCCGGCCAGCAGCGCGTGCAGCGCGGCGAGCGACAGCGCGGCCGAGCGCCCCGCCGTCGGCAACCGCAACCAGGCCAAAGCCGCGAGGCCGTGTACCGCAACCGCCGCCGAGACGAAGAAGCGGCGGCGCACGACGAACGTCAGCACGACGGCGACCTGCAGCAGCGCGGCGGCGCGCAACGGCCAGAGCCCGGCTCCGATCGCGGCCAGGGCCAAGAGCCCGCTGACGCCGAATGCTTCCAGCCACGGGCCGGGCAGGTCGAGCAGGTTCGCAAGCAGCGCGCCGCGCTGGCCGAGTTCGTCCCTGGTCGCGTGGAAGCCGTGGATCGGCAGCGGATCGAAGTCGTGCCCGGCAAGCCAGCGGCAGAGGGCGAGCAGCAGCACCCCGACGAGGGTGACGGCGGTGGCGAGCGCCAGCCGCCGGGCGGCTTCGCGCAGGGTCGGCGCGGCGAGCGCCAAAGCTGGCGCGAGCAGTGCGCCCTCGGGCCGGATCCAGAAGGCCAGTGCTGCGCAGATGCCGAGCGCTGGCGTTCGGCCGCCGAGCCCGAACCAGGTGCCCCAGGCCATCAGCACGAGGAAGGCTGGTTCGCTGAACACCTCGACAGACAAGCGGCCGAGCAGCGGCGAGGTCGCGAACAGCACCGCCGCGGCCAGCGCGGCGTGGCGGTGCTGGCGTTGGGCCAGCCGCGCCGCGATCGCCGCGACGGGCCACAAGGCGGCGACCACGGCTGCCGTCGACAGGAGCCACGCCGCCAGTTCGCCCGGCACACCCAGTGCCAGCCACGGCGCCAGCAGCAGCGACAGGCCGGGTGGAAACACCGTCCCGAAGCCGGCGTGCCAATCGGCAGCGGCGAACCGTTCGGCCATCCACAGGTACGAGACCCCGTCTTCGCCGGGCACCGGCGTGCGCAGGTACAGGACCAGGTGCCAGGCGACCACCAGCACGGCCAGCCCCCCGAGCAACCCGTGCGGCAGGCGCTCGGGAACGGGGGCACGAACGGTGGCCGGCATGCGCGCAGCGTCGCGTGCGCCCGCCTGCCGATCCAGCCTCGGCACTGGCGATTTCGCGACCGGTGCGGTACTGCCCAACAGCGATGCCACGCCGCCGCCCACGTTCTCCTCGCTGGCGCTTCGCCCTCGGTGCGGCGCTGGCACTGTTCGCCGCCTGGTGGTGGCTGGCGCGCGGCGACCGCCAGTACTGGCCCCGCGAGCAGATCCTCGACGCGATCCGCTTCGTCGAGAGCAGCGGCCGCGACCACCCACCCGACGGCGACGGCGGCCTCGCCATCGGCCCGTTCCAGATCCATCGCGTCTACTGGCTCGACGCGATCGCCTTCCAACCAAGCCTCGGCGGGGACTACCAGGACTGCCGCCGACGTGCCTACGCCGAGCAAGTGGTCACCGCCTACATGCAGAAATGGGCCCCCGACGCTTGGACCCGCGGCGACGCCGAACGCATCGCCCGCGTCCACAACGGCGGCCCGCGCGGCCACCTCAACCCCAACACCCTACCCTACTGGCAGCGCGTCCGCGCCCGCCTCCCCTGACCCCCTGCGCATACCTCACCCGGTCCCAAATGCGCACGCGCCGAAGGAACCCATTGCTCAGAAACGCGTTACGGTAGCGACCCTCAACACCAACTGCACTGCGCCCCGGCCATCGCAGCCCCTGCCCAACGCCAAGTGCCGGCCGCCAGCAGCCGAACCAGACGATGCGTGTTCCATGCCTACTGCCGAACGCGCTCGCCGCGACAACCCCCGCTGCACTTCGTCGCCGCCCTCATCTGCGCAAGTAGTTGTCAGGCAACGAGTCAGGCGGAGCCGTGCGCATTTGGGACCGGGTGAAGTATGCGCAGGACGGAGGTTGGGGTGAGCTGATCGAGGCGGGCGGACGGGGCGAGCAGGCAGTGCACATGTGGGCCGACGGGCGCCCAGACTTGCGGGTCGGTGGGGCCGAACAGGGCCACGGTCGGCACGCCGAGGCAGGCGGCGAGGTGGGTTGGGCCCGAGTCGTTGCCGACGAACCAACGCGCCTGTCGAACGTGCCCGACCAGCGCGACCGGCGTGCAGTCGGCCAGGAAGTGCGCCCCGTGCGGCCACGGCCAGCGGCGCGGGTCGTCGCGCTCGACTTCGGTGGGACCGACGACGACATGCGGCGGTTCGCCGAGTGCTTGTGCCAACGCCAGCCAGTGCGATGCCGGCCAGCACTTCGCGCGCCCACCGCTGCCGGGCGCCAGCACCACGGGCCCTGCCCCTGGCACACGCGGCGACGACAGCCAACCGTCGTCGGGCCAGTGCGGCTCGAGTCCCGCCTGACGCGCCAGCTGCAGGCCGAACGGCACCCCAGGTGCGACGCGCCGCGGCTCGAGCACCACGTCGCACACCGCCGGCTCGTCGCCGACCACTCGCTCGAAGCGCCGCAGGTGCGCCCGCGCCCGCTCGGGCGCCCACAGCTCGAGGGCTTCGCTCGACAGCACTTCGTCGACGGCCCCGGAGGGCAAGAGCACCTCGCCGTACTCGCGCACCCCGGCGAAAGCGATCGGCTCGCCAGGATGCGCGCGGCGCAGCGCCCGCAGCAGCGGCAGGGTCAGCAACGTGTCGCCGAACCCGCCGCGCCGCAGAACGAGCACCGCCACAACCGAGCTACTTGGTCTCGGCCATCTTCGCCGCCTGCTGGCCGGCGTAGGTGTGCTCGTACTTCTTCGCGAACTTCGGCAGCTCTTCCTGCAGCTTGCGGGCCTGCGAGATCTTGCTGCGGTCGTACTTGGCGAGCAGGGCCGCGAACGCCTTGCCGGCGGCGATCTCCTTCTTGATGTCGGCATCGGCCGCGAACGTCGCCAACGCCTTGGTGGCGTCCTCGGCCGGCGGCAGGCCCTTCCATTCCTTCTGGACCTTCTCGAGCTGCTCCTTGGCGGTGTAGTAGTCCGGCCCTTCGGCCAGCGTCGCCACCCGCTTCTGTTGCTGCTCGACCTTCTTCTGCAGCGCCTGCTGCTGCGCTTCGAAGACCTCCTTGAGGTCGGCAGCGAGGTTGGGCGCGGCCAACATCTTGCCGAGGTACTCCTGCACTTTCAGGTAGTCCTTCTTGTTCCACATCTGCCGCAACGGGTCGAACTGCGCCCCCTCCGGCAGCTTTGGCGCCAGACTGACCGTCTTCAGCAGTTCCTCGATGGTGCTCTCGCTCGGCATACGATCGTCCGGGACCGAATGCACGTTGCCATTCGTGTCGATCGTGTACACGCTCGGGAAGAACTTGATGCCGTATTGCTCGTTGATGCCCTTCACCTTGATGAACGGGTACTTCGCCCCGAGCTTGGTGATGAACGTCTCTTCGATCAGACCTTCAGCCTCATCGGACACGCCGATGAGCAGCAGCCCCCGCGCCGCGAACTTCTCGTGAAGTTCGTTCAGGTGCGGAACGGCCGCCTTGCAGGGGCCTCACCAGGTCTGTGCGAAGTCGAGGATGACGACCTTGCCGGCCAGGTCGTCGAACGACGTCGGTGCGTCGTTCCAGCCCTTCTCGATCGTGAACGCCGGGGCGGGCGAGCCCTTGGCGATCTGCGCGGAGACACCACCGGCCAACAGGCCGACGGCGACGGACAACAGGAGGCTACGGATCATGGTCCCGGCAGGATACCGCGCCGCCCCCCGCTGCCAGCACCCACTTCGATCCGGCACGAAAACGAGACAGGCCGACCACCCCGAAGGGCGCTCGGCCTGCCACGTTCCGGACCCGCTCCGCTCAGCCCTGGTGGGCCTGGTGCACCCTGCCGACCATCTCCGGGCCGGGGGTCAGGGTCTTGTCGCCCTCGTCCTTCCACTTCGACGGGCAGCCCTCGCTCGGCTTCTTGCCGAGGTAGATGTTGGCCTTGAACTTGCGCATCAGCTCGTCGATGTTGCGCCCGAGGTTGAGGAAGTTCACCTCGCTGTTCATCAGCGTGCCGTTCGGGGCGATCAGGTAGGTGCCACGCAGGCAGAACCCACCGTTCCAGATCCCGAACTGCTTCGCCAGATCGCCGTTGCGGTCGGACCCCATGTGGAACTTGACGTTCTCGAGGTCCTTCTCCTCGCGCTGCCACGCCAGATGGACGAACTGGGTGTCGGCGCTGACCGTGACGATCTCACAGCCCATCTTCGCGAACCGGTCTTGCTGCTCTGCCAGAGCAGCGAATTCGGTCGCTCAAACGAACGTGTAGTCGGCCGGATAGAAGAACAGCAGGGTCCATTTGCCGTTCTTTCGGGCTTCGCTCAGCGAGAACGAACCGAACGACTTCGTCGTCGGCTCGTAGGTGGTCAGGGTGAAGTCGGGAACCTGCTGCCCGACCTGGAGAATTGCGGTTTCGCTCATGGTCGTCTGTCGGTTGTGGTCCGGGCGACGACACGCCGCCCGGGCCGGGTTCGATCGTCTCGGCCCTTCATCGCCTGATGCACGTTGCCGACCAGCTTGGCACTCGGCTTCAGCGACTTGTCGCCGGCCTTCTTCCACTGTGCCGGGCACGCTTCGGCCGGCAGCTTGCTGAAGTGGATGAACGCCTGCACCTTGCGGGTCAGTTCCTCCATGTTGCGGCCGATGTTGAGCTGGTTGATCTCGCTGCTGGCCAGCTTGCCTTCCGGGCTGATCAGGAAGGTGCCGCGCAGCGCCAGGCCGGCGTCGGCGAGGTAGACGCCGAACAGCTTGCTGACCTTGCCGGTCGGGTCGGCGGCCATCGGGTACTTGACGACGGCCAATTCGCCTTCGTGACGCTGCCAGGCCAGGTGGGTGAACTTGGTGTCGGTGCTGACCGTCAGCACGTCGCAACCGGCCTTCTGCAGCGCTTCGTGCTGCTCGGCCAGGGCGGCGAACTCGGTCGCGCAGACGAACGTGAAGTCCGCCGGGTAGAAGACCAGCACGGTCCAGCGACCGTTCTTCTTCTGCTCGGCGAGGCTGAACTTGCCGAACTCCTGGGAGGTCGGCAGGTAGGTTTCCATCTCGAAATCGGGCAGCTGCTGCCCGACCTGGGTCGTCGTCACTTCGGTCATGGGGGTAGGGTCCGGAATGGGTCCTGTTTTGGGGCGATTAAGCTACGGCAGCGCCGCCAGGGAAGCCAGCGCA
>DAIMFJ010000212.1:0-7461 GCA_036724695.1 Planctomycetota bacterium
GCCTGGCCACTCGCCAGCGAGCCGAGCAGCGACGACAGGACGGATGCAGCGAGCCAAGGGCGCATGGTGCGCGCATGCTACCGGCGCCGCGCCGTCCGTCAGCGATCGAATGCGCCGGCGCGGCGGTACGCGAAGAACACCCGCACGAACTCGCGCAGCGTGCCGTCGTTGGCCCCGCCGAACGACAACAGCAGGACGTGTTCGGCGACCTGTTCGGCCGCCGTCGCCGCGCGCGTGCCGGCCGGGCGGGCCTCGCCCCGCGCCTCGCCGCGTCCACCCGGCCGCTGCGGGCCCAGGTCCATGCGCACCGCAGTGCCACCGCCGGCCTTGGCGATCTCCGAGAAGCTCGCCATCGCGGCTTCGCTGGTCGCCAGTGCCGAGGTGATGAACGGCCGGACCTTGGTTTCCTTGGGGCCGGTGACGGCCGCCTTGCCTTTCGCGAACGGGTGTTCGTGGGCCTTCTTCACCATCGCCAGCAGATCGTCCATGGTGTCCATGTGCGGCGGCGCGTCGCCGACGATCAGCAGCATGCGGTTGGCGTCCTTGGTCCAGCCGACGTCCTTCGCCAGGGCTGCCTCGATGCCCTTCTCGACACGTTCGGGCGCGTCGCCGCCGCCGCTGGCGATCAGCTTGGCGAGCCGGTCCTGCACCTTCTTGTGCTGGCGGGTCAGCGGCTCGAGCAACTTGGCACCGTCGGACATGTCGCCAAGGTCCTTGTAGTGCACGAGGCCGAGTTCGAGCTTCGGCGTGATGCCGGCCAGCAGCGCCGTGATGTCGTCGATCGCGTCGCGCGCCGCGTCGATCGCCAACTGCATGCTGCCGGTGGTGTCGAGCACGAACACCACCTCCAGCCCGGCGTCGCGCAGGTCGAAGGCGCGGTCGATCACCTGCTGCGTCGCCGTGCCACCGGTCGCCTGGGTCGCGATCGGCGCCCAGGCGGCCGGTGCCCAACTGCCTTCGTGGTCGCGCCACCAGCGTTGCCAGGCGACGTGTCCCTTGCACCCGGCGGCCGGTGCCAGGCGCGCCAGCGCGGCCTCGGTGCGGGTGCGCAGATGTTCGTTCTTGCGCCGCAACAGGTCGATCAGCGCGGCGAGCAGTTCTTTCTGCGCCAGCGCAGCGACGACGCGGTCGTTGGTGCGCAGCATCGTCTCGACGGCATACGCGTGCAGGCGCTCGTCCTTGTCGGCGAGCGCGGCGAGCACGATCGCAACCCCGTCGGGGTGCCAGTCGGTGCCGAGCGACAGCAGGCACAAGGCTCGCAGCGCCCAGTGTTCGGCGGTCTGGTAGGTGTGCACGATGCGCCCGGTCGCCGCCTGGCCGAGCGGCGGCGGCGCGGGATCGGCGGCGACGGGCGGGGCAGCGCCAGGCTTGCCGGCCCCGGGCCGATCGACCCCGCCGGGCGGGGTACCGCCTTGGGCGGTCGACAGGGCAGCGGCGGCGAGCACCGCGGCGACGGTCAGGACGCGTGGGAACATGGGCAACGGCGGAGGGGCGCGCTCCACACTAGCGCCAACCGCGCGGCTGGCAACCGCTGCCGCTCAACTCCGCGCGCCGATTCGCGCCAACAGCGCGTCGGCAAGGGCCGCAGCCGTCGCTGTGCCGTGGCGGAAGAACAGCGACGGCTCGACCAGTTCGAGCTCGGTCAGCACGCAGCGGCCGTCGTCCTGCCAGAGCCAGTCGGTGCGCCCGTACAGCAGCTCCGCGCCGAGGATCGATGCGGCGGCCGTCATCGCGTGTTCGGCCGCCGCCCGTTCGTCGGCGGTCGGTTGGTACGGCTCGTCGTGGGCGCCGAAGTCGTCCTGCACGCGGTAGTCGCCTGCCACCGGGACCTTGCGCACACAGTGGGCGATCCGGCCGGCGACGAAGACCGCCGACCATTCGCCGCGCGTCGTGACGGCCGACAGGAACGGCTGCAGCATCAGGTCCTCGTACGGCAGCAAACGCGCGACGTGCGCCGTCGCGGCGGCGAGGCCGGCGGCGTCGGTCGCAAAGCGCAAGGTCTCGCGCGCCGTTGCACCGATGCAGGGTTTCAGGAAACCCTCGGGGCTCCGCAGCGCGGCGACGAGGTTCGCCAGGTCGGGTTGGCTGCCGCGCCACAGCCAGGCGGGCGGGGCGATCGGCACCCCGCGCGCCGCCAGCTCGCGCAGGTAGCCCTTGTGGGTGTTCCAGCGCACGACGGGGGCCGGGTTGAAGAGTCGGGTGGTCGCGCCGACCCGTTCGGCCCACTGCAAGAACGCCGGCAGCTTGTCCTGGTAGTCCCAGGTGGTGCGGATGAGCACGGCATCGAAGGCCCGCCAGTCGACCGCGGGATCGTCCCAGACCGGCCGCGCGAACGTCGCGCCGCGCGCGGTCAGCGCGGCGTGCAGGAACCGGTCGTCGATCTCCCAGGTGGGCAGGTTGGCGCAGGTGGGCAGGGCGAGGTGCACGGCGGGACGCTGCAGGCCGTTGCGCAGGTGGCTCCCCGTCGCTCAGCCCAACGGCAGTTCGGGCTCCCGGACCGCGGCGGAGGCGTAGCGCAGCGCTCCCTGGACGTCGGCAGCAACCAGAGCCGGCATTGCGTCGAGGATCTCCTGCGGACTCATGCCGTCAGCGATCATGCCGAGAATCGTGGCAACCGGGATGCGCATGTTGCGAATGCACGGCACCCCATCCACGACCTGGGGATCGGTCGTGATACGTGGGTAGGGCGCACGCCCGAGTCTATCAGAGGCGAGGGACCGCAGGGATCTGCTCGGAACGAAGCGGGATGGTAGACGCCGGCGGCGCGAACTTGTCCTTGGTCGCCGACCTGCTTGTCGCCAAACGCGGAGCGACGTACCGTGGGCCACGCGAAGAGTTGACTTCATTACATCCGTGCCACAGTTCCCGATGAGGATTGACCGCAAGGCTCCTGGCGCGTCCGACCAAGCCTCGGCACTTCGCCGCAGAAGGTTGACTTGGTTCTCGTGTGGCGTCTTGTTGCTACTGCTCCTTGGGTTCGCTGTCTGGCTTGGGAATGGCACGGATGGCCCCAGGAAGACCCTGTTGGATTCCGATCAGGACTCCGGGTCAGGGAATTCCGCGACCCCGACCGAGCAATCGGTGGCAGCCAATCCTGTCGAGGGGGCGCAGCGGCAGGAAGTGCGCTCCGCGGCCCTACACGGCGATCCAGATCTGGAGCACACAGCGCTCGATGGCATCGTGCTCGTCGATGGGCACCCCGCGAAGGCGGGGCTGCGCCTGGCCTTGCGCATTCCGCGCGCCGCGGTTGGCGTCGATGTAGAAGATCCTCTCCGCGCACGATCGCCTCGCGCCGGTCGGGAATGGCTCGTCGAGACCCGTGCGAGTGGCTGGTTCTCGTTCGCCGGCTTGCCCGCAGGCTGGTCCGGCGAACTGGTACTGCCGGACTCCCATTGGCTGCTGCCTGCCGACCCGAATGGCCCCTGGGGGCAGCAGCCATGGCATCGCAACGTGCTCTCGATCGCGGCTCCGGCGCCGCGGTTGCTGGAGGTCCGCACGACCGCACTGCCGATCGTTCGCGGGCAGGTGCGGGTGGCCAGCGATGGCGCGCCGATGGCGGGTGCGGAGCTTGGGATCCGGGTCGAGTTGGCAGGCGGGGTGAGCTGCGGGGCTTCGTGCATTTCGGATGCCGCAGGGTCGTTCCAGGCCGTGCTGGTGCCGGACGTGGATGCCCTGCATCGCCAATGGTGTGAGCCAGAGCGGCGGCCAGCGTTTGCACATGGCACGGTCGTTTGCGTACGCGGCCCTGGCATGGGCGGCCCGGTGCACGTCGAACTCTCGGCTCGGCACCTTGCGGGCGAGCCTGTGCTGGTGGCCGTCGAACTGGCCCCCAGAGTCCAATTCCGGGCGACCAGCCAGGATGGCTCGCCGGTGGTGGCTGCGCGCGTCAACGTGGCACGGAGCGAGCCGGGGGATCTCGACGGTCGCGGCTGGTACCAGGGTGCGACGAACGAGTTGCTGGTGGGTGCGGTTGATTCGTGTGTGGTGCCCGCGGTGGCGCACGGCGGGTTGGGTTCGGAGCAGCATCCCGTGCAGTTCACGTTGCCGGCGCGCAACACCTTGCGCATCGCCGTGGTGGATCGCCAGGGGCAAGCCGCCGAGGTGGCTTCGGTGCAGCTGCACGCCAGTGGCCCGATCTTCGTCGGTGGGCGGAGCCAGACCGCCTTCGACGAGCAATTCGGTGCCAGTGCGTTCGCGATGCAGATGGCGGGGCGACGACGCTCGACCGACGGAACGACGAATCCGTATTGGCGCGGTGAGTGCAAGCCTGGTGCGAATGCCGTGATCGTGCTGCACTCGCTCGAACCTGGGGTGCGTATCGACGCCGTGGCGCGGGACGCCTTCGGTATGGAGTTGGCGAGTGCCGCTGTGCAAGCACCCTCGTTCGGTGAAGCCCGGGACCTGGCTCTGGTGGTCGATGCCGACCTGCGCAGTATCCGTGGGCGCGTCTTGGCCAGCAGTGGTGGGCCGGTGGTCGGGGCGCGAGTCGCGGTCGAGGCCGATGGGCGGCGGTTGGAGCTTGTCGTGGGCGAGGACGGCTCGTTCCGCAGTGCGCCGTTCCGGATTTCGGCGCCGGTGCAGGTTCGAGCCGTGGCGGAGGGGTTCGCGCCGGCATCGACCTGGATCGACGCGCGGTCCGCTGCGGACTCGGCGGTGGAGCTGCGCCTCGAGATCGGGCACTCCGTGACCGTCACCGTGGTCGGCGACCGCGGCGAGCCGGTTGCCGTGTACGCATATCCGGTCGGATTCGAACGTGAACAGGCCCAGGTGCTGTCGCTCGGGGTGTTCCAGTGGGCCAGCCTGCCGAGCCGGGTCGTCTTCCGGGCGGAGCTCGGTGGCCGCCATTTCGAGATCGAACACGACGCCAGGCAACCGACGGTGCAGTTGCGGGTGCCGACACCCGCGCAGGTCCTTGCACCCTTGGCTGGACTGCCGCCGGGTGCCGGCGTTGGCGCGACGGACAGCCTGGTCGTGCTGCGCCTGCTCGACGACGAAGCTGCCAGACCCGTGCGCCTCGCGTGGGCCCAGGCCGAACAGGCGCCAACCTCGGTGTTGCCCGGCCGCTATCGCGCGACGGTCGTGCGGCGCGGCGGTGCGGAGGGTTCGGAGATCGAGACTGGGATCGGGCGCGAGTTCGTTCTGCCAGCAGGAGTTTTGACCCAGCTCGACTTCGGCAAGTGAGGCTCCGCGGCGGACGAATGGGGGCGCGACGTGCCTCGGCCGAGGGTGCGCAGACCGGCGCGAGGTTTCTCGCGCACGGCACGATCTTGGGACACCGGCAGGGGTGCTGGTGGGCGTTAGCATCTGGGATCCCTCCCCCTCTGCAACCCGCTGAACACCCTGATGCACCGCAGCCAGACTCTCCTCTTCGTCCTCCTGTCGGCCGGCAGCCTCGCCGCGCAGGCGCAGTTCTTCGCGCCGACTCGCCCGGCGTTGCCCGCCGACCTGAGTCCCGAGTTCAAGATCGCCGTCGGCGACGTCGACGGCGACCAGTTCCCGGACCTCGTCTGCGCGAACATGGGCGGCACGGTTCCGGGCGCCCAGAACACGCTGTACCTCAACGACGGCTTGGGGGGCTTCGTCGACGTCACCGCGACGCACCTGCCGCAGGTGGTGGACTGGACCGGTGCCGTGGCGCTGGGCGACATCGACGGCGATGGCGACCTCGACATCTTCTTCGGCAACGGCAGTGGCCAGCAGAGCCGCTTGTACGCCAACGACGGTACTGGTCGTTTCACGGACGTCAGCGCGACGCAGTTGCCGGTGTTCACCCGTACGATCTATTGCGCCAAGATGTTCGACATCGACCACGATGGCGACGTGGACATCGTCGCGCGCGAGAAGGTGTTGGTGAACGACGGGCTGGGCAACTTCACGGACCTGAGTGGTGTGAACGCCCCGGCCGGCAACGTCAATGCCTGGGGCATGGCGGTCGGCGACGTCAATGGCGATGGCCATCCCGACGTGCTGTTCGGCATCAACTCGACGACCGTGTCGGCGGTGCTGTGGCTCAACGACGGCACCGGGGTGTTCAGCAACGCCAGTGCCAACCTGCCGGGGGCGGTGTACGTCGCGGGCGACTTCCAGCTCGGCGACGTCGACTTCGACGGCGATCTCGACGTGTTCCTGCAGTCGTACGCTCGGCCGAGCCGCCTGTGGTTGAACGACGGCCTGGGGGTGTTCAGCGATGCGACGGCTGCGAACCTGCCGCCCTTGACCGACTTCACGTACACCTCGGCGATGGGCGACATCGACCTCGACGGCGACCTGGACATCGTTCTGTTCAACGGCGCCAACGTCGCCGGGCAGACGCGCATCCTGCGCAACAACGGCCTCGGCGTGTTCGCCGTCGATGCGAGTGCGGCGCCGGTGGCGACGATGGCGTCGGGTGCCGGGGCGATCGCCGACCTCGACCTCGACGGGGACCTCGACCTGGTGTTCGGCAATTGGAACGCGCAGAACGCCGTGTGGCTGAATCGGCACCGTCACTGCCACGCCGCCGCGGCGCCGACGATCGGTGGTTCGTACACGGTGACGTTCGCGTCGCAGCCCGGCTATGGGCCGGCGACAGCGGTGCTGGTCGCGGCCAGCATCTTCCCGGCTGGGCCGGTGCAACTGCTGCCGAACGTCGGCAACACCGTGCTGCAGCTCGGCTCGGTGCTGTCGCTCGGCATCGGCTTCACCAGCGCCAGCACCGGCGAGTACGGCTTCGTGATGCCGATCCCGAACGCGCCGGCGTTCAGCGGGTTGCCGCTGCTGTGGCAGGGGGTCGTGGTCGAGCAGCAGGGACTGGTCCTGTCGCTGACCAACACCTTCGGCGATCGCGTGCTGTAGCTGGTCGAATCGGGAACCTTTCCCGGCACGGAGGGCTCCGCAGGTGCATTCCGGCGGGCTGCGTGGCAGAGTCCAGCCATGAAGTCCCTCCTGCTCCTCCTCTGTGCCGCCATCGTTCCCGCCGCCCTGGTCCAGGACCCGCAGGGTGCCGATCCGACCAAGCCACTGCCGCAGCATGCGCCGCTGCTGCGCCACGTCGGCGTCTGGGACGCGACGATGAAGTTCTACATGCCCGACGGTACCGCCCAGACGGCCAAGGCGACGCAGACGACCAAGAAGGTCGGCGAGCTGCACACCGTCGACGACTTCAGCGGCATCGCGATGGGCATGCCGTTCACCGGCCATGGCACCAACAGCTACTGCCCGGTGCGCAAGAAGTACGTCGGCACCTGGGTCGACTCGTGGACGCCGTCGCCGCTGCTGGTGGTCGGCGACTACGACGAGAAGAAGAACGAACTGACCAGCCGCGGCGAGATGGTCGACCAGACCGGCAAGATGGTGCCGTGCAAGACGGTGACGCGCTGGCTGGACGACAACCGCTTCTGGTTCGGCATGTACTCGAACGGCGCCGACGGCAAGGAAGCGCTGATGATGGAGATCGAGTACGCGCGCAAGAAGTGAGCGGGT
>DAIMFJ010000212.1:7471-9149 GCA_036724695.1 Planctomycetota bacterium
CATGCCGGCCTTGGCAGCCGCCCCCGTTCAGTCGATGCGCAGCACGGTGGTCGCGCCGCTGCTCACCACGAAGGTGCGGGCGTGCACGCCGCTCGCGTTGCGCCACAGCAGTACGTGTTCGCCGGCCGCCAGTTGGTGGGTGCCATCGGGCAGGACGCGCGTCGCGACCCGCGCGTCGAGCTCGGGCAGACGGCGCAGCAGGTCGTACTCGTGCGCGAACGGTGACGAGCCCGGTTGCGCGGTCTCGATGCGCAGCCGGCCCGGTGCCGGCAGTGCCACGGAACCGAGGTCCCACAGGCCGCGGTCGTTGAGGTCGATGGTCGCGGCTTCGACCCAGCCGAGGATCGGCGCGCCGACGTCGAGCCGGTAGGTGCCGCGCGGCAAGCCTTCGGCGCTGTACTGGTTGTCGCGGAGCGTCGGTTGCAGGCGCGCCATGCGGCCCGACTCGAGTTGCAGCAGGCGCACTTCGACGGGCGCCCACCGGCAGTCGTCCGGCAGCTGCAGTGTGACCCGCACGCGGGCCGGGCTGCCGCCGATCGCCATCGTCTGGGGCTGGCCGTCCGGCAACGCCGTGCGCAGGTACGCCGTCGGCAGTGGCGCGCTGCGATCGTTCGACCACAACAGGCAGTCGGCGAGGCTCGGCACCTCGTGGCAGACGAAGCGGCCGATGGCGTCGGTCTGGACCAGGCCCGCGAAGGTGCCGTCGGGGGTCTCGAGTTCGACGTTCCAGCCGATCAGCATCCCGCCGACGTCGTCGCGGGCGAGGCCGCTCACGGTGTTGGTCGGCAGCAGGCGCGGTTGCCAGGTGATCGGTGCGCCGACGATGGTCACGGCGAGGTCGGTGGCGACGCCCAGCGGGCCACCGCCGGCGCGCAGTTGGACGCGGCCGACCGGCAAGGGGGCGAGCAGGTAGTCGCCGCGGGCGTCGGTGGTGGTGCGGCACAGCACGGCGCCGTCGGGCGAGAGGCACGCGACGGGGGCGTTGGGGACGGGGCGGCCGCCCTGGGCGAGCACGCGGCCGCGCACGGCGCCGGCCGCGGTTTCGGTCGCGGCGGCGGCGGTGGGTTCGGACTCGCTGGCGAGGCTGGCTGCCAACAGCCTGGCGCGCTGGCGCTGCACCTCGGCGTCGGGCATCGCGAGGCCGAGGTCGGCGAAGCGGGCGTGCGGGTGCAGGCCGGGTTGGGCGAGGTTGCTGCGTGCCAGCAGTTCGTAGTCGCGCAGTTGGCTCTGGTCGTGGCAGTTCGTGCAGTCGAACTCGCGGAACAACACCTGGGTGCGCCCACACAGGATGTCGAGGTCGTCGCGTTTGCGCAGGCGGCCGGCGCGCACTTCGCGAACGTCGCGGCGCAGTTGTTCGGCGGTGCGCTGTTCGGCGTTGCGAAGTGCTGCCTCTGGTTGCGCGCGGCCGCGCAGCACGACGGTCAGGTGTTGCGGGCGGCCGGCGTGAACGGTGGGTTCGCGCAGCGGCTGCAGGATGCCCCACGCGAACGGCAGCAGCGTGAGCGGCATGCTGGCGACCTTGGCGCGCCATTGCAGCCGCAGTTCGCCGCGGGCGTCGCTGGCGTGAGGCCACAGCGACAGGCCGCAGCGCGGCGGCGCGGCGAAGACCAGGGCGCCGGGAACCGGCAGGCCGAAGCTGTCGACGAAGCGCAGGCGGAGTTCGAGAGGGTGCGGGTGG
>DAIMFJ010000213.1:0-9132 GCA_036724695.1 Planctomycetota bacterium
CTGCGCTGGCCTGCCGGCAAGTCGCCGAACGGCGCCGGATCGGCCTGTACACCGCGGTCGGCTGCGCCGTCTACCTCGTCGTCGCCAGCTTGCCGCTGCCGCGTTGGACGCCGGCTGCCGAACCGGCGCCGGCTGCCGAGCTGGCGCCGCGGACCGAGCTGGTGGCAGCCGCAGACGCAGCTGGTCCGGCGGCAGAGCGCGCGGCGCCGACTGCGGCCGCAGCCGTCGAGCCGAGCGGGGAACCGGACCCGGAATCGGCGCCGGTGATCCCACCGAGCCCACCGGCATCGGCCGCCGCACCAACCTCCTGGCCGCACGTCGCCGCGGCGATCTGGCTCGCGGTTGCGGGGCTGTTCCTGTTGCGCGCGCTGCTCGGTGGGCTGCGTTTGCATCGCGAACTGCGGCACACCCAACCCGGTCCCGCGGACCTCGCCGCGACCTTGCCGGGCCGCGCCCGCCTGCGCATCACCCCGCGCGCGCTGCGGCCGTTCTGCGCTGGCGTGTGGCGGCCGGTTGTCGTGCTGCCGCAGTCACTGCTGGCCGCAGCCGATCGGTCGGCGGCCCTCGCCGTGCTGCGCCACGAAGCCGCGCACCTGTGCGCTCGCGATCCGCTGGCCCAATTGCTGCTCGCCGCGCTGGCCGTGCCGCTCGGCCTGCATCCGCTGTTCTGGTGGCTGCGCCGCGACGTCCGCTTCCACAGCGAGCGCCTCGCCGACGAGACGGCCGCCGCCGGCGACCGCGCGGCCTACGCGCGCGATCTGCTGGCGTTCGCCGAGCGCGCCGCTCCGACCTTCGCCGCGGCCACCGCCGTACCCGTCTTCCACCGCCCGTCCGAGTTCTACCGGAGGATCCAGATGTTGTTGGAATCGCGCCGTCCTTCCCCGCCTTCTTCGTCGCTGCGTCGCAGCATCCAGGCCCTCGCCGCCGCTGCCGTCGTCGGCGCGTGCGCGTTCGGCTTCGGCGTGCCGCTCACCGCCCAGGACCCGCCGCCAGCGGCGCCGACGCAGCCACCGGCCGCCGCGGCGCTGCAGGCCGAACTCGACGCGCTGCGCGCCGAGGTCAAGCGGTTGCGCAACCAACTCGCCGCGGCCGCGCCGGTGCGCGAGTACACGGTGCAGCCGGGCGATACCATGGAGCGTCTCGCCAAGCAGTTCCTCGGCGACGCAAAGCGTGCGCTGGAGTTCTTCAAGTTGAACCCAGGCCTCGATCGGCAGCGTCTGGTGGTCGGCCAGAAGCTGCGCCTGCCGGCGGACGCGATCGCGCCGAGCGAAGCTCCGGCGCAGCCGACCAAGGCGTTCCTGGCCGGTCCCGATGGCCTGCCGACGCACGCCGTGAACCTGGCATCGGCCGAGCGTTCGATCCACTCGTCCGCCGAGGCGACCGCCGACCTCGCGTCGCGCTGCCTCGACCTGCAGGCCGAACTGCAGCTCGCCGAGGCCAACGCCAACGATGCGAAGATCCTGCACGAAGCAGGGCGCATGCCGGCCGGCGAAGCGCGGCAGGCTGCCGCGCTCCTGACGACGCTGCAGAAGAAGGTCGTCATCGTGCGCGGGCTGGTCGAAGGGGAGATCGCCGCGACCCAGAGTGAACTCGAGTGGCTCCAACAGCAGCGGCGCAACGCCGACAAGACCGAGGTGCTCCGGCTCGATGCACAGCTGCACCGCGCCCGCGTGCGCCTCGAGGCGCTGCGTGCCGCGAAGTGAAGTTGCTCCGCTCGCCAGGTCGCTGGGGGTGGGCTGAGTAGCCTGTCCCACAGCGATTCCACTCGGCCGATCCGCGCGACGGCGCACGGCGATCGGCCTGGTGCCACGGATTCCTGACCCCGATCGGCGCGCTGCGGGCAGAGTAGTGGCGTGCACCGCCACGAAGACCTCGCCGCCGAGCTGCCGCGCCACCTCGCCGCGCTGCGGCGTCTGGCCTGTGCCCTGGTCGGCAGCGACGCGGCCGACGACGTGCTGCAGGAGACCGCGCTGCAGGCGTTGCGCTCGCCGCCGCCGCGGCCGGGCCCGATCGGTGGCTGGCTCGCCGGCGTGCTGCGCAACGTCGCGCGGCACCATCGCCGCAGCCAGGCAAGGCGCGCGCGGCGCGAGGCCTCGGCGGCTCGCGAACGCGGCACCGAGTCCACTGCCGATGCCACGGCCAGCCACGTCGAAACGCTGCAGCAGCTGGCCAACTGCCTGGCCGGACTGCCCGAGCCGTACCGGCAGACGATCGTCGGCCGCTACCTGCATGACTTGACGCCGGCGGCCTCGCGCAGCAGACCAGCGAGCCGCTGGCAAGCGCGGTCTGCAGTTGCTGCGCGAGCGCTGCGCAACCCGGATCGACGCGCCGGATTGGCGGGCCCGGCTCGCTGCGGCGTTTGCACTCGACAATCCGGCGGCGACGACGTTCGCGGTGCTCGGCACAGGAGGTCTCTTGGCGACGATGCAATGGTGGATGGGTGGTGCTGCGGCGATCGTGCTCGCCACGGGCTTGTGGTGGTGGCACGCGCAGCCGACCGTGCCGGTGCCGCCGGGCGATGGTGCGGTACCGGCCGAAGTGCGCGTCGCGGCCGCGGAAGTGGCTGCGAACGGCCCGACCGAACCCGACCGCGTCGCCGCGGACCAAGCCCCGGGCCCGGCGCTGGCCGCGTGGCAGGTGACGATCGCCGGGCGCTGCGTCGACGATCGCGGCGCGCCGCTGGCCGGGGTGCCGATGCAGTTGCGCGGCCGCCTCCGCGGCGAACTCGACGGCGATGCGGATGCCGCGCGCGCCGAACGCTACCGCCGCTGGCTGCACGACCATCCGGCCGCCGGCTGGCGCGACGTCACGTTCGCGTCGGCCGCCGACGGCACGTTCGCGATCACCGTGCCGGCCGCGCCGCTCGCCGTCGTTCTCGAGTTGTCGCACGACGGCCTCGAGCACTCCGTCGAGGTGGCGTCGGCGGACGTCGTACCGGTCGACATGCCGCTCGGCCAGCTCGTCACCGGCACCGGTTCGGGGCCCGCCGCGGATCAGCGTTGGGCGCCCGGCGCGCGCCTCGAGCTCGGCGACCTGCGCCTGTTGCGCGCCTGCCAGGTGTCGGTGCGCGCCGTCGACGAACGCGGCAGCCTCGTGCCGAGTGCGCCGGTGCAGTTGCTGCGCGAAGCCGGTTCGCCGACCGCGCCACCGCTGCAACTCGCCACCGAGCGCACGACGATCGCCACGCCCGAGGGCGCGCTGGTCACGGCGGTCGCCGGTACCTGGCGCGTGTTGGTGCTCGGCCACGACGTGGTGGCCGGTGGGCGCTGCGAAGTGCCCGCCGGCCAGGCGACGTTCGCGCACACCGTCGTCGTCCGCAATGCCACCCATGCCGACACCGTCGCCGGCCGGGTACTGGACGTCGACGGGCGCCCGCTTGCCGACGTCACCGTGGTCGGTCTGGACCTCGGGTCGACGTTCGCGCGCACGGGTGCCGACGGCCGGTTCGTGCTGCCGCGGCTCGCGTTGCCCGGTGCCGAGATCAAGTTGGTGCTGCAGCGGTCGGGGTACGGCGTCGCCAGCGGCCGACTGACGGCGCGCTGGGGTGAGCACGACCGCGAATTCACGATGGCGCCCCTCGCCGAACTGGTCGTCGTCGTGCGCGACGACACGACCGGCGCGCCGCTGCGCGAAGTCGCGGTCTGGCGCTGGCAGGATCCGACGCAGCCGTCGGCGCACGATCTCGCCGGTCAGCACCGCCGCACGGTCGTCGAAGGTGCCGACGAAGGTGGTCGCGTGCGATTGCCGGACACGCCGTCTGGACAGCAACTCCTGGTCGTCGAATCGCTCGCCGGCACCCACGCGCGCAGCAGCTTGTTGCCGGTCGCCGTCGCCGCTGGCAGCGCGGCCAGCGTCGAGGTGCGCTTGCCCACCGCAGTGACCCGGCTGCTGCAGGTACGTCTGCCCGATGGTGCCGCGGCGGTGGGGGCCGGCATCGAATTGCTCGCCGCCGACGGGCCGCTGCACGCCGGTGCCCCCGGCGCCGCAGTGCATCGACTGCCCGGTTGGTCGCCACGGCGAGCCCCGTTCGCCGCCGTGCTGTGGCAAACCGGCAGCAGCAACGTCGCTGGCGAATTCTCGCTGCGCGGTGCGCCGAACGTGCCGGTGGTCGTGCGCATCAGCCCACCAGGGCGGCCGGCCCTGGTGGTCGGGCCCCAGCAGCTCGACGTCGCAGCGCCCTGGCAGGTCACCTTGCCGGGTGGCACCACGGTCGAGCTGCAACTCGGGCCGCCAGCGTTCGTCGCTGCGTTTGCGGAGTTGCCCACCGTGCCGAGCTTCGGCGGCCCCGCGCCCACCGCCGGGTTCCGACTCGTCCGCGGCGATTGGCGCAACCGCGAAGCGATCCCCGGTGCCGACCAGCCGCCGGTGCCGCTCGGCACCGACGGCGTGGTGCGGTTCGCCGATGTCCCGGCGGGCGCCTGGTCGCTCGAGATGCACTGGCGCGAGAGTTGCACGGGTGCAGCGACGTTCGCGCGGGCGACGCAGGCGATCGTCGCGGCGGTGCAGGTGCCCGCCGATCGGGCGTTGTCCTTGCCGGTGGACCTGTGCGCGTGGCAGCCGGTCGAGGTCCAGGTCACCGTGACCGTCGACGGCCAACCGGCGGCCGATCGGCTGCTCACGTTCGTCGTGACGCGTCCGGATGCGTCGGGGGCCGGGCAGTTGGTCGCGAAGAGCCCGGTGGCCACCGACGCCGAGGGGCGGTTCGTGTTCCGTGGTCGACCTGGGCTGGCGTCGGTGGAGGCCGAGGTCGCAGGACCCGTCGGAACGACGCGCACGCTGCGGTCCGAGTCGACCGAACTGGTGGCGGGGGATCGGCGCGAGGTGGTCTTCGCCCTGGAAGCCGTCGCCGGCCCCGCACGACGCTGAGTCGCCTACGCCGGCTTCGGCCGGTCGTCGGCCAATGGCGCGTTCTGTACCGCGGCCAGCAGGCGATCGATGCGCGCCCGCGCCAGGTCCAGCGACTGCAAGCCGGAACGCACCTGGCCGTCCTCGATGCTCTGGTCGGCCGTTCGCAGCGTGGTCACGACGCGTTCGATTTCACTCAGCATCCCGGGGTCGAGCTCGTCGGGAAGCTGCGCGATGACGAGGTCCAGCGACGCCATCATCTCCAGCACCCGTTCCCGGGCCTGGGCGCGTTGGTTCCGGCGGCGCTCCAAGGTGCGCAGCATGGACCGCGCGTGCAGGAAGTCGCGCCGTGGGTTCGGATCGAGGTCTTCTCCGGCCATCGGACTGTTGGTGTGTTTCGGGTGGGATCGCGGTTCGGGATGATCGGGAAAATCCCGTAGGGAGGCCGGACCGCCTGGCACGGACCGGAACAGGATGGCGTCGTCATGCCGGCGGTGGAGTGGCGAACGTGCGGGTCGGGACCGCGAGGTCCGTGCGACCTGCGCCACAGCTTGCCGAGCCTCTCCCCAGTCGCACGCGACCGCGTACGCTGCTCGGATGCCAACCGTCACCATCCGCGACGAGGTCCTGGGCCGCAGGGACGCCAGGGAATTCGACCTCGATGTCCTGACCGAACACATCACCGTGCGCGAGTTGATCCGCAGTCGCGTCTACCAGGAAGTGCAGGACCACAATCGCGGCTCGGAACCGCGCTCGATGCTCGTTCGTCCCGAGCCGACCGGGACAGCATGGCGCGGCGGCGAACGCGCGGGGCGCGAAGTGGACTGGCAGGCCCAGTGCCGATTGGCGATCGACGCCTTCGAGCGCGGTCAGATCCTCGTGCTGGTCGGCGATCGGCAATGCGTCGAGCTCGACGAGGCAGTCCGCGTCGCCACGTCCACCAAGGTGACCTTCGTGCGGCTCGTACCTCTGGTCGGAGGCTGAGCATGGGCGTGGAAGATGCCGAACGAATGCTCGCAGAGTTCGTCCAGGAGACGCGGGCGGGGGAGCGGAGATGGCCGGTGAAGGCGCGCGACTTCGCCGCCGGCCAGGTCATCCTCGCGGCCGACGCGTCGACGCAGTGCGCGATCGCCGTGCTCGCTGCGCAGGCCGAGGGGTTCCACTGGCTAACGTGGGACCTGGCCAGGAACCTGTTGCGGCGGCGACTGCCGTGGCGGGTCGAGCAGCTGTGTGCGCTGATCGATCTGTCGATGGTGCCGGGGCGCCACTCCTGGCTCGAGTTGGTGCCGATGCTGAAAGTGGTTGCGACGCACTGCGAGGGCGGCAAGGTCCCGACGGTGGTGCGGAGCTCGCTCGAACGGCTGGCGAAACGCTGCGGCGCGCGGCAATACCGCACGGCCGACGTCGAGCGCGGCTTGCAGATGGTGGCCCGCTTGATCCACGGCGAAGCCAGGATGCCCGTCGACGACCAGGATCGTTGGGCCAGGGAGGCCGTGCAGCAGATCGACGGGGCCGAGCCGGAGTTGGCGACCGCCTGGCGGCGCCTGCTCGGCCACGCCGCCGAGTCGCGGAGTTCGCGTCCATCCGCAAGGTGGTGCTCGCAGGCGAGGCCCCACCTCGAAGCGGTCGGCGAGACATTCGAGCGGTGGGTTCCCGCCTGGTTCGGGCAGTTCGACGAAACCGCCGAGCGGAGCCGGATCCCGAACGCGCGCAATGCCGACGTGCTGCGCGGGCTGGCCTGGATGGCTGGGCTGCGGCCGGACGCCGCACTGCAGCGCGCCCTCGTGACGCTGGCGATCGCCAGCGTGCGCACCGTGCCGAACCTTGGGCCGCGCGCCGCGCGCGTCGCGAACGGCTGCATCTGGGCCCTCGGCAGGATCGGCACCAAGGAGGCGGTGGGGCATCTCGCCGTGCTCGCCACGCGGTTCAAGAAGGGCAGCGTGCGCAACGAAGTCGAGAAGGCGATGCGCGCCAGCGCCGCGGCGCTGGGCATGGACCGCGACGAACTCGACGAGCTCGCGGTGCCGACGTTCGGGCTGACGACGGTCGGGCAGGGCGAGTTCGAGTTCGGCGACGTCACGGCCCGACTCGTGCTCCCGGACGGCGGTGGTGGCTCGGTACTGCAGTGGCGCAATGCGCAGGGCAAGCCCTTGAAGGCGCCGCCGGCGGCCGTGAAGGCCGGGTCCGCGGCCGGACTCAAGGAGCTCAAGGCGCAACGGAAGGACCTCGACCGGCTCGTGACGGCCGTCGTCGCGCGCCTCGACGGGCTCTACCTCTCGGGGCGACGGATCCCGTTCGACGTGTTCCGTGCGCGCTACCTTGAGCATCCCGTGGTCGGCGCGATCGCACGCCGGCTGATCTGGTCGTTCGCGGTGGCCGGCGTCCGCGTCGCCGCCGTTCCCCACGATGGAGGTTTCGTCGGCATCGACGGAACCCCGATCGTGCCCTCGGACGGTGCCGAGGTCACGCTCTGGCACCCGATCGAGGCGACTGTCGACGAAGTTCTGCGCTGGCGCGAGCGGCTCGCGGCGCTCGGCGTCGTGCAGCCGTTCAAGCAGGCGCACCGTGAGGTCTACCTGCTGACCGATGCCGAGCGACGCACCGAGGTCTACAGCAACCGCTTCGCCGCCCACATCCTCAAGCAACACCAGTTCAGCGCCTTGGCGGCGGCGCGCGGTTGGCGGCACAAGCTACGGCTGATGGTGGACGACTTCGCGCCGCCGACCAGCCGTGACTTGCCGGCGTTCGGCTTGCGCGCCGAGTACTGGGTGGAGGGCATCGGCGAGAACCACGGGACCGACACCACCGCGGCTGGCAGCTTCCTGCACGTCGCCACCGACCAGGTGCGCTTCTATGCGATCGACAGCGCTACGGCCACGGCCCACGCTGCCGGCGGTGGCTTCCAGGTCGCCGCCGACGACGCGCCGCGGCGCCTCGAAGAGATCCCGGCACTCGTGCTCAGCGAGATCCTGCGCGACGTCGACCTGTTCGTCGGCGTCGCCAGTGTCGGCAACGACCCGCAATGGATGGACCACGGCCGCGACCGGCCGCAGCGCGAGTATTGGAGCGGGTTCGCCTTCGGGGAACTCTCCGCGAGTGCCGAGATCCGGCGCCAGGTGCTGGAGGGGCTCGTTCCGCGGCTGCGCATCGCCGACCGGTGCTCGTTCGCCGATCGCTTCCTGGTCGTGCGCGGCGACCTGTGTACCTACAAGATCCACCTCGGCAGCGGCAACATCCTGATGTCGCCGGGCGATCGCTACCTGTGCATCGTCGGCGACAGTGGACCGTCCGCGCGCGGGGACACGATCCACCTGCCGTTCGAAGGCGATCGCCTGCTGTCGATGATCCTATCCAAGGCGATCCTGTTGGCCGCCGACAGCAAGATCACGGATGTGACGATCACGCGGCAGATCCAGGCGAGGTGACGGAAGGGAACTGCGTGAACGGGTCATTGCCGTCGCAGCAGCGCGGTGTGGTCGGCAGGCCGCGGAGTGCCGCTGTCTTGGGGGACGCATCCAATGCCGCGAGGGGTGCGCCCTGCTTCGGGACTCAGATCGCGCCGCTTCCGTGCGCGGCCAAGTCGATCCAGCAGGCGTCGGCGATGGCGGGCCATGTCATCGGCGGCGGGACAGCGATCGCACGTGGTGCCGCGATGGGAGGCGAGGCGGGGGAGTGGCGTTTCCGTTGGGCTGAATGCCGGATCCAGGAGGCGCAGCTCGGCCATGAGCCCGGTCTTGCTGGCAGAGACGGGATGGGGGTAGAGTGGTGCTGCATAGTCCCGGGAGTTCCGGGGCCGCAGCTTGTTCGTCCTCCTTCACTCCCCCTCGGCCCCTTTGCTCCGTAGGCGATAATCTGGGGATGGACTTGACTTTTCCTTGAGGGGGGGGGGCACCATGCTGCGATGGAGTTCTTCGACTTGTGTCTGGCCCGTCACCTTGCCCTGGTCACCGCACTGGGGGCGGCGCTGATGTCTCCCGGGCGCGCTCAGTGCCATGTGTGGAGTTATGAGCCATCCGCCTTCGAGCAGCCGCCTCGCGATCCTACCTTTGTAAGTGGTGTCTGGCCCGACTTGTCTCCGTGCCCGGCAGACAGGCCCAGCGCTGATCAGCAGGAGGTACTGGATCGTATGGTCGATGCAATGCAGACGTACTGCGTTCTTCGCCCGGATTACATCCCTCAGATGGGGGCCTTCCGAGATGCGGTTGGCAATGGTGGTAATGGAACCGTGCGCATCACCTGCCATGTCCAACTCGGTGACTGGATCACCGTTCCAAATCTCGTATGCTG
>DAIMFJ010000214.1:0-2025 GCA_036724695.1 Planctomycetota bacterium
TGCACCTGTTCTTTGCTCACGAAGCTCGCCAACGGCGAGCACCCATGCTCAGAGCAGCCGCACGATGTCGTTGTAGGTCACGAACAGCACGAGCAGCAACACGAACACCAGACCGAGTACCTGGCTGTAGCCGAGCACGCGGGTGCTGACCGGCGAGCCCTTGATGCGTTCGATCGCCAGGAACAGCAGGTGGCCGCCGTCGAGGGCCGGGATCGGCAGCAGGTTGACGAATGCGAGGTTCAGGCTCAGCAGCGCCAGGAAGTACCAGAACCAACTCATGCCGCGCTGGGCCGCCTGGTAGCTGACCTTGCTGATGCCGATGATGCCGCTGAGGTTCTTCGCGCCGACCTCGCCGGTGACCAGCCGTTTGAGCGTCACGTACAGCTGCTTGATCATGTCGAGCGAGCAGACGGTGCCCAGGCGCAGCGCGTCGGCGAAGTCGGTGGCGCGCACCTCCTCGCGCAGCATGCGCAGTTCGGGCACGAAGCCGTGGTCGAAGATCGCCAGCCGTTCGGGGCGCAGGCGCAGGTCGACCCGTTCGCCGGTTGGCAGGCCGCCGACGGTGTCGCGCCAGTACTCCGGTGCGACGGTGGCCGGTTGTCGGTCGACGACCAGGGCGAGCGGCTGGCCGTTGCTGCGTTCGACCGCGGTGCGGAACTCCTCCCAGGCGGGCCGTTGCCGGTCGCCGACGGCGAGCAGGCGGTCGCCCGGCCGCAGGCCCTGTTGTGCCGCTGGGCTGTCGGGCCGCGGCAGCAGCATCATGCTGTCGTCGGGACCGAGGGCCAGATGTGCGGCCGCGGCGCTGCGGGCTGCCGGATCGCCGCTTGCGGTCAGTTCGCGCCGGGCACCGTCGCGCAGCACCAGCAGGCGCAGCGGGCCATCGCCTTGCAACGCGCCCGCCAGGTCGCCGCTGACGAACGGCTGGCCGTCGACGGCGAGCAGCACATCGCCGCGCTGCACCGCCAAGGCATCCAGCAACGCACTGCCCGGCCGCAGGCCGACGACCTGGCGCGGCAGGGGTTCGACGCCGAGCCGCCAAGGCGAGAATTCCCCGCTGTTGCGCCCGGCCACGTCCACGGCGAGTTCCTGGCCGTCGCGGCGCACCCGTACCTCGATCGGCCGATCCTGGGCTGCCGCGAGCGCTTGCACGGCGTCCGTCAGCTCCGGCGCGGGCGTCGGGACACCGCCGATCGCCAGCAGTTCGTCGCCGTCGCGCAGCCCGGCGGCGGCGGCTGGACCGTCCTTCGCGACACTCAGCCGCGGCAGGTCGGGGGCCGTGGCGGCCGCGATGCCGAGCGTGCTCAGCCCATCCGCGGCCGAGTAGCGCGGCGTGACCCGCACGGTTCGTTCGCCGCCATCCTGGCCGCGCACCTGCAGCTCGAGGGGGCGCGGGCCGTGCAGCGCGACCTCGATGCCGAGGTTCTCGAACGAGTACATCGGCTTGCCGGCGACCGCGAGGATGCGGTCGCCAGGGGCCAGCTCGGCTTCCCAGGCCGGGCTGCCGGGTTGCACGCCGCCGACCACCGGTGCCGAGAACGACACGCCGGCCTGGAACACCAGCGGGAACACCACCAGCGCGAACAGCAGGTTCATCAACACGCCGCCCGACCAGAACAGCGTGCGTTGGCCGACCGATTTGGCCCACAGGCACTTCGCAGGTGGGTACCGGTCGTCGGCGGGATCCTGGCCGGCGACCATCACGTAGCCACCGAACGGGACCAGCGACAGGCGGAAGTCGGTGTTGCCGACCACCATACCGAACAGGCGCGGCCCGAAGCCGATCGAGAACACGTCCACCTGCACACCGGCCGCCCTGGCGGCGGCGAAGTGGCCCAGCTCGTGCAGGAAGATCAAGAGGCCGATGCCGAGGGCCGCGAGGAGGACGCTGGAGAATTCCATGGGGTGGTCAGGCGGGGTACGCGGCGAGCAAGGTGTTGGCGGCGCGTCTGGCCTGGGCATCGGCTGCCAGGACCGCGGCGATGGAATCGATCGGGCCGACGCGATGCTCGGCGAGCACCCGTTCGC
>DAIMFJ010000214.1:2035-3847 GCA_036724695.1 Planctomycetota bacterium
GTTGCACGATCGAGGGGAACGGGATCCGGCCGGCCAGGAACGCCGCCGTCGCGACTTCGTCGACGGCGTTCAGCACCGCGCCGGCGTCGCCGCCGGCCGCCAGGACCTGGTAGGCCAGCGGCACCGCCGGGTAGCGGGCGGGTTCGACCGGCAGGAACTCCAGGTTGCGCCATCTGCCGAATTCGAACGGTTGGAAGTCGAACTCGAGCCGGTCCGGATAGCCGAGGCAGAACAGGATCGGCACGCGCATGTCCGGGATGCCGGCTTGCGCCAGCAGCGAACCGTCCCGGAACTCGACCATCGAGTGCACGATGCTCTGCGGGTGGATCACCACGTCGATGCGGTCGGGCGGCAGGTCGAACAGCCAGCGGGCTTCGAGGATCTCGAAGGCCTTGTTCATCATCGTGGCGCTGCCGATCGTGATCCGCGGCCCCATCGTCCAGGTCGGGTGGCGCAGCGCCTCGGCGACGGTGACCTGCGGGAACTCGGCCAGCGGCCGTTGCCGGAACGGCCCGCCGGACGCGGTCAGCAGGACCCGGCGCACACTGGCCGGCACTTCCCCGTCGAGGCACTGGAACACCGCACAATGCTCGCTGTCGACCGGCAGGATGCGTGCGCCGCTGCGCTGGGCGAGTGGCAGCAGGTACTCGCCGGCCATCACCAGCGACTCCTTGTTGGCCAGGGCGAGCTGCAAGCCGTGCCGCAGCGTCCAGGCCGACGCTTCCAGGCCGGCCGCGCCGGTGATCGCATTGAGCACGACGTCCGGCCGGGCGTGGTCGAGGGCGGCCAGCAGTCCGTCGGCGCCGGCGAACCAGCGGGTGCCGGCCGGCAGGGCCGGGGCCGCGGCTGGGCCGGTCAGGCAGGCGGCAGCCGGCCGGTGGGTGGCGGCGGCCTCCGCCAATTGGCTGGCGCTGCGGTGCGCAGCCAGCAGCACCACCTCGAAACGGTCGCGATGGCTGGCAGCGATCTGCAGCGCCTGGGTGCCCACCGAACCGCTGCAACCGAGGATGGCGACGCGTCGTTTCGTCACGCGCCGATCATGGCGGTTCTGGCCCGCCGGTTGCAACGTCGAGCTGCGGATCGCGCTGCGGTGCGGGGCGGACTTCGCCGCGGTTGGCCCGGGTGGTGGTGGCCAGCCACCGCGACTCGGGTTACGTTGCTGTCAACCCCCCGGCGTGCGCTCACGGCCGCACGTCCTGATCAGCCCGCCCCGTTGCTGACCCCTGCCGAGCAGACCAGCCTGCGCGGCAAGCTGGTGAAGTTCCTCGAAGCCGACGAGGAGTACGTCGCCGCGGAAGCCGCCAAGGACCGCGAGAAGACCGGCAAGGCGCGCAACAAGGCCAAGGAGGACTTCGACAAGGACTGGGATCGGTTCGGCAAGAAGGGCGACCTGCTCGGTTCGATGGCCGACCTGCGCGCCGTGTTCTACAACTGCTTCACGCTCAAGAAGCCGTCGTACACGTTCGGTCAGCTGCGCAAGGGCGTGAACAAGGAAGACGGCGTCGAGTTCAGTTTCTGGGTGCCGAAGAGCTACCGCCCGGACACCCCGGTGCCGACCGTGCTGGTGCTGCCCGGTAGCACGGCGGCCGGGGCGTGGACCAAGGCCGCGGACTACTTCGAGAGCCTCTGGGATCGCAGCGCCACCAGCAACGCCGGCATCGTGCACGTCTGCCATCTGCCGGACGGCGCCGATCTCGACACCGCCCCCGACTACAGCAAGGACGGTGCCGACGCCGAGGAAGGTCGCCGCATCGCCGCGGTGTTCAGCGGCTTCGCGCTGACGATGAACGAACTGAACGTCGACCGCAGCCG
>DAIMFJ010000214.1:3857-5077 GCA_036724695.1 Planctomycetota bacterium
TTGCCCTTTCCGCAGCCGCGTGTTCCTCGACTGCGGCAAGGGCAACAGCCTGTTCGGTCTGCGCTTCGTCACGCTGTTCCCGGACCGTTTCGCCGGCGTGATCCTGCGCGACCCGCGCAATGCCGACGATCTGCGCCTGGGCAGCCTGCTCAACGTGCCGGTGCTGCTGTTCAAGACCGCCGACAATGGTGCGCAGGTGGATGCACTCGCCAAGCGCCTGCGCGAAGTCAACCCCGAGGGCGTGATGGTCGTCGATGCCGCCGACGCCTACCCGTACAAGGGTTCGACCACCGTCGTCGAGGAGTGGATGGGCAAGCAGTCCCGCAGGATGAGTCCGCTGAAGGTCGTCATCGAGCCGAACCACGACCGCTTCAACCGTGCCTACTGGGTCGACATCGACACGGCGACGCCGCTGCTGACGGCGCTCCCGGACGGCAAGCCGCGCCTCGAGGTCACCGCCGACCGGGCCGCCAACCGCATCGACGTGAAGGCGGTCGGCGTCGAGAGCTTCTTCCTGAACCTCAACGACGACCTCGTCGACCTGAGCAAGGAATTCACCGTCGTCGTCAACGGCAAGGCGACGATCGAGAAGCGCACCCGCTCGTTCTCGCGCATGCAGGAAGGCCTGCTGCAGCGGCGCGACTGGGACTTCCTGTTCCCGGTCGTCTACCGCGGCGCGGTGCCGAGCCAGACCGAGAAATGAGCGGGGCGATCGCCGGCACGACCGGTGGGCTCGCCGCGGAATTCGGCCTGGCGCGCGCTGCGGCCGCGGCCTTTGGAGCCGGCTTCGGCTGCATGGCGGCCGAGTTGACCGCCGTACGGTTGCTGGCCCCGTACTTCGGGGACAGCGCGTACGTGTGGACCAACGTGATCGGCGTGATCCTGGTCGCGCTGGCGCTGGGTGCCTGCCTGGGCGGTCGGCTGGCGGCAGCGCCGTCCGCCGGCAGCTGGCCGGCGCGCCTGTTGCTGGCCAGTGCGCTGCTGCTGGGCCTGGCGCCGTGGTTCGGGGGGCCGCTGGGTCGCTTCCTGATCCCCGACGACCTGCCGCTCGACGCGGCGATGCCCGCCCTGGTGCGCGGCTCGCTGGTGGCCAGCGCGGTGCTGTTCGTGCCGGCGATGTTGCTGCTGGGGGCCGTGTCGCCGCTGCTGGTCAGCGCCGCCGCGCGCGCTCGCCCCCATCTTTCGCAACAGCGTGTAATAGCCGCGCACCGCGGCGCTCT
>DAIMFJ010000214.1:5087-6857 GCA_036724695.1 Planctomycetota bacterium
CGGGTTGGATCTCGGCGGCTGGCACGATCGGCAGCCTGTGCGGGACCTTCGGGGCGACCCACTGGCTGGTGCCCCAGTTCGGCAGCCGCATCGCCCTGGTGGCTGCGGCCGTGGCGTTGGCGTTGGCAGCGCTGCTGGTCGCCAGGCGTCGCCCCGCGGCCGGGGCGATCGCCGCGCTGCTCTCGATCGGCGGCTTGCTCCTGCCCGCAGCCGTGCAGCCAGCGCGGCCCGGAGAGCTGCGGCTGGCCGAACTCGAGAGTCGCTACCAGTACCTGCAGGTCGTGCAGCAACCGGGCGTGCCGGGTCAACGCACGCTGCTGCGCATCAACGAAGGGCTGGACTCCTACCATTCGGTGGCGATCGCGGGCTCGGCCTTCACCGGTGGTGCGTACTACGATTGGCACGGGCTGGTGCCAGGCCTGCTGCCGGCGGAGGCCCGCGAGCGGCCTTGGCGGGCGTTGTCGATCGGCGATGCCGCCGGTTCGCTGCGGCGCGTCTACCAGGCGTTGTATCCTGGGGTCATGGTCGACGGAGTCGACATCGACCCGGCGACGATGCAGCTCGGCGATGCCCACTTTCCCGGCCCCAAGGCCGCCGGCCGCCGGTTCGCGGTCGACGGTCGGGTGTTCGTCGCCAACAGCAGGGACCAATGGCAGGTCATCCATGTGGATGCCTACAGCCATCAGGTCTACGTGCCAGCCCATCTCGCCAGCCGCCAGTTCTTCGCGCGGTGTCGCGAACGGTTGGTCGACGGTGGCGTGTTGGCCTGCAATGTCGGCGCGCTGCGCCCCGACGATCCGGTGCTGCGTGCGATCGGTACGACGTTGGCAGCCGAATTCGGCCATGCGTTGGCGGTGCAGGTGCCGAACACGCGCAACTTCCTGCTGGTGGCCCGGCGCGGCGCGCAGCCCGATCCCGCCCAGGTCGCCGGTCTGGCGGAACTGCCGCTCGACGGCTTGTCGCCGGCCGACCAGGCGCATTGGCGCCGGTTGGTCGACGTCGCCAGGGACGCCACGCTGTGGATCGACGTGGCCGATGGTGGGCCGGTGCTCGACGACGATCGGCCGGTCCTCGACCAGTTGCTGCACGACAGCTACGTCGCGCGGCTCGACGTTCCGGACCTGCTCGACTGCACGGGTGCCGTCGATCCGGCTGGTGCCGAGCTGGCCGCATACGAAGAACGGCGCCGGCGCAACTGGCCCGGCGTGTTGGCAGCGGTTGCCGGCAGCCGCGCCCCGACGGCCTTGCTGCGCGAGTACGCCGGCGACGCGCGCTGGTCGATGCGACAGCTGGAGGCGGCGGTGGCCGAGTATTCGGCGGCGCTGACCCTCGCTGGCGATCCAGCCAGCCAGCAGCGCCTGCGCGGCAACCTGGCGATCCTCGCCGAGGAAGTCCAGCCGTTGCGTCGTGCCCACCAGGTGGGGACTCGCAATGCCTGGCTCGAAGCGCTGCTGCTGGCGGCGCTGGCGGCCACCGGTTGCGCGGTGTTGTGGCGCAGCCGCGCGGCCTGAGTCGGCGCGCCGCCGCGTCGGCTCACAGGATGTCGAGGATGCCGGCGCCGCCGTCGGTCAGCGTCGACGTCGCGGCGCGGTAGTTGGTCAACGTCGCGTAGTTGGCGTTCCACGGCAGGGGGTCCTTGTCGCCGACCCCGCCGAGGGCGACCACCGCGAACGCGCGCGACAACAGCGGCGCCTGCTCGTCGTTGGCGATCGCCAACAGCGGTTGCAGGCTGCGCCGGTCGCCGATCTGGCCCAGGGCACTGGCCAGAGC
>DAIMFJ010000214.1:6869-9122 GCA_036724695.1 Planctomycetota bacterium
GGCTAAATCGTATTCGCCATAGATCAACTTCAGCAACGTGGATTTGCCCGAGCCGCTTGCTGGGTGACCGCTGGTCGGCTAGCCGACTCTTCGAGCAGTTGACGCAGCGGACCGATCGCTCGCTCGTCGCGCATCAAGGCCAGGCCGATGCCGAGGTACCCGACCACCTCGTCGCGGTGGCGGTTGTCGTGCAACGCGGCCCGCAGCGCGTCGGCGGCTTGCCGATCCTGGGCCAGACCGAGGGCGACGGCCAGACCGCCCAGCGCGCCCGGGTTCTTGGTCTGGACGAACTCGGCGCGCAGCGCCGCCAACAGTTCCGGGTCGGCGGTCAGGGAGGCATCACGACGTTGTTCGCGGTCGTACAGCACGCCGAGGGCCACGCCGGCCCACGGCTTCTCGTAGGCGCGGTTGCCGGCGGCGAACGCCTCGAGCAGTCGTTCCTTGGCCAGGGTGCCGCCGAGGCGGGCCAGTGCCAACAGTGCGAACGAACGGGTCTGCACGTCGTGGTGGCGCCTGTAGACCTCCAACAACAGTTCGCCGATGGCGTGGTCGGGACTGGTCCGGTCGTGCCAAGGCCCAGCCAGCTCACCGAGGGCCAACGCACACGACTGGGGGATGTGGATGCTGGTCTTGGCGAGTCGGGAGTCGCGCTGCAACGAGTGTTCGAGGTCGCGAGCGCAGCGGTCGCGCCACAACGCGCGGGTCGGGCCGCTCGCCAGCCTGGCCAGGGCCGTCGGCACATGGGCCTGCACCAGTTGCTCGCCCGGTCCCAGCGGCAGCTCGTAGAAGGCGAGCAACTGCCGGCAGGCGAGGTCGCGGAGGGCAGCAGCGGCGGGACCGTCCCAGTCGGGCGGCAGCTGGGCCAGGGCTTCGATCGCGGCCACGGTGATCTCACGCGCGGCGGACGTGTGGTTGGCGACCCGCTGGCACAGCGCGTCGACGATGCGGTGGGCGGTCGCCGCCTGCGGTTGGCGCGCCAGCCACAGGCCGAGTGCGAAGGCGGCGAACGCACGCGTGCGATCGTCGACGCTGGCGCGCGCACACGCCGCGCGACCCGCCTCCTGGTCGCCCAGCAAGGCCAGCAGCAGGTCCAGGGTCGCCTGGTGGCGAATCTGGCCGGCGATGCCGAGTGCCAGCGCGGCGGTCTCGCGCTCTTCCTGGTCGGCCGAGCGCAGGAACGGCGCGATCACGTCGAACAGCGCCGCATCGGGCTGATCGCGACCGATCTTGGCCAGGGCCACCAGACTTGCCGACACGATGTCGCGGCTCGGCTTGCTGCGCAGGATCCGCACCAGGTGCACGGCCAGCGCATCGAGATCGTCGGCGGTCGGCGGCAGCGCGTCAGGGGTGCGGGCGCGCAGCCGCGGGTTCAACAAGGTGTCGTCGGCTCCTGGCTGCAGCACGGCCCGCGCCGCGCCGCCGCGCAGCCGACCGATCTGCACGTAGGGATCCTTGCCGAACTCCCACCAGAACTCCCAGCGCGTGGGGTCCTCGTCGATCGCCATGCCGCGGTTGCGGTTGACGGTCCCCGCCGCGGCGCCAGCGGCCGGCCCGGTTGCGGTGTTGCCGCTGCTCGGGCTCGTCGCGCCGGCCGTACCGCCGGCCGGGCTGCCACCGCTCTTCGTGGTGTTGCCCGAGCCGCCAGTCGATCCCGACGAGCTGGGCGGCTTGACGTCGCTGGGCCCGCGGTACTGACCACCGTGGGCATGTGCCAGGGAACTGCAGCCAAGGACCAAGCCGACCAGCAGCAGAGCGTATTGCATCGTGTCACCCGGCGGAACGCGGCCGCCAAGTCTCGACCTGCAAGCCCCGTGCCGATGCAGGGCCATCGCGTCGGTGGTTCGCAGCGTCGAGGACGAAGGCCGCGGCCCGACCCTGCCGCGACGAACCGCAGCAGGAACGCAGCGGAAACGCAGCGGGCCCGGACGCCAAGGCGTCCGGGCCCGCTGCGCGAGCGCAGTGCGCTGACGGCCATCCCTGGCCAGTCAGCGCGGCTCACGCCGGCTCACAGGATGTCCAGGATGCCGGTGCCCGAGCCGGTGGTCAGCGTTTCGACCGAGGCGCGGTAGTTGTTGTTGACGCCGATCTTGCTGTTCCACGGCAGCGGTTCCTTGTCGGCGACGCCACCGAGGGCCACCGCGGCGAACGCGCGCGACAGGTCGCCGAGCTGCTCGTCGAACAGCATGCGGCGCAGCGGGGCGATCGTGCGGCTGTCGCCGATGAAGCCCAGCGCCGAGGCGATCGCCGACAGCT
>DAIMFJ010000215.1:0-9120 GCA_036724695.1 Planctomycetota bacterium
GATGTCGAGTAACGCTTCCGTGATGGCCATCGGCCCTCTGTCCACGCCTGCATCGGGAGCGGCTGGCGGTGGGCGGGATAGGGGAAAGCCCTGAGCAGGTCGGAGCGGGAGGCGGGAGGGGTTTTTCGGGCAACAGGGGCGCGCGACTCAAGGTTGCTACGGGAAAACCTATAGCGGGGGTGGCAGCCATGGCGTCGGAGGGTCGGAGTGGGGTAGAACCCTGGCGTGCGCTCTCGACCGGCGGTTCGTACCAAGCCTGCAACGCTGCCGCAGTGCAGCGGCTCCTGTCGCTCCGTGGGTTTTCTGGCGTGCGCTTGGTTGGTGGCGTGCCAGGGGCCGGCCCCGCAGGAGCGGGAACCCCTGCAGGGGCCGTACCGGGCCGGCCAGGGCACCTGGGGTGAACGCTACGTCGTCGACGCGCAGGCGCTGCCCGGCGTGTGGTTGCGGCCGGGGCGTGGTGAGGGGCTGTTCGTCGCCGGCGACGACGAGGGTGCAGAAGGTTCCGGCCTGGCGCTGCGCGGCGCGGTCGCCAACCGCGACCAGAGCATCGGCATCCAGGTGCTGGGTGCGCAGCTCGAAGGCGAAGGCAGCCAGGAAGAGCTCGACCTGTACGCGGTGTTCGCGGATTTCGGCGCCGAGGTGCCGCTGCTCGACGGGCCGAGTGGGTTCGCGGTGCGGGTCGGGGCCGGGTTCGGGCTGGCCCACTGGGACTTTGCGCGCGCGGCGTTCGACGACCAGACGACCGGTGCGGCGAACCTGCGCGGCGGGCTGCAGTTCGCGCCGGCGCGGTGGCTGGCGTTCGAGCTGGGCGGTGGCGGGTTGCTGTTCGGCCACCCCGGCGACACGCTCGGGTACGGCACGTTCCTCGAGTTCGGGGTGCGGGTGACGTTCTGAAGTTGCGCGGTGGCGGTGCGTCCGGGGCCCGGGCGGTGGCGAATCCGTCGGGGTGAGCAGACCAACTGGGCAGCGGGCGGTGGCCGACGGGCCGGTACAGGTGGTGTGGTTCAAGCGCGACCTGCGGGTGCAGGACCACGCGGCGCTGCACCATGCGGCGGCAGCCGGGCCGGTGGTGCTGCTGTACGTGTTCGAACCGGTGGTGCTGTCGGCGCCTACGAGCGACCGGGGACAGGTGGGGTTCGTGTTGGAGAGTCTGCTCGAGTTGGACCGCGAACTGCGGGCGCTGGGGGCGTTCTTGACGGTGCGGCGCGGCGCGGTCGTCGACGTGCTGGCGGCGTTGGACGACGAACTGCGGGCGCTGGGCGGGGTCGCGGCGGTGCACGGTCACGAGGAGACCGGCGAACTGGTCACCTATGCGCGGGATCGCGCGGTCGGCCAATGGCTGGCCGGGCGTGGCATCCTGTGGCACGAGTACCCGCAGAACGGGGTCGTGCGGCGGTTGGCGAGCCGCGATGGCTGGAGCCGACGATGGCAGGAGCGCATGACGGCGCCGGTGTGGCCGACCCCGGAGCGGTTGCGTTCGGCATTGCCGGTGCCGGCACGGACGCAACTGCCTTCGCTCGACGAATTGGCATTGCCGCCGAGTGGGGTCGTGGCCCGACAGCCGGGTGGCATGGCGGCGGCGCAGGCGACGTTGGCGTCGTTCTTGACCGAGCGCGGCGAGGACTACCAGCGGGCGATGTCGTCGCCGGTCGCGGGTTGGCAGGCGTGCAGCCGACTGTCGCCGCATCTGGCGTGGGGCACGATCTCGGTGCGGACCGTCTACCAGGCCCTGCAGGCACGGGTCGCGGCGGTGCGCGCACTGCCGCGGGCGGCGCGCGGTGGTTGGCTGGCGTCGTTGCGCGGTTTCGGCGGGCGGTTGCGTTGGCATTGCCATTTCATGCAGAAGCTCGAGGATGCACCGCGGCTGGAGTGCGAGAACCTGCATCGCGGGTTCGACGGGTTGCGCGAGGACGATTGGGACGAGGCACGGTTCGTGGCGTGGTGTGAAGGGCGGACCGGCTATCCGATGGTCGATGCCTGCATGCGATGCCTGCGCCACACGGGATGGTTGAACTTCCGGATGCGGGCGATGCTGGTGTCGTTCGCGGCGCACCATCTGTGGTTGCATTGGCGGCGGGTCGGCGAGCACCTGGCGCGATGCTTCGTCGATTACGAGCCGGGCATCCATTGGAGCCAGGTGCAGATGCAGAGTGGTGTCACCGGGATCAACACGGTGCGCATCTATTCGCCGAAGAAGCAACTGGTGGATCAGGATCCCGAAGGTGTGTTCGTGCGGCGGTGGGTGCCGGAGCTGGCGAAGGTGCCGCTGGCGGCGTTGGCCGAACCGCATCGGCTGAGCGAGGCGGAGCAGGTGGCCGCGGGGTGTCGGATCGGCGTCGACTATCCAGCGCCGATCGTCGATCACGCGGCGGCGGTGGCGGCGGCGAAGGCGCGGATCGCCGCACGGCGGCGCGTTGGCGAGGTGCGGGCGGAGAGCCGGCGGGTCTACGAGAAGCACGGCAGCCGCAAACGGCCGACGGCGCGGCGTGGTCGGCGGTCGGCGGGCGAAGTGCGAAATCCGCAGGTGTGAGCTGCATTCAGGGCGGCATGACGAGCCTCGATCCAGCAGTGGTGGTGCACGACTGGCAGTTGGCGGCGCGCAAGGCGGCGCTGGCGGGCCATGCAGTGTACCGCGCGATCGATTCGCTGGCCAGGCTGCGCACGTTCGTCGCGCACCACGTGGCGTGTGTGTGGGACTTCATGTCGCTGCTGAAGAGCCTGCAGCAGGAACTGGCGCCGGTGCGCACGCCGTGGGTGCCGCCGGCGGATCCCGAGGCGGCGCGGTTGATCAACGAGATCGTCGTCGACGAGGAAAGCGATCGCTTGCCGTACCGGTCGGGGCACGCGAGCCATTTCGTCTGGTATGTCGAGGCGATGGAGGAGCTCGGCGCCGACGTGCGGCCGGTGCGTGCGTGGGTGGCCGAGGTGGCGGCGGGTGCGGAGGCGGTGGCGGCGATGCGGCGGTTCGGCATGCCGGCGGCGGCGTGTGAGTTCACGGCGACGACGTTGGGGTTCCTGGCGGAGCCGCTGGCGGTGCGTGCGGCGGTGTTCCTGCACGGTCGCGAGGAGGTGATTCCGCGCATGTTCCTGCCGCTGGTGGCGTCGATGCGGGCGCAGGGCTTGCCGTGCGAGCGGTTCCTGGCGTACCTCGAGCGGCACATCGAGGTCGACGGGGGTGCGCACGGTGCACATGCAGCGGCGTTGCTCGAACGGTTGGTGGCGGCGGCGCCGCAGCATCGTGAGCGGGCCGAGCAGGCGGCGTTGGCGGCAGTGGCGGCGCGCGAGCGGTTGTGGGACGCAATCGTGGCGGCGCTGTAGCTGCAGTCCGGTTGCGGGGGAGGTTCCGGAAGTGGTTGTGGGTTAATGGGATGTGGCCGCGCGTGCGCATTCGGGACCGGGTGAGGTATGCGCAGGGGTGGGGAAAGTGGCGGATTGATTCGGTGAGGCGAATGGGGCAGCGTGCTGGGGTCCCTCTGGATTCCACAGACTTCTCCACCATGAAACAGTTGCTGCTGTCCGCATTCCTGTTCCTGCTCGCGGTAACGAGCGCGTCAGCGCAGACGTACTTCTACGTGAACGGTTCGACCGGGATCGACTCGCTGGCGGCTGGGCGGGGCCAGTCGGCGGCGTCGCCGTGGAAGACGATCGGGTTCGCGTTGGCGAACGTGCCGGCGCAGACGGTGTCGACCTCGGCGATGGTCTACGTCGAAGGCAATCAGGTGTACTCGCCGACGACCAATGGCGAGGTGTTTCCGCTGACCCCGGTCTACAACGTGTCGATCGAGGGGCGTTACGCCGTGCACGGCAACAAGCCGGTGCTGCAGGTGCCGGCCGGCGGCACGGCGTTCGTGTTCCCGAGTGGCGTGGTGTTCAACCGCAACCAGGTGACGATCGAGTCGGTGGTCGTCCGGGGTGGCGACTACGGCATGCGCATGGGGGCTGCACCGGGGTTCCGGCACCGGCCGCGCGTGCAGTTCTGTGTGTTCGACGGCCAGGCGCAGGCGCCGGTACGGATCGACAACGGGGGGGCGGCGATCCAGGATCCGCGCTTCTTCCAGAACACGTTCGCGAACGGCTACAAAGGCATGATGCTGTATTCGTCCGGCAATGGCGCGATCACGCGCCCGGACGTCGAGGAGTGCCGGTTCCAGGGTTTTGCCAATGCGGCGATCGAGGTCGAGGATCGCAGTCCAGGCGGTGGCAGCGTCGGTGGGTTGTTCCGGTCGAACTGGTTCGACGATTGCGGCACCGGGATCCGCATCCGTTCGGCGCAGGGTGCGGTGACGACGGCGGCGACGATCCGCACCAGCCGGTTCGCGAACATCGCCGACTGGGCGGTCGACGTGCAATTGGAGTACCCGTACGACCCGATCGTGACGATCGACGAGTGCGCGATGCTCGATTGCGGTGGCGGGGTGCGGTTGACCGGCACGCCGTTGCCGGGTTCGTACACGCTGACGATGTCGCGCAACGTGATCAAGGACTGCGACGTCGGCGCGGCGTTCTTCGTGCTCGGGCAGGGCACCATCGACGTGGTGTCCCGCGACAACGTGATCGACTCGTGCACGACGGGCGTCGACTTCCAGATCGGCAGCAGCGCCACCCCGCCGCTGCAGTTCACGTACGACTCGCAGCGGGATCGGGTGCTGGGCGGGGTGCGCGGCGTGCGCATCGTGGCCGGCTCGCCGGGCTCGATCACGTTCCGTTCGGGCATGATCTGTGGGACCGGTACCGCGGTGACCTTGACGACGTCGTTCCAGGTGGTGATGCACCACATGACGATCGCCGACAACGGGACGGCCATCTTCGCGCTGGCCGCGCCTGGTGCCGGGAGTGCGTTCAGCCACCTGGTGCTCGCCGGCAATGGCTTGGACGCGCTGTCGAACGGGGCGGTGGCGTTCACGCGCAGTTGCTTCGCGAGCAGCACGTGGCCCGGGGTCGGCAACCTCAATGCGACCGATCCGCAGTTGCTGCGGCCGTCGTACAAGCTGGCGCCGACGTCGCCGTGCATCGATGCCGGCGATCCGACCGGTGGGCTGGTGGCGACCGACTACGAAGGCGATCCGCGCGCGAGCGTCGGGGTGCAGAACGGGCCGGCAGTCCCGGATCTCGGCGCCGACGAGTACGTGTATGCGGGCTCGGCGCGGCCGTACGGCACCGGTGGGTTCGCGCGGTACAACGTGTTCCCGCGGATCGCGGCGGCGTCGCCGAACGCGCCGATCGGTTCGGTCGTGCAGGTCGAGTTGACCGGCGCGGTGTTCCCGTTCTCGAGCGTGCCGACGAAGTTCGCGATCTGTGGGTTCGGGCTGACCGAGGATCCGACGCCGGGGCCGTTCGATCTGGCGAGTGTCGGGTTTCCGGGCTCGTACGTGTGGAACGACATGCTCGGGCTGTTCCCGATCGAGGCCGTCTCGGCGACCGGCACGGCGACGCAGCTGGTGCCGATCCCGAACAACCCGTGGTTCGTGGGGCAGCCGCTGCACTTCCAGTGGTTCGTCTGGATGCCGGTGACCGTCGGGGTGGTGAGCAGCGATGCGCTGCGCGTGACGCCGGGGCGCTGAGTCGAGGTGGGCGGCGCCCCCTGCCCTCCGCCGGGGGGCGCTGCACTACGATTTTGATGGGCTGTCGGAACGACTTTTGTGGCAGTGGTTTGCGGACGTCGTGCGCATTCGGGACCGGGTGAGGTATGCGCAGTCAGGGGTGGGGGGTGGCGAGGAGTTCGGCGCGGCGGGCGGCGGTGGGGAGGTCCTGGCAGAGGTCGTCGGCGTCGAAGTCGAGGAGGACGGCGGCGTGGTGGAGGGCGGCGAGTTGGGGTTGGCCGACGCCGGCCAGGACCAGGTGACGGCCTTCCTCGCGGAGGTGCAGCATCAGGGCCCGCAGTTCGAGGGCGCTGCGTTCGCCCATCGCGCCGAGGTTGGCCAGGTCGAGGACGACGACGCGGACGTGCTCGTCGAGGCCGGCGGCCCAGGTGGCGAGGTCGGGCAGGCGGAAGCGGCGGCCGTTGGCCGGTGGCTCGGCGTGGTAGATGGCGACGATTGCCGCACCGTCGTGGTTGCCGACGCGCAGTTCGACGGCGGCGATCGGTTTGAGCAGGTCCTGCAGGGTCAAGAAGGCCAGGAACAGCACGGCGGGCACCATCGACCAAGCTTGCACGTGGTCGAAAGCCAGCGTGCCGAGGCCAGCGCCCAGCGCGAAGCTGCCGAGGATGCTGGCCAGCAGCAAGGAACGCCACAGGCTCTGGTTGGCGCGTTGCGGCAGGAGGCGGCGGCCGTGGCCGAGGCTGGCGAAGGCGAGCTTGCTCAGCTCGAGGCCGAGGTCGGTGACGACGCCGGTGACGTGGGTGGTGCGCACGACACCGCCGCTGATGCGGGTGATGGTGGCGTTCTGCAGGCCCATCGCGAACGCGGGCACGAAGGTCAGCCAGATGCGGGCGTCGGCGGGCGTGAGTCGGTCGGTGGCCTGCCAGTCGACGAGCAGCGCGAAGGCGGCGAGCAGCAGGGCCTCGAGCAGCATCGGTAGTACGTAGATCGACTGCAGGCGGCGGATGCGCCCGAACTCGAGCAACGCCCCGGAGGCGATGGCTCCGGCCAGGAACATGCCGAGCAAGCCCAACAGGTAGCCCGACGTGCTCCAGCGCAGTTCGGCGACCTCGACGCCGAGTTCGGAGACGATGCCGGTCAGGTGCGAGGTGACCTGGCCGCAGGTCAGGATCGTCAGCGCGTTCGTGTAGCCAGCGATCCAGGTCAGCGAGATGGCCAGCCGGGCCTGTTGTTGGAACGAATGGGCCTGGTTGTGGAACATGGCGCGCCGGACGGCACCAGCAGGCTAGCCGGCCGCGGGTGGCGGCGAAACGGTGGCGTGCGCTGCCGGCGTGCCGCTGCCGGCGGCCAGCCGACTACGGACCTCGCGCGCCAGTTCGACCAGCGAGCGCGGCGCACAGCCTTCGGCCTTGTTGTTGGCGACGACCAGGACCTCCTTGCCGAGCGGCACGGCGGCGACGACCAGCTCGGCGATCGCGCTGCGGCTGTGCGGATCGGGTGCGGCGAGCTGGTCGAACGGGTCGAAGCGCTGCTGCGCCTGCTGGTAGCGCAGGCCCGGCTGCAGCATCCAGCGGATCGTCAACGGTCCGGACGGCAGGCGCTCCAGCGGCACCAGATCGCGCTGCCGCAGCAGGCCGGGCATCGCCGCGTGGATCGCAAAGCAGTGCTGCACGCCGCAGGACTGCAGCGCCGCCACGGTGGCCGGGTGCAACAGGCTCGGGTCGCGCAGCTCGACGGCGAGCGGCGCGTTCGGCACTGCGGTGCGCAGTGTGGCGAAGAACGCCTGCAGCCGTTCGGCGAAGCGCTCCGGTGCGCTGGTGGCGGCCTCGCCCTGCGGCGGGAACTGGAACAGCACCACGCCGAGCTTGTCGCCGAGTCCGCCGACCGCCGGGCCGAGCACACGGTCGCGGGCGACGCCGGCGTCGAGGTGGTGGGGACTGGGGCCCGGCTGCGGATGCTGGCGCGTCGGGCTGGTCACGTCGCTCCACGCCTTGACCAGGAACCGGAATTCGGCCGGTACCGCGGCGGCATAGCCGGCGAACGTCGCCTCGCCGATCGGAGCGTAGAACGTGCGGTCGACGCCGACAGCGCGGTGCAGCGGATGCTGCCCGTACGCCGCGAGGCCCTCGCTGGCCAGCTTGCCGGCCGGCGACGCTTCGGTGTAGACGAGGCCGCGCCAGCCCGGGAACGACCACGACGACGTGCCCAGTCGCAGGTTCGGCGGCAGGCTGGCGGCCAGCGCCTGCAGGTCGTCCTCGACAGGTTGCGGCTGAACCCCGGTGGCGCGGCGCTGCTTGGCGCGGGCGGGTGGGTCGGGCTCGGGCGAGCCGAACAGCGATTGTTGGCGTGGCGGCGGCGACCGGTCGGGCACGGTGCAACTGTACCGCGCCGCCCTGGAACCGTCGCCACCGACCGGCAAGACTGGGGCGGTGTTCTTGGCACACGTGCTGTACTGGGCGATGCCGGCGGTGCTGCTCGTCTGGGCGGTGGCGGGCTGGCGCATGCGGCGGCTGGCGGACCGCGACGAGGCGGCGCCCGTGGCTGGCGGGCGACCGCTGCCGCGATGGCTCGATGGTTCGCTGCTCGGCAGCGCGTTGCTCGCGACGTTGCTGGTCCTGTGGCTGCTGCCGCCGGCGATGCGCATGCAGTTCGACGAGACCAGCCTGTGTGGCACCGCGCAGGGCATGCACCGGCACCGCGTCGCGATGATGACGATGGCCGCTGTGCCGGGGCCAGGCGGCGAGTTGGTGCCGCTCGACTGGAACCTCGACAAACGGCCGCCGCTGTTCGCGTTCCTGGTCAGCGTGCTGCACGACCTGACCGGCTACCGGATCGCCAACGCGTTCGCGGTCAATCTGGCGCTGCTGTGGCTGTTCTTGTCCAGCCTCGGCCGGCTGGCGGCACGCGCGTTCGGCCCCGCGGCGGGCTTCGCGGCGCAGGCCCTCGCTCTCGGTGCGCCATTGCTGTGGCACTGTGCCAGCAGTGCCGGCTTCGAACTGCTCGCTGCTGTGGCGATGTTCGCCGCCGCGGCAGCGGCCCGCTCTGCAGTCGCCGTGCCGCGGCGCGAACACGTGGCGTACCTGCTGGCGACGTTGCTGCTGCTGGCGTGGACGCGCTACGAGGCGTTGCTCGCCGGCGCCGCGCTGCTGCTGTGGGTGTGGCGGCGGATCGGCTGGCGGGCCGTGCTGGCGCCGGGTACGCGGTGGGTCTGGGCCGTCGGAGCACTGCTGCTGGTGCCGCTGGCCCTGCTCTTGTGGCAAGGTCGCGATCCGGGCTTCTACCTCGAATCCGGCGGCGCTCCGCTGCTCGCGTTCGGGCATCTGCTCGCCCACGCCGGGCCGTTCTTGGCCGCGTGGAGTGAGTTCGGCGTGCACGCGCCGTTGCCCGGTCTTGCAGCGCTGCTCGGCAGCCTCGCCGCACTGCTCTGGGGCTGGCGGACGCGCGGCGCGGCGCTGGCGGTGCTCGCCCCGTGGCTGCTGCCGGTGGCCGTGCAGACGGTCGTCGTGCTGGCGTGGTTCTACGGCGATGCGCGCGAACCGACCGCGCTGCGGCTGTTCCTGCCGTCGGCGGTGCTGATGGC
>DAIMFJ010000216.1:0-7332 GCA_036724695.1 Planctomycetota bacterium
AGACGAAAGCCCCGACGACTATGCTGATCGAGACCTTGGAGGCACTCGATCGCCAGCGGAACCCACGTAGATCTGTACCCTGGCTTGGGCTACTTGCCATTTCTGCCTTCTCCACCGGAATCCGGAACCGATCTGCCACCGACCGTCGCCCACGTACGACGGCGACCTCGGCCGATAACCAAGTCCCGATGGTACCGACCTCCGGGCCATCGGCAATGCCCCCCCCACCCACCCGCGCCGCGTCGCTCAATCCCGTTCGACCAGCTCCCGTCCGGCTCCGGTCAATCGACACTCCAGGAACTTCGGGTGCGCGGGCGGATAATCGTCGGCGACATCTCCATAGTTGCCTTGCCCTTCGACGAACCGCCCGTCGACCACCATCGCCACGAACCTCAGGTACCAGTCGTACACGGCCTCGGTCCATTCGACCTGCTCGTCGACGAGCATCGCCGCCAGCCCGGCCGGCACCACCTCACCGGCAGCCTCGCGCGCCGCGGCGACGCCCTGCAGCACGCGGTTGAACTTGCAGAACCCCGACGCGCGGCCAGTGCGCCTCGCCTCGGCAGCCGTCGCGTGCACCAGGGCCAGCAGTTCCGCGTCGTCGTTCGGGTTCGCCATGCGTCGATGCTACCGCCCTCGCCGCCCTGGGCGGTACGCCCCTCGCCCGCCCCGCGGGCACCGACCCCGCTGGCCAAGATCGGGGAATCCCCCTACTCTGTCGTCACCGGAGCCTCCTGGATGCACAACCCAACCCGCTGGTCGTCTCCCCTCCGCGGCCTTGCCGCCGCGCTGCTGTGCAGCGCTGGAGCCCTCGTCGCCCAGTCCGAAGCGCACCCGTACTACCCGCTGCAGCAACCGCAAGCCGGCTGGGACGAGGCGATCGCGCGTTACAAGGACTGCATCACGCGGCTGCCGTTCCGGTTCCACACCAGCGGACGCGAGAAGCTCGCCAGCGTGCGCAGCGCCGAGGCGCTGGCCCTGCTCGCCAAGGACTACGCCAAGCCGCCGAACTACACCGAATGGGCGCGGTACTCGCTCGCCTCGATGTTCGCCCGCTACTTCGACAGCCGGGCGCTGCTCGAACCGCTCGACGCGCTCCGCAAGAGTCATGACACCCCGGTCGACACCTGGCTGTGGATCCAGGTGCTGCGCATCCAGTGCAACCACGGCAACGAGGCGCTGGTGCAGACGATCGCCGCCGAGGCCAAGGACGTTCGCCATCGCGCCGCCGCCGTCGTCGCGATCGGCAAGGCGAAGAACGCCAACCTCAAGACAGCGATCCTCGCCAACTGCATGAACTTCCCGAAGAAGGAAGGCGAGCGCAACCTGCTGCTCGGCGCGATGACCGGGGCCCTGTTCGACAACAAGTCCCGCGTCAACGACGCCGAGTACCGCGACGCCTTGCGGGCGTACATCAGCCTGCTCGCGCCGGACGTCAAACTGTCGAAACTGGCGACGGTGCAGATGGCGCGCCACCTGCAGTGGATCCTCAAGGCGCCGGCGATGTTCGAGAACCAGGAAGCCTGGCTCGAGATGCTCGAACGCGGCGACGTGAAGACGAAGACCGACAACCGCACCAGTGCCGGTTCGCGCTTCTTCGGCATCGAGACCGAGGGCGAGAAGTTCTGCTACGTGCTCGACATGTCGGATTCGATGAGTCGCGAGATCGAGCCGAGCGCGCGGCCGCAGGGCGCGATCACCGGGCCGCGGGCGAAGAAGCCGAAGGGTGCGTTGCCCGACGAGAGCGACCTGCCGTGGCACAAGATCAAGACCCGCTGGGATCTCGCCCGCGAGCAGCTGCGCATCTCGCTGCAGCGCCTGCCGAACGACAAGTACTTCAGCGTCGTCTGGTTCGGCACCGAAGCCGGCACCATCGACGCCACCAAGGGCATGGTCAAGGCCACCAAGGCCAACGTCGCCAAGGTGATGGCCGAACTCGACGGGATCGAGGTCACGCAGGGCGATGCGGCGCGCGGCCAGGATGGCGTGCTGCGCGGCGACACCAACATCCACGCCGGCCTGCGCGTCGCCTACAGCCTGACCAACAAGGGCTTCGTCGAGGAGGCGGCGTTCGTCGATTCGCGCGTGCTCGAGGACGGCTGCGACACGATCTTCCTGTTGTCGGACGGCGCGCCGTCGATGGACAGCTTCCGCGTCGCCGACAAGGACTACGGCGAGGGCCGCGCCGTCAAGAACCACGAGACCGGCGTCGAGGGCGTGCGTACGCCGACGATGTGGTACCACGGCCCGTACAACATGGCGCCGTGGCTCGAGGAGGAGGTGGCGCGCATGAACACCTTCCGCCGCATCCGCCTGCACTGCATCGGCCTCGGCGAGGCCGACATGGCCTTGCTCGGTCGCCTCGCGGCGATGGGCAATGGCGACGTGTTCCAGTTCGGTCAGAAGAAGTGAACTTCCACCCCCACCAGTCGGCTCCACACCCATGATGTCTGCACCTCGACTCTTCACTGCGATGCTGGCACTCGCCGGCAGCGCCGCCGCCCAACTCACGGTGACCGTGCCGTGCACCTTGGACAACACGCTGTACGAGAGCGCCAACGGCGACCTGAGCAATGCCAAGGGCTTCGGCCTGTTCGTCGGCTACACCGGCCAGCCAGCCCTGCGCCGCGCGCTGGTGCGTTTCGACGTCGCGGCGGCCTTGCCGGCCGGCGCGCGCGTGCTCGATGCCAGCCTGACGCTGAGCGTGACCCGCACCGCCGTGCCGTTCGACGTCGACGTGTTCGTGCACCGGGCGTTGGCCAGTTGGGGCGAGGGCACGTCGAATGCCCCCGGCCAGGAAGGTGCTGGTGCGCCGTCGACCAACGGCGATGCCACTTGGCTGCACCGCTTCCATCCCAATGTGCTGTGGACGACGCCCGGCGGCGACTTCGCCGCGACGCCGAGTGCCGTCGTACGCACGCCGTCGTTCGGCAACGGTGCGTCGACGTCGTCGCTGGCCTTGGCGCGCGACGTCCAGCAGATGCTCGACCAGCCCACCACCAACCACGGTTGGCTGCTGAAGACCAACGAGGCCCAGCCGTTCGTCGCGCGCCGAATCGACTCCCGCGAATCGACCGGTACGCCGCCCACCCTGACCATCACCTACCTGCTGCCGGGCCAGACGACCCTGTGGGGCACCGGCTGCCCGGTCAACGGCCAGAACTTCCTCCACGCCGTCGGCGGCCAGCCGATCGGCGGCAACACCGTGCAGCTCCAACAGCTGCAGGGCCCGGCCAACGGCCTGGCCGTCAACCTGCTCGCCCTCGAGCTCGACCCTGCCGGCGCGCCTTTGCTGCCGCAGTGCAACCTGCACCTGCCCCTTGGCAGCACCCTCATCACCAACAACCTCCTGTTGCTCGATCCAGCCGGCTTCGGCTCCACCCCGCTGCCTCTGCCCACCGGCTTCCCCGGCCTGCTGATCACCAGCCAGTCCGCCACCCTCCTGCCCACCGGCGGCTACGCCCTCAGCAACGCCGCCGCCCTGCTCCTCCAGTAGCGCCCTGCGCATACGTCGCCCTGCGCATACGTCACCCGGTCCCGTTTGCGCACGCGGTGATGTAATTGGCCTTTTGATAGGCATTTACAATTAAGGACTAGGACGTCTATTGCGGCAGGAGCAAATCCGCCTGCGCATTCCTCACCCGGTCCCGTTTGCGCATCGAATTGCGCAAGCGGTGGCGGAGCAGTGGTTTACGACATTCAGTCCGCGGCCGTAGTGCGATCGGATCAGGCGAGCGAGCGAAGCGTGGCCGCGGACGTTCGCACTGGCGCTGCACTACGATTTGCGAGTGCCGTTCCCAAACCGGCGAATGACAACCACTTGTGCGCGGGCGTGCGCATTTGGGACCGGGTGAGGTATGCGCAGGGGTCAGGGTTGGGCGACGAGGAGGGCGTCGCCTTGCCAGCGTTGCACGGGGAGAGCGTCGTAGCGCTCGGGAGAACGGACCTCCCAGTCGCTGCCTTCGCCGCTCGCTCGGAGGGTTGCCCAGCCGTCGGTGTCGGCCTGGGCGACTGCGCAGCGGGTGCCGGCGATGCTGGCGACGACGTGGGCGCGCGGGATCGGGTGGCCTTCCTCGTCGAGCACGCGAACGCGCCGCTCGCCGACTGGTTGCATGGCGATGGCGCACTCGCCACCTTGCTCGTCGAGGTCGACGGTCTGCGGGCGGCCGAGGCTGCCACGGAACGCCATCGGCCGGATCTCGTAGCGGCCAGGCAACAGGCCCGCGAGGCGGAACAGACCGCTGAGGCCGGATTCGACGGTACGGGTGAAGCCGTCGCCGCGGACTTCGACCGGCACGCCGACCATCGGCACGCCTGCACCGTCGGCGACGCGCCCCTGCAGCACGACCGCCGGCTCGGTGACCAGCTCGGGCAGCGGCACGAAGCCGCGGTCGCGTTCGGGCCGGAACCGCTCCGAACGCACGGCGAGGCCCGGCCCCGCGTCGTCGGTCTGGTGCGCGACCAGCTCGACCTCACCGGCGGGCAGCGGCAGCACATAGCGCCCGATCGCGTCGGTGCGCGCCCACACGCCAGTGCCCTTGACGGTCACGAACGCGTGCACGCCGGGCTTGCCGTCGAATGTGCGCACGAAGCCCTCGCCGAACAACGTCGGCACTTCGGGTTCCGGCGCCACCGTCTTGGCATCCCACGGGGCGGCCTGTGCCAACCGCAGCAGCGGCGCATCGGGCGCGTGGAGTGCCACCCGCTGCCATTTGCCGCGCAGCCCAGGTGCCGTGACGCCGAGATCGACGAAACCGGTATCGCCGCGCACCGGCCGGTCGAACGCCAGCACGAAGCTGCCGTCGTCGGCCGTGCGCCCCTGCTCCCCACTGCTGGCCTGCAATTCGGCGGCCGCCACCGGCTCACCGAACGCGTCGACGACCCGGCCGCGCAGTTGGACCGGCGTCGTACGCACCTTGCCCTTGTCGGCGCGCACCACGAGGGCACCACCGCCGCCGGCCGCCACCGGCTCGCTCCCGCCGCCGCCCAGCGACAACCGGCCGGTCGCTCCGAACACCGCGAGCCACAGCACCGCGGCGCCCACCACGACGACGGACGGACGATAGAGGACCCTGGCCACCATGACGCCGAGTATAGGACGCCAGCCCCAGGGGCGGGAGGCCCACCGCCCAAAGCCCCCGCTTTCGATGGCCAACGCCACCCGAACGCGCTTGAATCAGCCGGGCGCGCGCTCGTAGTTCAGTTGGAAGAACATCGGTCTTCGGAACCGACGGTCGCAGGTTCGAACCCTGCCGAGCGTGCCACTCCGCGGCAGCCTGGCTCAGCGGCACAGCCGCGGCGGCGCCACGTCGAGCACCGTGCGCAGCCCCTTCTGGCCCGCGCACACCCCATGCAGGTTGTTGACCAGGATCGCCGCGGTCGCCTGGTCGCCGGCGATGCCGCCGACGAACTTCAGGTGCACCGGCGGGGTGCTCTCCAGCACGATCTCGTCGCGCGGGTCCGGTGCGCCGACGTACATCGACAGGTCGAGGTGCACGACGCGCTGGTCGCCGACGTACCCGTAGCCGTGGTTGCGGATGCCCGCGACCTGGCCCTCCTTGACGGTCATGAACGGCGTCTTGTGGTCCTCGGCGGCCAGCACCGGCTCGACGGTCTGCTCGATGCGATCGACCGGGAACGCCAGCGCCTTGGCCAGCAGCGCCACCGATTCGCGCATGCCGATGTGCCCGAACCGCCCGGTCGCCATCTCCTTCTGGAACTCGGCGACGCTCAGGCCGGCACCGACCTTGCGCTGCAGCGGCAGCCGCCGGGTCCCGGCGTCGACGATGCGCGTGCACTTGACCGACGTGACGTCGTAGGTGACCGCCGAGGCCACGGCCGCGATGAAGTCCATCGCATAGCCGGGATTGACGCCGGTGCCGAGGATCGCGACCCCGCCCGCCTTGGCGGCGGCGTCGAGTTCGGCGGCGATCGCCGGGTTCTGGAACTCCGGCACCAGCAGTTCCTCGGTCGACGACACGACGTGGACGCCGCAACGCGCCGCCAGCAACAGCTGCTCCTTGACCGCCGGCATGAAGCTGCTCGTGCAGTGCAGGATCGCGTCGGGCTGCAGCCTCCGCAGGCACGCCTCGGCGTCGGCTTCGACGACCACGCCGGTCGGCTTCTCGAGCGACAGCAGGTCGGCAAGGTCCTTGCCGACCTTGTCGGGCGCCACGTCGATCGCGCCGACGAGCTGGACGGATTGCTTCTGGAGGGCGAGTTTGGCGGCAGCGAGGCCGATCGGACCGAGACCGAAGGAGACGACGCGGAGGACGGAGGTCATGCAGGAATGAGGGGGGCGGAGCAGATTAACAGACGGCTGCAGCGTGCTCGTGCACCATCGCCGCGAATCGCCGACAAACCGGATGGTCGTCTTGCAGTTCTGGATGGAAACATGCCGCCAGGACATGCCGATGCTGCACCAGCACCGGATCGTCGCCGCGCCGCGCCAGCACTGCGCAGCCGGCCCCGACCCGCGTGATGCGCGGCGCCCGGATGAACGTGCCGTCCATCGGTTCTTCGCCCTCGGCCACCACCAGCGGGAACGTGCCCGAGTGGAACTGCCGCCCATAGCCGTTGCGCACCACCGTGATCGGCAGGATGCCGAAGCTGCGCTGGCTCGGATTGGCGACCTCCTCGGCGAGCAGGATCATGCCCGCACAGGTCGCGAACACCGGCGCTCCCGAGGTCAACGCGCGCTGCAGCGGGGCCCACAGCCCTTCGACGTCGAGCAACTTCAGCATCGTCGTGCTCTCGCCGCCCGGTAGCACGAGGCCATCGAGCCCGTCGAGCTGCGCTTCGGTGCGCACCTGCCGGGTGCGCAGACCCTGCGCCTGCAACGCCGCTTCGTGGTCGGCGAAGTCGCCTTGCAGTGCCAACACACCGACCAGCGGTGCCGACGCGCGGGTCCGTTCAGATGCCACGGCCGGCCAGGCGCTCCTCGGCGCCGAGCTTGTGGATGTCGATGCCGACCATCGGTTCGCCGAGCCCCGTCGACACCTCGACGAGCACCTTCGGATCGCGGAAGTGCGTCACCGCCCGCACGATCGCCTTGGCGCGCTTCTCGGGGTCGCCCGACTTGAAGATGCCCGAACCGACGAACACCGCCTCGGCGCCGAGCTGCATCATCAGCGCCGCGTCGGCGGGCGTCGCGACGCCACCGGCCGAGAAGTTCGGCACCGGCAGTTTCTGGTGCTCGGCGACCCAGGCCACCAGCTCGACCGGCACGCGCATCGCCTTGGCGGCGTCCTTGAGCTGATTGCCGTTGGCGCCGGCCAGCGCCTTGATGCCGACCATCAGCGCGCGCATGTGCCGCACCGCCTCGACGTCGTT
>DAIMFJ010000216.1:7342-8773 GCA_036724695.1 Planctomycetota bacterium
CGTTGCCGGTGCCGGCCTCGCCCTTGGTGCGGATCATCGCCGCACCTTCGTGGATGCGCCGCAGCGCCTCGCCGAGATCGCGACAACCACACACGAACGGCGTCCGGAAGCCGCGCTTGTCGATCTGGAACTCCTCGTCGGCCGGCGTCAGCACCTCGCTCTCGTCGATGCAGTCGACCTCCATCGCCTCGAGCATCTGCGCTTCGACGAAGTGGCCGATGCGCACCTTCGCCATCACCGGGATACTGACCGCCTTCTGGATCGCCGCGATCATGCCCGGATCGCTGGCGCGCGCGACGCCACCGTGCTTGCGGATGTCGGCCGGCACGCGCTCGAGCGCCATCACCGCGCACGCCCCCGCCGCCTCGGCGATCCTGGCCTGCTCGACGTCGATGACGTCCATGATCACGCCGCCCTTGAGCTGCTCGCAGAAACCGATCTTGCTGACCAGTTCCTCGGCGGAGAAACCGGGCACGGCGTTCGACTTGGGCTTGGACTTCTTCTGGACTGCGGACTTCTTGGCCATGGTGAGCACTCGGGTGGGGATGGTCGTTCGGAGGATCGGTCGGTAGGTCAGAGGAACGGTCGCGCTGTCGCGGAGCTGCCAGCCAGCAGGCGCACGCAGTCGCCGAGCGCGGCGATGCCGGCGGCGATCTGCGGCGCGTCGGCGCGCGTCAAGGACAACCGCACGCCGCGCGACGGCCGGCCGTGCAGGTCGAAGACGCGGCCCGGCAGCACGCGCACGCCGCGGTCCAGCGCCAGTTCGGCGAGCTGGTCGCCCTGGCCGGGCTCGGGCAGTTCGAGCCACGCGACGAAGCCGCCGTCGGGATCGGTGACGGTGGCCGGCGCCGGCAGGTGGCGCGCGCAGGCGGTCTGCAGCGCAGCGTGGCGCACGCGCAGCTCGTCGCGCAGCGCCGTCAGATGGCGGTCCAGGCTGCCGCGCCGCACGAACTCGACCAGCGCCGCCTGCAGGAGGCCGCTGGTCTCGAGGTCCATGAAGCGCTTGACGGCCGCCATCGGGCCGAGCACCGTCGCACCGCCCATCACCCAGCCGAGCCGCAAGGCCGGGAACAGGTCCTTGCTGGCCGTCGCGACGGTGACCGTCAGGCCGCGTTCGTCGAGCGCGCGCAGGCTCGGCAGCGGCGCGCCGCGGTAGCGCAACGCCGCCTGGAACTCGTCCTCGACCACCGGCACGTCGGTGTCGGCGAGCAGGCGCACCAACGCCAGCCGCTGCTCGAGCGTCAGCGTGCGCCCGGTCGGGTTGTGGAACGTCGGCATCAGGTACAGGAGCCGCACGTTCGGTCGGCGCAGCGCCTGCGCGAGCCGGTCGAGGTCGAGGCCATCGGCCCCGAACGGCACCGCGGTGACCTCGAGGCCGTGCGCGCGCAGCAGCCCCGACATCTGGTGGTACGACGGCGTGGTGACGATCAC
>DAIMFJ010000216.1:8783-9087 GCA_036724695.1 Planctomycetota bacterium
GCCCGGCCCGCAGAAGGTGCGCAGCACCAGGTCCAGGGCCTGCTGCGCGCCGGCGGTGACCAGCACGTCGTCGGCGCACACCGGCCGCAGTTCGTCGTGCCACCGTTCGGCGAGCAGCGCCCGCAGCTCGGCGTGCCCCTGCGTCGCATGGCCGTAGCCGAGCAACCCGGCACCGTCGCGCCGCAGCACGGCGTCCATCGCGGCGCGCCACTCGTCGACCAGGAACAGTTCGCCGTCCGGTGCCAGTTCGGCGAAGTTGGCGACCAGCGGCCGGCCGGCCGGCAGCGGCGGCGCACCGGGCATG
>DAIMFJ010000217.1:0-9048 GCA_036724695.1 Planctomycetota bacterium
CAGCATGCCGGCCGGGATCTTCAGGTCCTTGAGCTGCTTGCCGACGAACGGGTGGCCTTCGGCGAGCTTGAAACGCCGCAGTTGCACCTTGCCTTCGGCGAAGTTCACGACGCCGAGCGCCGAGGACTGCCGCACGGTCTTCTGGACCTCCTCGGCGGCGAGGTCGTCGAGCGACAGCAACAGGTCGTAGCCGAGGTTCTTGCGGAAGAACGTCTTCGAACGCCGTACCGCCGAGGTGTCGCGCAACCGCAGCACGGTCTTCTTCGCGCCCATGCGTTTGCCGAACAGGCAGGTCAGCATGTTGACGCGGTCGTCGTTGGACACCGCCAGCAGGAGGTCGGCATTGTCGGCCTCGGCGCGGTCGAGCACGTCCGGCCGGGAGCCGTCGCCGTGCACTGCGGTGACGTCCAGCAGGTCGGCGGTGCGCCGCATGCGCTGCAGGTCGGGGTCGACCACGGTGATGTTGTGGCCTTCGGTCGACAGCACCTTGGCCAGGTACGAGCCAACCTCGCCCAGACCGACGATCAGGATGTTCATCGCGGCCGGCCACGATACTCTGTCGGCCCGTTGATCCTCCTGCTCGACAACCAGGATTCCTTCGTCTGGAACCTCGCCCAGGCGTTCGGCCAGCTCGGTGCCGAGGTGGCGGTGGTCCGCAGCGACCGAATCGACGTCGCCGCCGCCGGCAACTGCCGGGCCCTGGTGCTGTCGCCCGGCCCGGGCCGGCCCGAAGACGCCGGCATCTCGGTCGCCGCCGTGCAGCACTGGTCCGGCCAGCGGCCGATCCTCGGCGTGTGCCTCGGCCATCAGGCGATCGGCGCCGCGTTCGGCGCCAAGGTCGCGCGCGGCCAGCCGGTGCACGGCCGCACCAGCCCGGTGCGGCACGACGGCACCGGGCTGTTCGCCGGTCTGCCCGATCCGCTGCACGCCTGCCGCTACCACTCCCTGTACGTGCAGGACCTGCCGCCCGAGTTGCAGGCCACCGCGCACACCGACGGCGGCGCCTGCATGGCGCTGCAACACCAAGACCACCCGACCTACGGCGTGCAATTCCATCCCGAGTCGTTCCGGACCGAGCACGGCCTGTTGCTGCTCGCCAACTTCCTGCGCGAGGTGCGATGAGCAGCACCCCGGCGATCGTCGTGCGCGGCTTGTGCCGCACGTTCGGCGCGCGCACCGCCCTGGCCGGCCTGGACCTCGAGGTCCGGACCGGCGAACTGCTCGGCCTGATCGGCCCGAACGGGGCTGGCAAGTCGACCTTGCTGCGCTGCCTGTGCGGCCTCGTGCAGCCCGACCGTGGCGAGGTGCGGGTGCTCGGCATCGACCCGGCCCGCGAACCGGTCGCGGTGCGCCGCCGCGTCGCCTACCTGCCCGGCGAGACCTCGGTCTACCAGCAGATGACCGGCCGGCAGTTCCTCGACTTCGCACTCGGTTTCCACCCGCAGCGCCAGCCGGACGTGCTCGCCGAACTGACCGCCGGGTTCGCACTGCCGCTCGAGCGCCGGGTGCGCACCTACAGTGCCGGCATGAAGCAGAAGCTGGCGATCCTCGCCACGCTCGGTCCCGACCTCGACGTCTACCTGCTCGACGAACCCGACCGCGCGCTCGACGCGACGGTGCGCTTCTTCCTGCGCGACGTGCTGCGCACGTTGCGCAGCCGCGGCAAGACGATCGTGCTGTCGTCGCACCACCTCTCCGAGGTCGAGACCCTCGCCGACCGCACCGAGTTCGTGGTCGGTGGCCGCATCGTGCCGGCCCAGGCGCTGGCGAAAGCGCGCGAGCGCCTGGCCCATCGGCTGCGCCTGCGGCTCGCGCCGGGCACGCCGCTGCCGGCCGAACTGCGCCTCCTGCAGAAGGAGAGCGACGACCTGCTGCTGGTCGAGACCGACCTGCCGCCGCTCGACGCGCTGCGGCTGTTGCCAGCCGAGCGCCTGCTCGGCGCCGAACTCGGCGTCGTGCGCCTCGAAGAACTCTACCAGCAGTTGCTCGAAGCCGCTCCGGAGGTCCAGGCATGATCGCCATGAAGACCTGGCGCGAAGTGCGCTTCATGACGCTGGTCTACCTGGCGATCCTGGCGCTGATGATGGTGCCGGCGGTGCTGGTCTGGCCGGACCTGTACGCCGACCTGCAGCGGCCGTCGGCGATGGCCACGGCGGTCGGCAGCATGGGCGACTTCCTGCGCCGGGCGATGGACGCGCTGCGCAATCCGGACGAGGACTTCGCGTACCTCAACTACATGGCGCTGCAGCTGTTCTTCAAGGGTGCCAACGTCGCCGGCATCGCCGCGGCGGGGCTGCTCGGCACCGGCTTGTTCGCGCGCGAACGCGAGGCGATGACGTTCGAGTTCCTGCTCAGCCGGCCGATCTCCCGGGCCTCGATCCTGTGGCACAAGTTCTGGCCGTGCACGTTGGCGATCGCGATCCCGATCTTCGTCGCCAGCGTGCTGGCGGTGCCGCTGTCCGAACGCATCGGCTTTGGGCTGCCGATCGACCGCGTCCTGTGGTGCAGCGTGCACAACGCACTGTTCGTGCTGTTGGTGTTCCTGTTGACGGTGCTGGCCTCGATCCGCTGCCGCGTGCAGGCGCACGCCGCGTTCTGGGTCGGCGGCTTCGTGGTCGTCAACCTGGCGATCTACTTCATCCCGGTGGTCCGGCTCGGTTCGTTGTTCCGGCTGTCGGACTTCGACTGGTACGGGCCGATCATGGCCGGCAACCGCGGGCCCTGGCAGATGTTCGATCCCTGGCACCACGAGGGCCTGACCAGTTGGCTGCTGCTGGCCAACCTCGCCCTCTACCTGCTGGCGTGGCGCGAACTGCGCAAGGCCGAACTGTGAGGCCGTCTTGATGCTCTGGGTGATCGTCGCCACGACCCTGCTGCGCGAGCTGCTGCGCGCATTGGCGACGCCGCTGCGCGTTCTCGCCTACCTGCCGTTCCGGCGCCATTGGCGGCAGGTCGCCCAGGAAGTGCTCGACGGTGTCGCCGCCGCGCCACCCGCCGACCCCGCCGCCGAACTGGCGGCCTTCTACGCGCGGCGGCGCGCCCACCGCGGGCCGATTCCCCACCTGTTCCTGTCGGCCGGCGAAGCCAGCGGCGAAGGCCACGCGGCGCGGCTGCTGCAGGCCCTGCGCGCCGACGGCCGCAACCTGCGCGCCAGTGCCTTCGGCGGCCACGAACTCGCCGCCGCCGGGGCGACGCTGCGCTTCTCGCTCAGCGAACACGCGGTGATGGGCATCGGCGGCGTGCTCGAGCAGCTGCCGCTGATCGTGCGCGCGTTCGCGTCCTACCTGCGCCTCCTGCGGGACGACCCGCCGGACCTGGTCGTCCTGGTCGACTATCCGGGCCTGCACGTGGTGATGGCCAAAGCGGCCAAACGGCGCGGCATCCCGGTGTTGCACTACGTGGCCCCGCAGTACTGGGCGTGGGGTCCGTGGCGCATGCGCCGCTACCGGCGCGCCGTCGACGGTTCCCTGACGATCCTGCCGTTCGAGCCGGCGTTCTTCCGTCGCTTCCGGATCCCGGCGGCCTACATCGGCCATCCGGTGCTCGACGAACTCGCCGCGCACCCGGTCGACGAGACGGCCGCCGCCGCGGTGCGCAGCCGGCCGACGCTGGTCTTGCTGCCCGGCAGCCGGCGCGCCGAGATCGCGGCCAATCTGGCCGGCATGGTCGACGTGGCGCGGCGCCTGCGGCAAGCGACCCCGGACCTGCGCGTCGTGCTGCCGCACAAGGACCCGCGCCGCACACAGCTGCTGCGCGAGTCGCTTGCATCCATCGGCGCCGACTTCGTCGAACACCACGAAGGACCGATCGCCACCTGGCTGGCCGGCGCGCGGCTGGTGCTCGCCAAGTCGGGTACCGGTTCGCTCGAGGCCTGTCTGTACGGCAACCCGACGATCGTCGTCTACCAACGCCAGGGTGCGATGAACTCGTTCGCCTTCCATTTCCTGCTCAGCGTGCCGTGGATCGCGCCCGCCAACCTGGCGATGGGCCGCCGCATCGTCGACGAATTCTGCTTCCGCGGCCCGAGCGGCTGGCAAACGGTCGGTGACGCCGCCGAACGGCTGTGGCGCGACGGCGACGCGCGCACGCAGGCGATCGCCGACCTCGCGGCGTTGCGCGTGCGCCTGGGCGCAGCCGGCGCCACTGGCCGCAGTGCGGCGATCGTGCGCGAGTTCCTGTGGCCCACCACGCCTCCTTCCGACCCGCGATGACGAGCCCCCTCACCGACCTGCGCACGTTCCTCGCCGTGCTGCGCCAGCACGGCGAACTGGTCGAGATCGACGCCGAAGTCGATCCCGACCTGGAAGCCGCCGAGATCCACCGCCGGGTGATCGCCGCCGGCGGGCCGGCCCTGCTGTTCCGACGCGTCAAGGGCTCGCCGTGGCCGGCGGTCACCAACCTGTTCGGCACGCAGCGGCGCGTGCAACTGGCGTTCGGACCGCGGCCCGAAGTGCTGGTCCAGCAACTCGCCGCCGCGCCGCACACGCTGTTGCCACCGAGCCTCGGCAAGCTGTGGCAACACCGCGACCTGCTCGGCTCGCTGCTCAAGGTCGGCCGCAAGACCGTGCGCAACGCCCCGCTGCTGGCCTGCCAGGACACGCCGCCGCAGCTGTCGCGGCTGCCGCTGCTGCGCACCTGGAGCGAGGACGGCGGACCGTTCGTGACCTTGCCGCTGGTCTACACCGAGCACCCGGCCGGGCTCGGCAGCAACCTCGGCATGTACCGGATCCAGCGCTTCGACGACGACACCACCGGTCTGCACGTGCAGATCGGCAAGGGCGGCGGCTTCCACCTCGCCGCCTACGAACAGCTCGGCCGGCCGATGCCGGTGCACGTGACGATCGGCGGCCCCCCCGCCCTGATCCTGTCGGCGATCGCGCCCTTGCCCGAGAACGTGCCCGAGGTGCTGCTGACCTCGCTGCTGCTCGGCCAGCGACTGCGCACGACCCGGAGCCCCCACTCGCCCCTGCCGTTGTTCGCCGACGCCGAGTTCACGATCGTCGGCGAAGTCCGGCCCGGCGAACGGCGGCCGGAAGGGCCGTTCGGCGACCATTACGGCTACTACTCCTTGCAGCACGACTATCCGCTGTTGCGCGCCAAGGCGCTGCTGCACCGCCAGGACCCGATCCTGTGCGCGACGGTGGTCGGCAAACCACGGCAGGAGGATTTCTTCCTCGGCGACTACCTGCAGGACCTGCTGCTGCCGCTCGCCAAGGTGGCGATGCCGTCGGTGCTCGACCTGTGGTCCTACGGCGAGACCGGCTACCACTCGCTGTCCGCAGCCGTCGTCCAAGAACGCTACGGGCGAGAGGCGATGCAGAGCGCCTTCCGGATCCTCGGCGAAGGGCAATTGAGCCTGACCAAGTTCCTGCTGTTGACCGACCGGCGGGTCGACCTCAGGGATTTCCGCGCCACCCTGACGCACGTGTTGGCGCGGGCCGATTTCCGCAGCGATCTGTATGTGTTCGGCAGTCTGTCGATGGACACGCTCGACTATGCCGGCCCAGCCGTCAACAAGGGCAGCAAAGGCGTCCTGCTCGGCCTCGGCGAACCCCGCCGCACGCTGCCGGGCGAATTCTCGGGTGCGCTGCCCGCACCCTTCGCGCGAGCCGCCGTCTTCTGCCCCGGGTGCCTCGTCGTCGACGGCCCGTCCTACGCAGCCGACCCGCACGCCGCGAGCACGCTGGCCAGACAACCCGCCCTCGCCGATTGGCCGCTGGTCGTCCTGGTCGACGACGCGGCCCAGGCGAGCCGTTCGGCAATGAACTTCCTGTGGACGACGTTCACACGCTTCGAACCAGCCGCCGACCTGCACAGCCGGCACGCCGAACTGGTGCGCAACACGGCGGTCTACACGCCGCCGATCGTGATCGACGCGCGCATGAAGCCGAACTATCCCAAGGAGCTGTTCTGCGATCCGGACACGCGGCGGCTGGTCGAACGCCGTTGGCGGGAGTACTTCCCGGCCGGCAAGGTCGAGATGGGCGATTCGGACCGCGCGCATCTGGATTGAGGGGCGAGGCCGTTACGACAGCTGCCAATCCTGGCTGCAGCTTCGCCCACCCCACCGCGGGATGGCGCCGCCCTACCTCACGACCCGGCCGGCACCCGCACCTTGACGCCGGCCGCAAACCGGCCGGCATCGACGTGGCCCATCGCGCGCTGTGGCGCAGTGACATGCGCATGCACGTGCAGCGTCGAACCATGGTGAGTCATCACCCCCTCCTGGCCACGAACGAAGAAACCGACCAGCTTGACGCTCGCTTCCTGCCCCACGGGGATCGACCAACGATCCGCCGGCTGGGTGCCGGGTTTTGGCGCGCCGTGCGGGCACGAACCACGCACGACGTGCAGTTCGAGTTCGGTCATCGTTCCTTCGACCAGGAACGGCAACGGCGTGGTCGCACTCGCCACCGCCGGCACCTGGGCGAGAAGCAGCTCGGGCAGATCGTCGAGATCGATCGCCCGATCGACGACGAACTCGCGCCACGCCGGGACCTGGGCGGCGGTCAGCAGGGTCGCTTGATCGCCGGGAGCCGCCGGTTCGACCACCGTCGCCGCCGTCCGCGCCACCAGGGCCTCGCCGTCGTCGATCAGGATCTCCCCCTGCAGCCCGGCAACCGCGCCGACCGCATACCAGCCCGGGCTCGTAAACTGCTGCAACGCCGCACGAGCCTCGGTCCTGCCGTCGCGCATCACTTCCTGGACGACCCCGAAATGCAGTGTGGCGGGCGCGCGGGTGGGCTCGGAGGTGCAGGCTGCGAGGGTGGCGAGCAGCAGGGCCGTGGACCGGGCGGGAGGCAGGACTCGGAGCAACGAACGGCACATGGCAGGTCGCAGGGTACCACCGCACCCCTGTTGCGCTGCTCCGAGTTCCAGGCGCCCCCTGACATCAGGCCGAGGCGGCAGCAGGATGGGCAGATCTGCCGGTTACCGGCAAGTGCGGTCCTGCTATGGTCCTGGACCGGGTGGACATGATCCTTGCATACCGAGAGTTCCCGCCGAGCTCGCACGGCTTGGGCAGTCTGCCCGTCGGCTCCTACGCCATCACGCTGCAGTTCTTCGCCGGGTTGACCGGACCGGTGCCGTTCGTCGCCAGTCCAGCCCTGATCTTCGCCTACTGAGATCGCCAAGGAGCTTCGATGCCCTCCCGCTCAATCCTGTACCTTCAACGGGGCTTTTGGATCGTGTGCGCACTTCTGTCCCCGACGGGGGGCCGTGCGCAGACGGAGCCATACTTGGTGGGTTGGGGGGCATCGAACTTCGATTCCCGAGCGTCTGGGGGGACATACTCCCAGATCACGGCTCACCTCGACATGGCTGTCTTGATTCGCCCTGACGGAACCGCATTCGCAGGTGGTTACCTCGCCCCGCCGCCTCCAACACTCCCCTCCGGCGTCCGTTATGTGCAATGCTCGATTGGCCCCAACGGGTTGTTCGTGGCAGTCCGATCGGATGGGCTGCTGGAACAGTGGGATGGGTACCCCCAGGCGATCTACCCACCACCCCAATTGCCCCCCGGAGTCACCTACACGAGCGTAGCCGTCTCGGCATGGACCGCCGCGGCGCTGCGTTCTGATGGCCATATCGAGGTATGGGGCCAGGACGCATACATACCCGCTTACAACCCACCCTCGCCGCCCGCTGGAAGTGGATTTCACAAGGTCGTCGCAGCCAACGGTGTATTCGCTGCGTTGGATCTCAATGGCCAGGCTTATACTTGGGGCCTAGGCCCGCCCACGGTGCCGACGCCACCACCCGGAGTCACAATCATAGACATCGCGGCTGGCCTCAACCACTTCCTACTCCTCCGCTCCGACGGTCATATTGACGCCATTGGATGGTCCAACACAGTCGGTCAGATGACCGTGCCGACTCTTCCTCCTGGCACTGTCTATACTGGCATCGGTGCTGGTGCCTACACCAGCTACGGCGAGCGCTCCGATGGATCCTGGATCGGCTGGGGGTACAATTCGCGCGGCCAGGCTACCATTCCACAACCACCCCCCGGGATTACATATCAGCAGGTTGAAGGTGGCTTCGAGTTCGGCATGGCGCTCCGATCCGATGGCACGATCACGAGCTGGGGAACAGGCACCGGATTCGCCGTTCCTCTACCCCCTCAGAGCCAAGGCACCCGACTGCTGAGCGCCTCCGCCGACGCTGGCCATGGAACGACATTGACCGATAGAGGTACTGTCGTGCCATTCGGAACTTCGAGTCTGGGCCTTTCCGTAGTTCCTGCGCTGCCACCCGGCATGCGTTACACGGCAACGGTCGCTGGATACGCCCACAACGTTGCCATTCGCTCTGATGGCGGTTTGGCTGCATGGGGCGACAACTCAGCCGGCCAACTGCAGGTGCCATGGCTGCCGACCGGCATGACCTACACCAAGGTCGACGCCACCTACCGGCACTCGATCGCGTTGCGATCCGACGGCATGGCGATCCAGATCGGCAACTCGGGGTCGCCGGCGTCACCACCGACACCCCCGCCCGCGGGTGTTCGCTACGTCGAGGTCGTGGCAACCACTCTCGGCAACCTCTGCACCCGTTCCGATGGCGTCTTGGTCGGATTCGGTTTCAACAACAATGGCCGTTTCACCATTCCACCCGCTCCACCTGGGACCGGCTACCGCAAGGGGGTTGCCGGAGCTGGTCATGGAGTGGGTCTGCTGACCGATGGGAACATCCTGCAGTGGGGTGGCGTGATCGGTGCCAACGGCACCGGCACGACTGCGCCTCCGCCACTGCCCCCCGGCGTCGTCTATGTCGACATCGTCAGTGGCGATGCATTCGTGCTCGCCCGACGCTCCGACGGCACCTTGGTGCACTGGGGCAACGACCAGTGGCTCCAAGATCGCATCCCCCCCATCCCGCCCGGCATGTCCTGCTACGGGGTCGACGCAGGCGTCGGCAACGGTAGCCAGTGCTCCGCGATCTACGGCCCACGCAGCACCTACATCACCTTCGCCAACGGCTGCGCCGGCACCCGCCCCGCCACCCGGCTGATCCCGCACGACGTGCCGCGCATCGGCAAGACCCTGG
>DAIMFJ010000218.1:0-8934 GCA_036724695.1 Planctomycetota bacterium
GGGCCGCGTGGTGCGCGCCCTGGTGGTGCTGCCGGCGAAGGAGCGCGCGCCAGCCGCGGCGCCACCGGATCCGGCCGCCCCCACCGCACCGGAGCCGGCGCCGGCGCCCACCCCGCCGCCGGCCACCGCCGAGACCTCGCCGATTCCACCCCCGGTCGCCCACGGCTTCGGTGGCGCGCTGTTGCTCGAACCCGATCCGACGCTGCGGGCGATGGTCGCGCGCGAACTCAAGGCCTCCGGACGGGCGGTGTTCGCCTGCGCCGACAGCGCCTCGGCGCGGGCGTTCCTGGAGACCACGCCCGAACGCTTCGAGCTGCTGGTCGTCGACCATCCGCGGCGGCTCGCCGGCCAGGAGGCCCTGGCCACCGCCGTCCTGGCGGTCGCCCCCGACCTGAAGATCTTCGTGCTCGACACCGCGACGGCCGAACTCGCCGCCTTTCCCACCGTGCACAGCCTGCCCAAGCCGTTCGGCGTGCCCGAGCTGCGCGAAGCCCTCGCCCTGGCCCTGGCGGCGCGCTAGGCTGGCAGTCTTTCCCCGCGCCCCAGCGCCCTCGCGCTGCGTCGCCGACCGCAGGAGTTCCCCCTGGCTCGCAAGAACAACCGCGCGCCGGACCAGTTCCGGCCGATCAAGTTCACCCGTTCCTTCACCGATGCCCCCGGCTCGGTGCTCGCCGAATGCGGCAAGACCGTCGTGCTGTGCACGGTCAGCATCCAGGACCAGGTGCCGCAGTGGATGTACAACCGCACCCCGGGCGGTTGGCTGACCGCCGAGTACTCGATGCTGCCGAGTTCGGGCCGGCCGCGCAAGCCGCGCGAAGGCCGCACCGGTCGACCACTCGACGGCCGCAGCTTCGAGATCCAACGACTGATCGGCCGCACGCTGCGCTGCGCGATCGACCTGTCGGTGTTGCCCGAGGTGACGCTGTGGGTCGACTGTGACGTGCTGTCGGCCGACGGCGGCACGCGCACGACGGCGATCAACGGTGCCCTGGTGGCGCTCTACGACGCGCTGCTGTGGATGGAGGAACAGCGCCAGCTGCCGAAGTGGCCGCTGCGCGGCATGGTCTCGGCGGTGAGCGTCGGGCTCGTGCAGGGCGAGGCCGTGCTCGACCTCGACTACCAGGAGGACAGTTCGGCCGACGTCGACCTCAACGTGGTCTGCGCCAGCGATGGCCGACTGATCGAGGTGCAAGGCGCGGCCGAACGGCGGCCGTACTCGATGGACGAGTTCCAGCGCATGCTGACGCTGGCCCAGGACGGCTGCAACCGCATCCGCACGTTGCAGAACCAGGCGCTCGGTCTGGACAGCTGAGCGACGCCGGCGCCACCCGCGCCATCGGCCCGCGCAGTCGGCCCCAGAATGCACGAAGCCGTGTCCGCAGCGCGGACACGGCTTCGGCGCGTCAGCGGCAGCCCCGAGGAGCTACCGCGCGGCGATTCGGCTCAGAGGCCGATCTTGGCGCACAGACCGTTCGAGGTCAGGATGCCAGCGCTGTTCAGGCCCGCGGTCAGCGGGGCGGCCTGCACGAAGTACTGCAGGTTGATGAACGCCGGGTTCGCCGGGATGACGATCGTCTGCTCGAACGTGTTGTTCGGGGTCAGGAAGTTCGCCATCGACGAGAACGGGTTGATGTACTGGTTGCAGCCCGGCATGCCGTAGATCGACAGGTCGACCGGCGTGTTCAGGCCCGACAGGCCCAGGATCAGGATCTGCGCGAACGTGCCCGAGGTGATGTTCGTGGTGACGAACTTCGGGTTGGTGCCGAGCACCGGACGAGCGCTCATGCCGAGGATCGGCGGGATCGCGCCGTCACCGCTCTGGAACGGCATCGTGCCCGACAGGTCCTGCGGGTTCGGCAGACGGTTGGCATTGCCTTCCGAGAAGCCGATCAGGGCGTTGTTGGCCGCGACGTGCGTGGCGAGGCTGTTGTAGTTGATGTCGACCTGGCCGGTCGCGTGCAGCGTGATCGAGAACGTGTTGCGACCGACGGTCGTGGCCAGCGGCCACTCCGGCACGTCGTAGAACGTCACCGTGGCCGACAGACCCGACGGATCGACGTCGTAGTAGATGCCGCCGGCGCCGGTGGCCGGGTCGGCGTCCATGTCGCTGTAGAACCCGGCGATGCGGGGCGGGCCGTCCTTCCAGCCGAGCAGCGAGCCGTACGGCGCGCCGACGAAGCCGTAGTCGGTCGAGGCGAACGAGGCCAGGTAGACGAAGCCGTTGCCGCTGACCGTGATCGTGTTGGTGCTGCCGTTCGGGAACGGGAACGTGAAGGGCAGCGTGATCGGGGCCGACAGGCCGTCGTCCCAGCCCGACGAGCCCGAGGCGGCCGGCGTGGCCGTCAGCGCGGTGCTGCTCGGCAGGGCGATCGGGGTCGAGGGCTGCGACACGACCAGGTAGTTCGCGCCGAGCGGGATCATCTGGACGGCAGAGTTCGCGAGGTCGTACGTGCCCGCGCCACCTGGGTGGTTCTCGTAGAAGCCGCGCGCGCGGAAGTAGCAGCCTTCACCGAGCGTGGTGAACAAGGCGGCCTGCGGGTCGGGCGTGTAGTTGAGGCGCACGCAGACGTCGTAGGTGTTCAGCGCCGCCGTCGGCGTGATCCACGCACCAGCGACGTCGCGCCAACCGGTGTTCTGGATGGCCTGGTTGGTCAGCGTCAGGAAGGAGTCCTGCGCGACGTATGGCGGGTTGAGCTGGTTGCCGATCAGCGTGTGCAGGCCGAACACGGGGTTGGGCTGCGAGCCTTGCGGGGCTGCGATCTCGATGCACACGCCGTACGCGCCCGAAGGCATCGCGACGGGGGTCGTGAACACGACCGGCGACGTCGCCGGGTACGCGGTCACGGTGATCGTGCCCGAACCCATCAGGATCCATGGCGACGGCGTCGCGGCGTTCGGATCCGGCACCAGCAACTCGTTGCCGACGCGGGTGATCGGGCAGGTCCAGATGTTGCCCGTCGCGGTGTTGCCGATCTGGTTCGGCACGACCGGGTTGCCGACACCCTGGTCGTAGGTGAACGTGTCGATGCTGTTGATCGTCACCGGCGTCTGCACGTTCGCGTCGAAGAACATGTTGACGCTGCTGGTGCCCGAGCCGATGTAGAAGTTGATCGCGAACGGATCGCGGGTCTGCAACGACTGGGCGGGCGGTGCGCCGTTGCAATTGGGGTTCTGGGCAGCCACTGCGGCAGCGAAGCCGAGCAGGGCGAAGGCCATCGAGAGCTTCTGCATGATCGTTTCCAGGGGAAAGGGGGAGAACAGGGACGTGCAAGAACGTGCGCGGTCAGGGTTGGCCTGGGAAGCCCCTGCGGGGACATTTGGCAAACTCTGGACAATTCACGACTTACGGTCCACGGAAGTTGCCGGGTGGCAAATCCGAGGGGCGCACTTGGACGTTTGCAGGCAACGTGAAAGTTCACTGCGCGGCCACATTTTTTGCGCCGCCTTGCGCAGAAGCGTAACGGCACGCATCCCTGGAGTTTCCGACTTCCAGACAGGTACGCTGCGACCATGCTGGACCTGTGGATCGCCTCCAACAACCCGAAGAAGCGCGCCGAGTTGGAACGAATGCTGGCCGGATTGCCGGTGCAGCTACACCTCCCCAGCGAGCTCGGCGTTCCCTTCGACCCTGTCGAGGACCAACCGGACTTCGCCGGCAATGCGCGCAAGAAGGCGGAACTACTGGCCCGCCTGGCCGGCGACCTGGCGCTCGGCGACGACAGCGGATTGTGCGTCGACGCCCTCGACGGCCGCCCGGGCGTGCGGTCCGCCCGCTACGGCGGCCCAGGCCTCGACGATGCCGGCCGGACCGCCCACCTGCTCGCCGAGTTGACCCAGGTACCCACCGCGCAGCGTTCGGCCCGCTTCGTCTGCAGCCTGTGCCTCTGCGATCCAGACGGCGGCGTCCTGCTCGCGGTCGAGGCCTCCTGCGAGGGTCTGCTGCGCACCGTGCCGAGCGGCGGCGGCGGCTTCGGGTACGACCCGATCTTCGTGCCGACCGAGTACGCCGCGGACCCGGCCACGACCTTCGCGACGCTTTCCGCCGCCGACAAGGACCGCCTGAGCCACCGCGGCAAGGCACTGCGCACCCTGACGGCAGGTCTGCGCTCGATCCTCGGCATCGGGTAGGCGCAGCCGCGCCGGCAACCAGCTCAGAGCCTGAGAGAGAAACCTCTCGAAGGCTCTGCGCGGCCGCGCAGGCGGCCGCCAATCGGCTTTCTGAGAGGCCGTATAATGATTTCTTCTCGGCCTCTCAGCGCGACAACCCGCCGAGCCAGGTCAGCACCTCGACGACGTACGGGTCGGGTTGGGCACGCATCGCCCCAGCGAAGGCCACGCGCCACAAGCGCACTTCGCCAGTGCCGCCGAACATGCGGCTCTGCAACACCCGCCACGACGTCGCCCACGAGTCGTCGCAGCGCTGCCCGTCGACCTCGAACGCGAAATACAGCTGCGTCGACAGCTCGGGGACCCCGACGTCGATCGCCAGTCGCCACCACTGCAAGCCGTCGACTTCGATCGCCGGCTCGTAGCGGACCTGGGCACCCGGCACGTAGAGGCAGTTGGCGATCTTGTGCACCGCCAATTGGCTGCGGGTGTTGGTCGCGTAGTAGAAGAGGTCGAAGGTGCGTTCCCCGGCGTCGACGAAGCGGGCGTTCACCAGCCAAGGGGTGTCGTAAGCGCCTTTGTCACTCGCCTCGCTGGGGCCGCGCATCAGGACCTGGTGACCGGGCGGCTGCTCGAGGCGGGCGAAGTACGGCGGCGCGGTGAGCTCGGACCGCTCGCTGCCAGGTGCCACCGCCACCGCCACCAACGGGACCAGCAACACCCACAGGGGCCAGCGACCCGCCGCCATCGGCAGGTCGGCAGTGGCCGGCAGGCGTTGGTGGGTGCGCATCAACAGCCAGACCAATGCCGACACGAACGGCAGGAACGTCAGGAAGCCGAGGCCGGCGTGCAGGTCCGGGTCGTCGATCACCGCGGTCCAGCCGCGACCGACACACCAGACGAAGAACGCGACGCGCACGACGTTCGACAGCCAGGCGAGCACCACGGCGACCAGCAGCACGAGCACGGTGCGGGGTCGATTCGGCGCCGAACTCAACACTCCGAGCACGGCGATGCCGACGAACGTCAGCAGCTGCCCGATGCCACTGCAATCGGCGGTGATCGCCAGGCGGTAGTGCGGATAGACGACCACGTGGCCGACCATCTCGTAGCCGACCCAGCCGAGCTTGGCAGGCAGCGCCAGGATCTCGGCGACGCCGTACTGCAGCTTCGAGGTGATCGGGAAGAAGATCGAATAGGGCACCCCGAAACACAGCAGCAACAACAGACCGTGCAGCACACAGCGCTTCCAGGTCCAGCGCACGACGGCGAGCAACGCCACGCCGGTGGCGAACACCATCAACGCCATGCGCTGGCTGGTGCTCGAGCCCGCCGCGGAGCCGACCCACAGCATCAGCGCCGAAGCCAGCGTCAACGCCACGGCCGAGCGATCCCGCCAGGTGTCCAGGGCGAACCGGAGCCGGAACGGCCCCCGCAGCGTCTGCCACAGCGCCAGCGCGAAGAACACCCAGAGGTAGACGAAGTGCTCCTGGTAGTGCTGGTCGCGCAGGTAGTTGGCGATGGCACCGCCGAAACACCACAGCAGGCACCCGGCCCAGGCCAGGCCAGTCGCCAGTCGACGTAGCAGCAAGTTCGCAGGCACCGCGATCCCCACCATGTGCGTCCGAGCCGACGACTTCAGGGCGAGGCCGGCGCAACGCGCGTCGCCCCGCTACTCCACAGACCTTCTCGGCAATCCGAGACCCGCACCAAAAACGAAGATGGCCGCCCGGGGGCGGCCTCAAGAAGAGTCTGGCGGCACCGGAGCGCCGCCACCTCGTCCCGTCCGTCAGTTCGCCATCACTTTGCGACGTCGTCGCCCTGGCCGCGCCGGCGGGCGAGACGGAGGGCACCGTAGCCGATGGCGCCACCGGCGAGGAGCAACATCGTGGTCGGCTCCGGGGTGCCACCACCCGGGGGCGTGGCCGGCTTCGGGATGCCACCATCCTGCGGCAGCGCGACGGCTACCTCGACGAGGACGGGGGCCGAAACCGGCACCGCAGCGACAGAGGCAACGGCCGAGAGCAGGAGCGAGGCGAACATGTTTGCGGGACCTTGGTGCGTCGGGGGGAGTGAACTTCGAGGAGTCGCTGCGACGAAGAGCTACGACTGCTCGCGCATAGATCATAGCTCGGCCGCCGCCACTCGTCAACTGGCTGCGCCCGCAATGAGATTCCCAGCCCCAAGCGGCGACGCTAGCGCAACTTACACGCCTGCCAAACGGATTTTCCCGACTCCTCCAGGGACGCCACCGCCGCCTTCTTGCCACGGCACAACACCTGCCACTGGTACCTGCGCAGGTACTTGCGGAACTCCGCATCCCCGTAGCGACGCCGGCGACGCAACGCGCTGCCGAGCCAACCCCAGAACATCGCGAGACTGCCGAGCACGATCGGCCGCTCGCCGAGGCGCGACACGGCGCTGGCGAGCATGTACAGCATGCCGGTACCCATGAAGTACTGGCCGAAACCGTGCCGCATGCGACCGGTCAGGATCCCAGTCTGACTCGAGCCCATCGGCCGCAGGTGCTCGAAGCGCAGCGCGGGCTCGTCCCAACTGCACACCTTCCAGCCGCGGCGGCGGGCCTCGTGGCAGTCGATACCGTCCCACATGACCTCGCGCACGAAGCCGCCGATCGCCTCGAAGGCCTCGACCCGGTAGAACTTCGTCATGCCGAGGGACGTTTCGTCGCCGTGATTCTCGGCGACCAGCCGATCACCCTTCTGCACGTAGGCTTTGCCGCTGCACGACGCGAGGCGCGGTTCGGCCCGCATCCGGTCGATCAGGATCTCGAAGTACCGCGGCGGCAAGTCCAGATCGAGATCGAGCTTGCAGACGAACTCGAAGTCGCGAGGCACGATCGTGGCGTAGCCGGCGTAGAAGGCCTCGATCACGCCAGGCCCCACCGACCGACGTCCGCGATCCTCCCGGCGCACGACGCGGATCCACTCGTGCTTGCCGGCGTACTCGGCCAGGATCTGCGGCGTGGCATCCGTCGAGCCGTCGTCGACGACGACCCACAACGTCGGCCGCACGCTCTGCGCCACGACGCTGTCGAGCGTGCGGCGCATGTACTGGGCCTCGTTGCGGCACGGCGAGATCAGGACGTAACGAGCGGACTCGGACAAGGTCCGGGCAGTATCGCGCGGCGACGCCGCCCAAGCCACCTCGCCGACCCCGGATCCTGAGTCCGGTCTACTCCCATTCGACGTGACCGAAGCTGGCGACGCGCTTGCGGACGCGCGAACGATCGCCCCAGGACGGCTGCCAGCCCTGCTTCTTCATCGCCTCGATCGCCGGTTGGAACCACCACTGCTTGTCGCCGAAGGCAGGCACCAGCCCGTCCAACCACGTCGCCTTCTCGTCGTACTTGGCGAAGAACACCTGGTTGACCCAGGCCGGATCGCGGGCCTGGAGGAACTTCAGCACGAACACCTTCTCGCCGCGGATCTCGGCGACCCCGTCGACCAGCACCTTGCCCGGCGTCGCCGACATCGACGGCCCACGCACGGTGCGGCCGAGCCCCGACACCCGCCGGTAGGCGGTCGTGAAGATCTCGAAGGCGCGGGCCAGCGGCACCTCGAAGTACTGCTTGGGCCCCGTGTCGCGCTCGACGAACATGTAGTAGGGCACCGCACCGAGCACGATCTGGCGCTTCCACAGATCCGCCCAGACCTGCGCATCGTCGTTGACGTGGCGGATCAGCGGTGCCTGGCAACGCACCGTCGCACCGGTGTTCTGGATGCGCTCGACGGCACTCTGCGCGGTCGGCGTGTCGAGTTCGCGCGGGTGGCTGTAGTGGGCCATGATCGCCATGTGGCGACCGGAGGCGTGCACTTCCTCGAACAGGCGCAGCAGGTCGTCGGCGTCGGCGTCGGTCGTGAAGCGCTGCGGCCAGTACGCCGGCGCCTTGGTGCCGATCCGGATGCTGACGATGTGGTCGAGCTCGGGCCGCAGCAGCGGTTCGATGTAGCGACGCAGCACCTTGGTCTTCATGACCATCGGATCGCCGCCGGTGAACAACACGCTGTTCACCTCGGGGTGCTGCTGGAGGTAGTTCGCCAGCGCATCGGCTTCCTTCGCCGCGAACTTCAGCTCGTCGAGGCCGACGAACTGCGGCCAGCGGAAGCAATACGTGCAGTAGGTGTGGCAGGTCTGGCCGCTGCTCGGGAAGTACAGCACCGTCTCGCGGTACTTGTGCTGCATGCCGGCGAGCGCGACGCCTTCGAGACGCGGCACGTTCAGCTCGACCTGGCCAGCCGGATGCGGGTTCATCGCCAACTGGATGCGTTTGGCCTCCGCCTGCAATTCGGCGTCGCCGGCCTCGCGGCGCAGCAGCGCGACCATGCGCCCCAGGTCGCGGTCGGCGAGCATGCCCGGCTGCGGGAACGTCAGCTGGAAGATCGGATCGTCCGGCACGCGCTCCCAGTCGATCAGCTCGTCGACGACGTAGCTGTTGACGCGGAACGGCAACACCCAGGCGACGGCCTGCATGGCCAGGACCTCGTCGCTGCTGAATCTCTGCAGCTGCGGGATCCGATCGAGATCGCGGCGGGTGAAAACCTGGAACTTGCGCGGCGGCACGACGATCTGTTTGGGCATGCGGAGTCCTTGGGTCCTGGCTGGTTCGCGCGGCGGGGCCGCGTCCTCGGCGTGTGGGGAAACCTCCCCGGCGCGCTCAGGATCGCGCGAAGGAGGGCCGCCCAGGGTAGCACGAGCGGGAATGGGCCAAAACCCCGAATCCCCGCCGCGCGGCGCGAAACCGCGGACTTCGCGTCAGAGGCTCTGCCAGTCGGTCTGCAGCGTGTCCTCGAAGGTCCCGTCGCC
>DAIMFJ010000219.1:0-4671 GCA_036724695.1 Planctomycetota bacterium
GAGCTCGGCCTGCTGCTGACCTTGGCGGCGGGCGTCGCCAACGGGGCGCTCGGCTGGTGGCTGGTCCGCTACGGCCGGCGGCACCATTCGGCGGCGATCGAAGCCGACGGCCACCACGTGCTGTCGGACTTCTGGACCAGTGCCGCCGCGGTCGTCGGGCTGCTCCTGGTGCAGCTCACCGACCTCGCCTGGCTCGATCCGCTGGTCGCCGGGCTGATGGCGTTCTGGCTGCTGTGGACCGGGGTCGGCATCGTGCGGCGCGCCGCGGCCGCCCTGCTCGATGCCGAGGACCCCGAACTGCTTCGCCAGCTGGTGGCGATGCTCGGCCCGCGCGTGCGCGACGGCATCATCCGCATCCACGGTCTGCGCGCGATCCGTTCGGGCCACTACCGGCACATCAGTGCGCACCTGGTCGTGCCCGAGTTCTGGACCGTCGATCGCGCCCACACCGCCGCCGAGACGCTGGCCGCGCAGGTGATCGCCGAACTGCCGGGCGACGGCGAGATCGACTTCCACACCGACCCGTGCGAACGCAACTACTGCGCGATGTGCGACTACGAAGCGTGCAGCGTGCGGCGCGAGCCGTTCCTCGGCGTGCGGCCGTTGACCGTCGACGAGGCGGTGCTGCCCGACCCCGAAGTGCACCCGACGATCAGCGCACTGCGCGCCGACCTGCGTTGACGCGCCGCGCGGCTCACAGCCGCACGGTCTCGACGGACGTCAGCGTCGCCGCCGCACCCTGGCCGCCGACCAGCACCACCGTGCCGTCCGGCAACGCGGCGGCGACGTGGCCGCTGCGCGGCGAGGTCAGGTTCGGCAGCGTCGTCCAGCCGTTGCCACTGGCCGAGAAGAGTTCGACGCCGTCGATGCTGCTCGGCGCCGTCAGCGTGCCCTGGGCGCCGCCGCAGACCAGTACGTCGCCGTTCGGCAGCCGCGTCGCCGTGTGCAGCGCGCGTGGGCTCGCCATCGTGGTGCTCTGCCAGCTGTTGGTGGTCGGGTTGTAGACGTCGGCCGCCGCGACCGGCGTCGCATTGGCCGCGCCGAGCAGGTTCGGCACGAACGTGCCGCCGGTCAGCAGCACGCGACCGTCGGCCAGCGTGACCTGGTTGTACTGGTGGCCGGCGGGGCCCACCGGCATCGCCGGGCCGTTGGTCCTGGCGTTGGTGGCCGGATTCCAGCGCTGCACGGCGGTCGTGCTGACCGCCGAGACCGGGATGCCGAGGAACAACCCGACCTCGACGCCACCCGACACCATCACCTGGTTGTTCGACAGCAGCGTCAACGCCGGCGCCAACCGGCGGCCGCCGAGGTTCGGCCCGTTGCTCCACGTGCCGGTGTTCGGGTCGTAGAACTGCGTCGTGTTCAGCGTGTTGGTGATCGCGGCCGTGGTGTCGACCAGGCTCGACGTGCCGCCGGCGACCATCACGCGGCCGTCGGCGAGGCGGCAGGCCGCGTGCAGCACACGCGCCGTGCTCATGCTGCCGGTCGGCGCGTAGCCGTTGGTCGCCGGGTCGTACAGTTCGCAGCTCGCCAGCACGGTGCCGGTGTCGTCGGCGCCGCCGACCAGCAACACCTTGCCGTTCTGCAGCGGCACGGCGAGGTGCAGCGCGCGGGCGGTGCCCATCGTCGCGCCGGCCGTCACCGTCATGGTGCGGAAGTTCCACACCTCGCTGCTGTCGAGGCCGGTGGCCGCGGTCAAGCTGCCGCCGCCGCCGCCGGCGACGACCAGGTTGCCCGCGCCGCCGTCGTCGTCGCGATCGAAGAAGCCCGCCGCGAACGCGCGCGCGAACTGCAGCGACGCCGGCGCCAGGAGGCTGGTGCCGGCCACCCCGGTCTGCGTGCGCACCGGATTGGAGATCTGGTCGATCGCCGCGCCGAACGGCGACAGCGTCAGGGTCTGCCACCACAGGCGCAGGTCGGCGTAGGCGGGATTCGCCGGGATGCCGAGCTGCAGGGTCGCCGTGCCGTTCGCGGCGATCCCGAACGCGTACCAGTTCGACGCCAGCTCGGTGCCGACCGCCAGCGAGCGCGTCTCGCCGGGGATGAACAGCGACAGCGGGGTCGGGCCGCCGGTGAACGCCAGCATCGCGATGCCGAACGTGTTGCCCGGCGCGCCGCGCACCTCGACGACCAGCGGGCTGCCGAGCGTGCCCGGCGTGCGTTTGTCGAGATCGTAGTCCCCCTGCGCGAGCAGGGCGGAGGTCGAGAGGGCGAGCGTGGCGAGGCGGTGTGGCATGGGCGTTCGATGGCGGTGTGGCCGGCGCAACAGTACCCGCTTTGCGAGCTGCCGGGCAGGCGCCGGTGTCCCGGATCGAGGCACCTCGGCTCAAGCCGGTGGCGATTTCGCCGATCATCCAGGCAGAGGCACCGCCGTGGACGACACCCTGCGCAGCGCCAGTCCGGTCCAGGGAATGGCCGGATATGGCCGGTATTCGGCGCAGCATCCGCATGCCAGGGATGCGAAGCGCGATACGGAGGACCGTGCACAGAGCGCGGATGCCGTGTCGCTGCACGGTGGCCGCACGCTGGGGCTGCGGCTGTTGCGCGAACGGGTGCTCGCCCGCACCCGGCAGGTGCTCGGTTTCCCGGCAGCCGTCGCGTCGCTGCCGTTCGCGGAGATCACCGACGGCGAGCCGGTGGGGGCGTTCCTCGGCCGGCTGCTGTCGGCGCAGAACCTCCTGGCCGGGCTGATGGCGATCGCCGCACCGGGGGCCCACCCGCGCGAGCTGTGCGACGCGGCGTTCCGCGACGGCGCCGAGGAGACCCTCGAGCTGCTCACCCGCGACGACCGGCCGGACCTCGCCGCGCTCGACGTGGTCGGCGAGGTGCTCGCCGAGTTCGCCCGGCGGTTGGCTTGCTGAGCCCGGCCCGCTCACCGGCGGGCCGGCTCTTCAGAACACCTCGACCATCGTCGGCGTGCTGGCTTCGACCGTGCCGGCCGTCGTGATCGTGACGCCCTGGAAGATCAGGTCACAGGCGAACGGGATCGGCGGGCTGACGAAGGTCGCGAAACCGCCGGGCACCACGCCCAGGAAGTTCGGCACCGGGTAGTAGTCGGGGTAGCCGAGCAGGCCCCACGGGAAGGCCGCCGACGGTGCCACGACGCCTGGGCCCGACGGCGCGAAGCTCAAGAACACCCACGACCCGATCCCCGGCGTGTTGAAGTCGATCCGGGCCGGCGTGCCGATCGGGATCTGCGGCACCTGCGACTCGGCGGTGTAGGTGAACAGGCGGGACCAGGCCAGGGCGTTGACGAAGCTCGGGATGCCGACCGCCGCGCTCGGTGGCCGCAGGCCGATCTGGTCGCCGAGCGTCGGCCCAGCCCCGCAGTTGGTGCCGAGCGGGCCGCAGCTGGCATTGTGGATCTGGCCGCCGAACGCGGTGGTCAGGATCGCACCGCCGGTCAGCGACTCGGTGCTGAACAGCAGCGTCGGCACGATCACCGGTGTGCCGGTGCAACCCGGCAGCACGAGCGACGCGGCGACCGAGAAGTCGATCTCCAGCGCGGTGGTGTCGATCGCCGCCGGCACGCAGGCGCCGAAGCGGTTGGCGACCTGGGCATTGGCGACGAACGCGTCCATCTGCGCTTCGGTGTAGACGACCACCGCACTGCTCGGCGCGGTGGCACCGATCGTCAGCATCGCCGACAGCGCATACGCGCCCGGTGGGATGCAGAACACGTCGCCGTCGCGCAGCAGCACCGGGCCGCCGCACGGGTTGCACGGGATGTCGTTCGCCAGCGACAGGAACAGGCCGTGGTTGGGACTCCAGGCGGCCGCGTCGACGTCGATCGTCGTCGCCAGCGGCAGGCCGAGGGCGTTGTTGATCGCCTCCTGGCGGATGAAGTACTGGACCTGGCCGTCGCCGAGGCCGGTGCGGGCGATGCGGCCGATGTCGCCGGTGCGCAGGCCGGGTGCGCCGCTGACCGTGGTGCCCAGGTTCGCGCCCGGCGAGTACCAGACGGTGCGCTGGTTGCCGATCGTGCCACTGAACATGCTGGTGTTGAGCAGCGCGTTGACGCGGCCGAGCAGGGTCGGTTCGAAGTACGAGTCGTCGCCGTCCTCGTCGCCGGCCATCGTCATGAACGCGTTGCGCGGCAGCCACTTCTCGGCCCGCCGCGGGCACGGGAACGACGGCAGGCCGACCAGATCGTTGGGGTGGATCGTCTGCAACACGGTGCCGCCGGAGCCCGACAGGGTCTGTTCGAGCGTGGCGGTCGTGTAGAGCAGGTCGCCGCCCTGGGCGAGCAGGCCGGAGCCGGTGGCGAGGGCGAGCAGATGGGGGAGTGCGTGGCGCATGAGAACCTCTTGGTGGTGTCGGTGGACACCAGGCCAAGAGCCAGATCGCGCGCCGCGCACGCGGTTGGTCGAGAAAATCCCGACTCAGCCGCCGTCCATCGCCTCGGGGTCGTCGACGACCAGATCCTCGCCGCGCGGACAACGATCAGCCGCCGTATACCGGTGATACGGGCGATGCAGCAGTGCTGGCCGAGTTCGAGGACCAGCGCGCCGTCGAGTTCTACCTGGAAGCCAAGCGGGTGGGCGACATGCGCCGCAATGGTGCTGCCGTGCGCAACGTCCCGGTGCCGGGCAGCACGTACTGGAAGCCTGGCTTCGCGCCGGTCGGCAACCAGACCTGCTATCCGATTCCGCGCGCGGAGCGGGACAACAA
>DAIMFJ010000219.1:4681-6454 GCA_036724695.1 Planctomycetota bacterium
CGACACTTCCTGCATACCGCCGTCCTTGCAGCGTCGGGCCCGCAGCGCCACTTCGGGGAACGGCAGGTCGCGCGGCAGCGGCGCCAGCAGGGCCTCGAACTCGGCCATCGTCTTGACCATGTGCAGGGCCGGCATCTGGCGTTTCATGCCCGGGAAGCCCTTCAGGTACCAGCCGGTCCACTTGCGGATCTGTTGCATGCCGTTCTTCTCGCCGAAGAACGCGACCAGCAGCCGCGCATGTTCGCGCATCGTCTCGAGCACCGCGCCGCTGGCCGGCGGCGGCGGTGGGGCCTGGCCGTCGAGCACGGCGCACAGTTCGCCGAACAGCCACGGGCGCCCCAGGCAGCCGCGGCCGACGACGACCCCGTCGCAGCCGGTGGCGCGCAGCATGCGCAGGGCGTCCCAGCACTCGAAGATGTCGCCGTTGCCGAGCACCGGGATGCTGGTGACGTGCTGCTTGAGCGCGGCGATCGCACTCCAGTCGGCTTCGCCGGCGTACAGCTGGGCGGCGGTGCGCGCGTGCAGGGCGACGGCCTTGGCACCTTCCTGTTCGCCGATCCTGCCGGCGTCGAGGAACGTCAACAACCCGTCGTGGATGCCCTTGCGGAACTTGATCGTCACCGGCACGTCGCCGGCCCCGGCGACCACGCTGCGCACGATCTTCGCGAGCAGCTTCGGCCTGACCGGGATCGCCGCGCCGCCACCGGCTGCCGTCACCTTGCGGACCGGGCAGCCGAAGTTCATGTCGATGTGGTGCACGCCCCACTCGCCGACCAGCACGCGGGTCGCCTCGGCGAGCGTCGCCGGGTTGGTGCCGTACAGCTGGATGCTCTTCTTCTGCTGCTCGTCGGCGCCGAACGACGCCAACTGCAGCGTGCGCGCATGCCCTTCGACGAACGCCCGCGCGGTGATCATCTCGCTGACGTACAGGCAGCGATCGGCCGAGAAGCGCCGGCACAGGCTCCGGAACGGCGCGTTGGTCACCCCCGCCATCGGGGCCAGCACCACCGGCGGGAACACCTCGATCGGGCCGATCCGCAGCGGCTTGACCTCGCCGGGGGCCGCCACCGGGACGTCGCGATTCACTTCACTGCGCAGTTCGGCCATCACAGGGCGGGCAGGTTAGCGAGTGGGCGCGGCGCGGGGAACGCCGGTGTGGGGGAGGCCGACCGACCCGAAGGGTAGGGCCGGCACTCGCAACCCCTTCTTCGCGGCTGCGTCGTGCGTCGAAGCGCGGTTTGCCGCGCCGGGGTGGACGTCGTTCGCCCCGTCCCTGTCCGCGCGTGCAAGCCGCGCAGGAAGGACTGGTGCCCAGGAGAGGACTTGAACCTCCATGGGATGTTACTCCCGCTAGGACCTGAACCTAGTGCGTCTGCCAATTCCGCCACCTGGGCACAAGTGGGGGACGGAGAGGGTAGCGTCGTGGCCGGCCGTTGCAAGGGCTTTCCCACAGAACCTCGGGGTGGCCTTCCCAGACTGGCCGCCGCCCGGAGCGCCAGCCGCGGCCGCCCGGGCGCGGGCCGGGTCGACCCCGCCGAGGAACCTGGAACTCCCTGGCCGCCAGCGGCTTCTATACCGCGATGCGCCCCTGGTCCCCGCTGCTGGTCCTGTTCGCCGCCCTGGTCTCCGCCTGTGCCGCGGCGCCGACCTCGTCCGCCGCGCCGCGCGCGACGCTCTACGCGCCGGCTCCGGCGGCCGCCGCCGTCGCCGGCCGCAGGCAGCAGGCGCTCGACGGCGAGGCGCAGTACACGCTAGCCGACCGCCCCACGCCCG
>DAIMFJ010000219.1:6652-8863 GCA_036724695.1 Planctomycetota bacterium
GCCGGTCAGCTGCAGCTTCTGGTCGACCTGGCTCGACGCCGCCCAGCCGGACTTCACCGAAGTGGCCGCCGTGCGCGCGCAACTGACGCAGTTCTGCGACGAGGCGCTGTGGGCCGACGTGCTGGTGTTCCACCAGGTCCACGACGGCAAGCGGGCAGCACAGGCGTACGTCGCCGACCGCGCCGCCGTCGCCGCGCTGCTGGCGCGCGAAGCGGCGTTCTTCGCGCCGCACGGCCTGGCACCGGACACCCACCCGGCGGTGGTGTTCGCGGTCGTCGAACGGCTGCCGGACCTCGACCGCCACCGCGGCATGGGGCTGCTGTTCGGCTACCCGCAGCATGCGATCGACTTCTTCGTGCAGGCCCAGCGCGACGCGGTCGCGGGGGCGAAGGCCTCGCCGCGGCGCTTCGTGCAGATCCCGACGTTCGGTGCCGAACAGGGCCGGTTCGTCTACGCGGTGCCGCCCGAACACGTCGACAACGCCGCGGACCTGGCGCTGCGCGACCGGGCGGCGGCGATCCTGCAGCGCTATCGCGAACTGCGCGGCGCGGTGGCGGCGGGCGATCTGGCGGCGTGGCAGCAGCTGGTGGGCGACCTGCGCGGGGCGTTCGCCGGTCGACGGCGCGACTGAATCCGCCTGCAGAGGCCATGCTGGGACGCGGTCCTGCCGGTGCATTGGTCCAAGCGGCCAGCGGCCGCGATCGCTCCCCTGCTGCGACGCTCAGCCCATCAGATCGGCGATCGGCAGCGCCACCATGCGGTCGCCGAACGGCAGGCGAGCGGTGCCGGTGTGCAGAACCACGCCGGCGACGAACTTGCCCCTGGCTGCGTCGATCCGGTCGCGCAGGTCGGCAAGCCAGCGGAAGTCGTCGGCGCGCGGTGTGGTCGACGACTTCACTTCGATGCCGACGACCCTGCCGTCGCGCGCCTCCAACACGATGTCGACCTCGCGGCCGTCGCTCGAGCGGTGGTGGTGCACGCCGAACGTCGAAGTGCTCCAGGTCGACTGCTTCTGCAGTTCGCCCACGACCATGGTCTCCAGGATCGGGCCCGTCGCCGGTTCGGTCACCATGGCGAGCGCATCGACGCCCTTGCCGAGCATCGACGCGGCGAGCCCCGCGTCGGCGGCGTAGAGCTTGGGGCGGCGTACCGACTTCGCCAGCGGGTTGCGTCCCCAGGCGGGGAGCCTCTGCACCAGGAAGGCCGTCTCGAGCCATGCGAGGTGATGCTCGACGGTGGCGCGGTCGACCGCGAGTTCGGCGGCGAGGCGGGCGACGACCAGTTCGCCACCCGTGCGCGCGATCACGTGGCGGGCCAGCCGGGTCAGCACATCCCAGCGGCGGATGTCGGCGGCGGTCGCGATCTCGCGCTGCAGCAGCGTGTCGACATAGTCGTCGAACCATGCGTCCCGGTCACGGCCCGACAATCCCGTGACGCCGGGGAAGCCGCCGAGGCAGGCGGCTTCGAGATACTCGGCACGCTCGGGTGTTGGGCCGCGATGGGCGAGCAGGCAATCGGTTCCGGTCAGCGCCCGATCCACGAAGTCGTCGGGGCGTCCGCGTCGTTCGCCGAGCGCGAACGGGTGCAGCCGCACGATCCGCACCCGTCCGGTGAGGCTCTCCGACAGCGTCGGCAGGGTCAGGAAGTTCGTCGAGCCGGTCAGCAGGAACTGGCCCGGGGTCGGGTCCTGGTCGACGATCGCCTTGATGGCGAGAAGCAGCTCGCTGCCCGCCCGTTGCACCTCGTCGAGGACCAGCGGTCGTCGACGCGTCCGCAGGTACTCGGCAGGGTCCCGAAGGGCCGCTTCGAGTTCAGCGCGGTGGTCGAACGTGGCGTAGTCGAAGCCGCGCCGTTCGGCGAGGGCGCGCACCAGGGTCGACTTGCCGGACTGGCGCGGGCCGTGCACCAGGGTCACCCGCGAGACCTTGGTCGCGCCCTCGACCAGCGGGGCCGCATGGCGTTCGATCAGGCTGCGCATGGTTGGATTCTAGGATTCTGCGGGTACAACCGCAGAGAAATCTGCGACTACAACCGCAGTTTTTCTGTGGTTGGGGGCCGTGATTCCTGGGACTCGCCGGGGGAGTAGGCTCCGGGCACGACCTCGCGCCACGCCGGCAGGCCTGCCCGGCGCCTTCAGAAGGCGCCGAGCGTCAGCGCCAGCGCGTTCGAACTGCTGAGCGCGGCCAGGCTGCCGCCGGCGCCGAGTTCGAC
>DAIMFJ010000220.1:0-5374 GCA_036724695.1 Planctomycetota bacterium
CCTCAAACAAGCGAATAGCCACGCTTTCGCCGGAGCCCTGGCCGCCGCCTGAGCCCGTCAAGAGATTGGCAAGCACCCACCCGCTGCCGTTGTCCGGCAGATTCTGCGTCGGGATGTCCATCTTCTTGGTCAGCGCCTCCGGGCAGGGTGGTTGTGGTGGACCGCGGCGTCCGTACCGCGGCATCGCATCGCCTTCTTCAACAGCGCAGAGCCCTGAGGCCCTCGACGCCGCGGAAGAAGACCGGGAGCCATCGGTTGTAGGCGAGCAGCCGGTACACGATGCGGCGGCCGGTACGCACGATCTGCGCGGGGATGCGCATCACCGCGTTCAGGAAGGTCCGAAACTCCATGCGCAGCAGCGACCGCTGTTCGTCGCAGTAGCGATCGCGCCAGCGGCCGCCGGTCGGCAAGAGCAGTGCAAACCACGCCTTCATGCTCCACGCGAGCGACGTCATCACCATGTAGGCCCAGTTGCTGACCAAGGAGTCGACCGGCGCCCGCAGCGAGCGGACATCGCCCTTGAGTTGGGCGTTGAGGTTCTCTTGGTTGCAGCGAGCGTTTGCGTTGGCGACCACCTCGGTGACCGTCAGATCGCGACGGTTGGTGATGTAGAAGAAGTATCGCGTCTGCGGGTAGAGCAGCTTCTGCCCGCGCTCGACGGTGATGGTCTTCCGCAGCACGACCATGCGGTAGCTCGAGGTGCAAGCCGTGGGCTGGTAGTCGAACTCGGCGACGTCCTCCTTCACGAGATAGAAGTTGAGGTACTCCTTCTGCTCGACGATTTGCGCCTTCACGTTCTCGCGTGGCGTGCGCGGCTCGGTCTTGACCTCGTATCGCGGCCTTCGCTCCAGTCGCGACCAGGCCGCTTCCGGAAGCGAGTCGGCCTTGTCCACGAGGTTCGACATGGCGTCGTAACCGAATACGAACTGCACGCCCTGGGCGCTCCAGCGGTCGAGGTGCTGCGTCTGCGAGAAGTCGGTGTCGCCGCGCAGAAGCACGCTCTTGAAGCCGGCTCGGCGGACCAGCGCGATGGCTTGATCGAATCGTTCCGCAGCCCCCTGCTGCGACGAGCTGTTGGCACCACGGTTGGCGAGAAACAGCGGCTCGTTGGTGTTCGCCAGCGAAACGACGAGCACATTGTAGCCCCACGTGCCCTTGTACGAGAGGCCGATGCCCTCCTTGCACTCGCCGTCCGTCGGGACCTCCGTTCCATCCGCCTCGATGATCGCCTGCTCGAAGAATGCCGCGGGTTGCTGTTGCCAGACCTTCAGTCGCGTCTCGTTGAACACGTCCTGCAGCGCGTCGACATGCCCCGGCTCGAAGCGCCTGCAGAAGTCGCCGGCCGTCGTCGGGTCGGGGATGCGCTGCGCACCGAGCGCGTCGAGGTAGCCTTCACTGGTGCGCAACAGTTCGAGGTCCTCGATGCACGTCCCGCCGGCCAGCGTGTTGTAGGCGAGGTTCAGCACGTGATCGGACTCGCTGTAAGGCAGGTGCACTTTCAGCAGCTTCAGCCGGTCGTCGATCGCGGCGGCCAAGCCAAGCTTGTGCGCCATCTGCTGCATGGCCCCGATCCCGCCGGCCGTGATCGCGCGGTCGCGCGAGGACAGCTCGTAGTGGATGTTCCTCGCCGAGAGCATCGGCTTGTCCTGCGGCGACCAGACCCGCTCCCGTAGGCGATGTTCGATCCGATCCTTGCTTCGACGCAGCTCGCGCTTGATGATGGCCTTCACTCGAAACGCCCCTCCCAGGGCATTCTTGGTTGTTGTCGCAAACGCCATCATCGCGACTGGAAGGGGTGTTTCGAGTAGTTTCTCAGCGCCACGAAGGCGCGCTCACGCTGGTTCAAGGACTAGGATGGTGTTATGGTGCGTAGTGGATCAGGTAGCCGCGCCGGGTCTGTGCCAGCGTTCCAACTGCATGGTCGCTTTGAGGGGGCAGCTGCTTGCGATCGCCTGCAGCGGTGCAGCCATGGGCGTTGCCACGGGTGGTGGGCAGAGTCCCTCAGCATCGCCATAAATTACTGAGGGCGAGTAGTTTGAGGTCTTCCCTCGGCGAAGGTCAGTGGTCCGTTCCTGGCCGCCGACCATGGCAAGTCGGTTCGGCGTCCCGGCGCGGCCGGCTTCGCGGCGACCGGCAGATCCCGCTCCGCAGCGAGGCTGCCCGGAGCGAGACGCGCGCTGCTACAGCCCCGCCCAGAACCCGCCAACCGCCGCCGCGAACGCCGCCGGCGCTTCCATCGGCGTCAGGTGCCCGGCCCCCGGCACCACCACCATCCTGCCACCGGGGATGTGCGTCGCCAGGAACTCGGCGTCGGCGACCGGCGTGATCGCATCGTGCTCGCCGACCACCGCGAGGGTCGGCACTGCGATCCTGGCCAGCAGGTCGCTGCGATCCGGTCGCGCGGCGAGGCCGCGCAGGTCGGCCACGATCGTCTCGGTCGCGGTTTCTTCGATCATCGACAGCACCCTGGCCTGCAGCAGCGCATCGGCGCCGGAGGCCAGCAGTTTCGGCAGCATCGCGGTGGCGATCGCGCGCCGGCCGTCCTTGACGACCGTGTCGATCGCCGCCTGCCGGGCCTGCTGGGCGGCCGCTCCGTCAGCGCTCGCCTTGGTGTTGCTGAGCACCAGCGAACGCACGAGCTCGGGAGCCGCGGCGACCAGCGCCAGCGCCACGTAACCGCCCATCGACAGCCCGACCACGTCGGCCGGTTCGTCGCCGAGCGTCTTGATCGCGTTCTGGACGTCGTTGGCCAGCAGGTCCATCGTGTGCACCGCGTCGCCGGCGAACGGCGACTGGCCGTGCCCGCGCAGGTCGATCGCGACCAGCGTGCGCTGCTCGGCGAGCGGCGAACGCAGCGTGTCGAGCCACATGCGGTGGTCGAGCGGGTAGCCGTGCAGCAGGACACAGAGCGGGCCGCGGCCGTGCACGTGCACGGCGATGCGGACCTCGTCGCAGGGCAACAGGCGGGTTTCCATCGCGAGGATCCTCGGTCAGTCGCGCGACAGCCGCGCGACGCATTCGACGTGGTAGGTGTGGGGGAACATGTCGTAGCCCTCGACCGAGTCGAGGCGGTAGCCACCGTCGACCAGCGTACGCAGGTCGCGCGCCAGCGTCTGCGGATCGCAGGAGACGTAGACGAGTTGCGGGGCGGCCAGCCGCAGCAGGAACGGCAGTGCTGGCTTGGCGCCGAGCCGCGGCGGGTCCATCAGCACCAGGTCCGGGCGTTCCTTGTTCTGCTGCAGGAACTGCTCGGTGGCCAGCCGCAGGTAGCCGACGTTGTCGCAGCCGTTGGCCTTGGCGTTGACGCGGCCGAGCGTCGTCGCGCGCCGTTCGTCCTCGACGGCGACGACCCGCGTGAAGCGTTTGCTGAGCGGCAGCGAGAACAAGCCGACGCCGGCGTAGAGGTCGAACGCCAGCTCGCCGCGCGCGTCGCCCAGTGCGCCGGTGACCAGTTCGCCGACCAGGTGCCGGTTGCCCTGGAAGAAGCTCTCCGGCTCGATCAGGTAGCGGAAGCCGTGCACTTCGTGCACGACCAGGTCCTTCTGGATGCCCGGCAGGTCCGGCGCCCAGCAGGCCCCGTCGACACCGGCACCGCCTTCGATCTGGTACGGCCAGTCGCGGCGCGGCATCGTCGCCAGGGCGGCGCGGATCCCGGCCAGTCCCTGTTCGAGCGAAGGGGCCAGCACCGGACATTCCTGGATGTCGACGACCGCATGTTCGAAGGCGCGGTGGAAGCCGAGCCGCAGCGGCGCGTCGCCCTGCAGTGGCGCGCGCGGCTGCTGCTTGCGTTCCTGCCGCCGCAGTCGGCCGTGGCTGCCGTCGGCGCGCTGGCCGGAGGTCGCCGTGAGCTTCAACTGCGTGCGCACCCGATAACCCCACGGCTCGGCGTGGTGCACGACGACCGGCTCCGGCCAGTCGAACCCGCCGGTGCGCACCAGGGCGTCGCGCACGAATTCCTGTTTGGCGGCGACCTGGGCCGCGTAGTCGACGTGCTGGAACTGGCAGCCGCCACAATCGCCGAAGTGCCGGCAGCGCGGCGCGACCCGCTGCGGACCCGGGCGCAGCACTTCGAGCAGCTTGCCGCGCGCGACCTTCTTGTCGAGTTCGGTGATCTCGACCAGCGCGCGGTCGCCGGGCGCGCCGAACGGCACGAAGACCGCCAGGCCGTCGTGCCGCGCGATCGCCGAGCCGCCGAAGGCGAGCCGTTCGATGTCGAGTTCGAGACGTGTGCCGACCGCGAGTTCCGTCATGGGGGGCTGCGGAGGGTAGCGGCTGGCGGGCGGGTGCGGAACCCGGATCGCTCGGCTTCGGCTCGGCAATCGACTGGCCTCTCAGCACTGCCTGCGGCCGCAACCAAGGGTTGTGTCGTCGCTACCGCGCCGACCAGAAGAGGCCGCAGGCGCTGACTTGCTGCTGATCTCCTGCTTCCGCTCCGCATTCGGCGAATCCACGCGCGACGCGAAGCAACGCGGAAGTAGTAGCTCAGCTCGCGTCAGCGCCAGTCGCGGCGATCGGCAAGGTGACGAGGAAGCGTGCTCCGCCGCCCGGCGCATTGCCGGCCTGGATCGTGCCACCGTGGCCGGTGACGATGCGATGGGCGATGGCGAGGCCCAGCCCGGTGCCCTGGCCGGGTGGCTTGGTGGTGTAGAACGGCTCGAAGATGCGTTCGAGGTCCGCCTCCGGCAGGCCCGGGCCGGCGTCCAGGACCGTCAGTTCCACGTGTTGGTCCCGTCGGCGCACGCTGGCCTGCACCACGCCGCCGCTCGGCGTCGCGTCGAGGGCATTGCGCAGCAGGTTGAAGGCGACCTGGCGGAGTTCGTTGGCATTGCCGAGGCACGTCGGCAGACGGGGGGCACAGTCGAGCACGAGCTGTACGCCAGCGACCCGGAACTGGTGCTCGAGCAGGGTCGCGACGTCCCGCAGTTCGGCTCCGAGTTGCACGGGACCGTTGCTCGTGGGTTGCTGGCGAGCAAAGCTCAGCAGCCGCGTCGTGATGTCGCGCGTGCGCCGCGCCTCGCGGTGGATGATCGACAGGTACTCGCGCAGGCGAGCGAGGTCGGTGGTCTCGCCGCGGGCCTGGTCGCGCAGCAGACCCTCCGCGCAGGTGGCGATGCTCGCCAAGGGGTTGTTGATCTCGTGGGCGATGCCGGCGGCCAGCGTGCCCAGCTCGGCCAGACGCGCGGTGCGCACGACTTCCCGGCTGCGTTCGTTCACCTTGGTCTGCAGGTCGTCGCGGGCAGCGCGGATCTCGGCCGCCATGCAGGCGATCCATCCGGGCACGGGGATCGACATGGACCCCATGTTCCGCGTCCCGCCCCTGACCCCCGAGGCGGGCGGCGCCGCCGAACGTCTGGCCCGCCGACTGCCCGGCGAC
>DAIMFJ010000220.1:5384-8844 GCA_036724695.1 Planctomycetota bacterium
AGGCGCCCGATCTCGTCGCGGCGACCGATCGGCAGGCTCGGCAGCGGTTCGCCGGCCGCCAACCGCGCGGTACCGTCCAGGAGACTGCGCAGCGGCCGCAGCACCTGGTGGTGCAGCCACAGGCCCAGGCCGAGCAGCGTGGCGAGGGCGACCAGGGCCAGGGCGAGCAGGAAGTCCATCAGTCGCAGGGTGCGACGATCGAGGTCGTCGCCGACGGTGCGGGCTTCCTGGGTGACTTCCTCGGCGAGGGAGTTCGCATGGTGCAGCGCCAGCTGCAGCGGCTCGCGCCAGGCCGACAGCGGGGCCCGTTCGGTCAGCCGCGCCTGCAAGCCGTCGAGGGCGTTGCGCAACCTGACGAGCGAGGCGGACTCGTCGGCCGTGTGCGCGTCGGCGGACGGGTCGTCGGGGGGCGCGAAGCGGCGCAGCGCGGCGGCGGCGGCGTCGAGGTGATGGCGGAGGTCCGTACCGACCAGTTCCGGGATCGGCACGGTGCTGGCGGTCTCGGCTCCCACCCAGTCGGCGATGCCGCGCAGTTCGTCGAGCAAGGAGCGGCTCAGCGAGGCTTCCCGCATCTCCTCGAAGAGCCGCTGCAGGTCGCGGTGGACGGTGCGTGCATCGACCCAGACGGTGTACGTGCCGATCGCGATCAAGAGCCCGAGCGGCACGACGGCGGCCACCAGCGCATGCTGCAGCGAACGCCAACCGCGCGCCGGGCCGCCGAGCGGCTCAGTCGGCTGGTTGTCGCTGCCACGCGAGATCGAGACCGAGGGTGACGACATGGGGTTTGCGGAACAGACCGAGCCAGCCGTGGCGGTGCAATCCGTACGTGGCGGTCGGCACCGGCCCGTGCCCTTGCAGGCGCATCGGCTGACCGGGCACGGCAGTCTGCCAGAGCTGCAGCGTCTGTCGTACGTGCCGACCGCCGAATCGCAGGTTGCCGGTCCAGGTCAACAGTTGCAAGGCGGGGATCGGCGCGGTGGTCCTGGCCAGCAGGGTGCCGCGAAACGTCACCTGCTCGCCACTGTGCACGCCGAGCAGTTGGCGAACCAGCATGGGATCGGCACGATCCGCATCGACGGCGGCGGGTCGCAGCGAGGCGAGGTCCAGCAGCAGATCGAAGCTGGCGGTTTCGTCCGCTCCGCCGACCACCAAGGCACCCTGGGCGAGGCCGCAGTCGAACGTGTGTTCGACCCCTTCGTCGGTCACCAGGAAACGCACGGACGAGCGCGGCAGGTCCAGGCGGTACGTGGTTCGTCGACGCGGCAAGGCGCCGGTGCGCAGCATCGGCAGCGCGACGGCCTGCCCCGAGGGCGCAACCTCGGCGTGCGCCGGTCGGGTGGACTCGCGAACCGCGAACACCGCCGCGGCGACCAGCAGCGGACCGCACAGGGCGAACGGGCAGCGGGGCATCAAGCCACCTCGGCGCTGCCGAACTCGCGCCAGAACGCCGGCCGCCGCAGATCGCGCGGGTGGATCGTGTCACCGGTCAGGGTGACCACCAGATCGGCGAGGGCTGGCAAGGCGCTGGCGAGCGCCAGGAAGCCACGCACCAGCCGCGGGTACCGGATCGCGCGCTGCAGCCACAACGAAGCCGTCATGCGTGGCGCGATCTCGCGGCGTCGGAACGCCGTGTAGCCGGCGAGGGCGTGGATCTCCCGGGCCGGGTTCGCGAGGGCCTGCTGCACGGCGTCGCCGAGGGCCCTGGCTCCGGCCAGGGCGAAGTAGATGCCCTCCCCGGTCAAGGGGTCGATGTACCCACAGGCATCGCCGACCAGCGCCACCCCCGCCCCGGTGCAGCGGGTCGTGCGATGGGCGAAGGGTCCGATGCCTCGCCAAGGCCGGATCCGTTCGGCACCGGCGAGACGAGCCGCCAAGGCTGGCGTGCGCTGCAACCGTTCGGCGACGAACCCATCCCAGTCGCCTGGCGGACGCACGGCGAGTTCCTGGCGCGGCAGCACCAGGTTGACGCTGAAGCGCTGCTCGTCGACCGTGGTCGCCGCGAAGTAGCCGCCAAGGAACAGGTGGACCTCCGCAGTCGGCTCGGCGGGTACGCCGCGGAAGTGCGTGGTCAGTGCGAAGCGGTCCAACCAGCCGATGCGTTGTTGCCAGCCGAGTTCCTTCGCGGTGGGCGAATGCACGCCATCGGCCGCCACGACGAAGCGTGCGGCGATGGTCCTGGTCGCTTCGCCGGCCGATTGCAGCCGGGCCCCGCGGATGCGACCGTCGGCAGTTCGCTCCAAGCCCAGACTCGTCGTGCGGGGCAACCAGCGGACGCCCGCATTGCGGGCGGCGGCGACCAGCTCGGCGTCGAACACTTCGCGCTGGATGCCCAGGCCGCGCAAGCCGTGCTGGCCGTGGTCGGCCAGCCGGCGGAACCGCCCCAGGGCCTGGCGCGCCCCGGCGTGCAGCCGCATGCCACGCACCAGCCAGGGGGCGTGGGCGAGCACGGCACCGTCGACGCCGAGCTCGCGCAGCAACGGGCGGCACTCGGGGCTGAGGAACTCGCCACAGGGCTTGTGGCGCGGAAAGTCCTTGCGGTCGGCGAGGGTCACGGCGAACCCGGCCTTCGCCAACTGGATGGCCAGCGCCGCGCCGGCGGGGCCGGCACCGAGGATCAAGACGTCAGTTTGCATGATGGAAGATGCCGCCGGAGGAGATCGCCAGCAGCGGCAGGAGCGCACCGGTGGCCAGCAACGCCAAGGCGATCGTCAGGACCGCCAGCCAGGCGAATTCGACGGTGCTCGCCAGCTCGCTCGCCCCGGCGCACGCAAACCCCAGCCCCAGCATGGCGCTCGACAGCACCATCGGGCTGCCGACCTCCTGCAAGGCGAGGGTCATCGCCGCCGCGTCGGGGTGCGTTTGCCGGTAGCGCGAGAAGTGGTGCAGCAGATGGGCGGCGTTGTCGACCAGCAAGCCCAGCATCGTGCAGGCGATCATGCCGGTGGCGACGCCGATCGGCCGATCGCCGAGTGCCAGCCCGCCGTAGATCCACACGCAAGGCAGCAGGGTCGGCACCAGCGCCAGCAGGCCGAGGCGCAGCGACCGCAGCCCGAGGCACATGCCGATCGCCAGCATCACGACGGTGGCCAGCGTGCTGGCGAGCACCGAGTGCACGAGCCGTTCGGAATCGCGAGCGATCTGTACGCTGAGGCCAGCCGGGACCAGTCCGTCGAGGCCGCAGGCACGGGCGCCGTGTTCGACCGCCCGGAACAGTTCGGTGCGGACGTGGCTGCCACCCGGGCGGAGGAGCAGCGGCATCGCGAGCTCCCCGGCGATCGTGCGCAACAGGGGGCCAGCCGGGCCGGCGATCGTCACCTGCGTCTGCAGCGCGGCGACGAACGGCAGCAAGCGCACCGGGTCGGCCGCTGGACTGCCAGCCGCCGCCAGGAGATGGAAGGTCTCGACTCCACCGAGCCGGGCCGCGAGTTCGTCGTAGGCGGCGCGACAGGGTTCGCGGGTG
>DAIMFJ010000221.1:0-8786 GCA_036724695.1 Planctomycetota bacterium
GATCGGCGAGGCCGGCGCAACGTGCTTGCGCCGCGGCCCGTCGCGATGGCACCGGGCGCAGGACGGCGTCGACCAAGGCCGCCGCCTCGCCCGGCTCGGGCAACACCGCGCCGCGTTCCGGCCAGCCGAGTTCGAACGCCAACCAGCGCCACTGCCCGATCACCGCGTTGGCCAGGCGAGCAGCTGCGGCGCGGGCCGCGGCCGGCAAGCCGCGGAACCGCCCGTCGCGGGCCAACGCCTCGCGCGGCGGCGTCCGGCGCTGCAAGTAGACCGCCACCAGGGCGGTAGCCGCGGCTGCGCTCGTCGCGTTCACGCGCGGTGGTAGGGATGGCCGGCCAGCAAGGATGCGGCGCGGTAGAGCTGTTCGACGACGACGATCCGCACCAAGCCGTGCGGCAAGGTGAACGGCGACAGCGACAACCGGGTCGCGGCCCCGGCGAGGAACGCCGGATCGAGCCCGTCGGCGCCACCGATCACGAACGCCAGATCGCGCGCCTCCTGTCGCCAGCGCGCCAAGCGGGCGGCGAACGCCTCGGTGCCGAGCTGTTCGCCGCGTTCGTCGAGGGCCACCACCCGCGCCGCCTTGGGCAGTGCCGCCTGCAGGCGCTTGGCCTCGGCCGCCCGGATCTGCTCGCCACCCGCACCAGGACCGCGCGGGGCCGGCTTGATCTCCTGCACGGCGAACCCCCATTCCCGCGGCAGCCGCTTCTCGTACTCGGCACAGCCGGCGACGACCCAGTCGGGTTGACGATGGCAGACGGTGAGCAGCGTGACCTTCACGGGAACTGGCCACCGACAGTAGCGGCCGGCCGGCCCAGGTGCACGCCCACACCCAGCCGACTCGCGGCAGGGCTCACAGCAGGCCGTCGCCGGCGCGTGCGGCGCGCTCGCGCACGCGGGCGCACATCAGTTCGCACAAGGCGAACGTGCGCTCGTCGGCCAACGCATAGAGCACCGATTGCCCCGCCCGGCGGCGCTGCACCCAACCGGCGCGGTGCAGGATCGCCAGCTGCTTGCTGACGTTGGCCTGCGAGCCGCCCGTCGCGACGACCAGTTCGCCGACCGAACGTTCGCCGTCGAACAACGCACTCATCAGCGCCAGCCGGAACGGCTCGGCGAGTGCCTTGAACTGCTCGGCGACGCCGGCCAACAAGGCCGGCGTCATCTTCGGGGTGTCTTTCATCGGCCGTCTCCGAGCGCAGCCGGCAGCTCGCTGCGCTCGGCCCAGTCGGTCCACGAGCCGTTGTACCAACGCAGGTTGCGGTAGCCGAGCAGGAAGCGCAGCACGAAGTACGACTCGCTGGCGGTGTGGCCGGTGCGGCAGGACACCGCGATCGCATCGTCCTTGCCGAGCCCGAGCGCTTCGTACTCCTTGGCCAGCTCGGCCGGCGGCCGCCAGTAATGGCCATCGTCGGTGCGCACCAGGTCCTTCTTGTAGTCGCGGTTGACGGCGCCGGGAATGTGGCCGGGACGCGCCTCGGTCGACTTGGCACCGGTGAAGAACTCCACCGGCCGCACGTCGAGCACCTTCTGGCCGTTGGCGAGACTCGCATGCAGTTCCGCGGCGTCGATCGTGAACGTGTCGGCACCGGGCTTGGGCACGTAGGCAACCGGCTGCGGCGCCACCGACCCGGCAACCAGCGGCCGCTGCTCGGCGGCCCAACGCAGGATGCCGCCTTCGAGGATCGCAAAGCGCTGGTGGCCGACGCGCAGCAAGGCCATCGCCAGCAGCGTCGCGTCCTGCGGTTTGTCGTCGGCGAGCAGCACGACCTCGTCGTCGTTGCCGACCCCGGCGGCACCGAGTGCTGCGGCGATCGCCTCGGCCGGCGCCAGCAGCAACGCACGATCCCCGTGTTGCAGCCGCAGCGGCTTCTCCGGGAAGTGCACGGCACCCGGCACGTGCAGCGCCGCGTGGTCGCTGGCCGACGGACGCGTGTCGAGGACCTTGACCTTGCCCAGGCGCGCAGCCAACCAGGCCGGCGAGACCACCGTCGGCTCGACCAGCTGGGCCGGGTCCTTGGCCCAAGGCAACGGCACCGCCAGGGGCTCGATCGGCGTCAGGAAGAAGGCCCGCAGCAGCGCCATGCGCGCCGCCTCGGCCTTGGCGGTCGCCTCGTCACCACCCTCGCGCAGCGAAGCCGGCGTCAACACGTCGGCCACGAACTGCGTCAGCCCACCGTCGAGCACCCGCACGTTCCGCAAGCCGGCGCGCGTCAGTTCGAGCCAGGCCTGCGCCGGGTGCGCAATGCCGTTGCTGTACAGCACCACCAGCTCGTAGCCGGCCAACTGCTCGCGCAACGAGGTGGCGAGCAGTTCGGGCACGCCGAGGTTGACGGCCCGCGGCAGCCGGAACGTCGCGAACTCCGCCGGCGGGCGCACGTCGACCAACAACATGCCCTCGCCGCCGGCCAGGATGCGCGCCGCGAGCTCCGCCGCGCCGATGTGGTCGGCACCGCTCTCGATCGCGGCCAACGGTGCCGCCGCGGGTTCGCGGAACCAACCGCCCCCGCCGCCGGCAGTACCACCGCCGACCATCAGCACCGCGACCAACAGCAGCACCATCGCCCCGACCGCCAACACCTGATTCTGGTTCTCGTCCTTCACGACGTCCTCCGTTGCCTCGATTCGACCTTCTCCGCCACCACGAACGAACCCAGCGCGACCAGCAGCAGCACGATCGCACCGACCAGCGGCGACACGCCGGCCAGTTCGCTCAGGACACAGTCGCCACACGCGCCGGCGGCCAGGAAACCCTGCAAGCCCGGCGCCACGAACGCGAACGCCAGACTGCCGAGGCCTGCCCCGACCAGGAACACGACCGCGTCGAGCCGGCCACTGGCGAGCCCGACCGCGGCCGTGCCTGGGCACCAACCGCCGACCAGGAACCCAGCACCGAACACCAGCCCGCCGACCGCCTGCGGCCAGAGCACCGTCGCCGGCACGAAGAAGCTGTGCAGGTCGACCTGCCCGGCCGCAGCCAGCGCGGCGAGCACGAGGCTGGCGGTCGCCATCGCCGAGAACATCACCTTGAGCACGGCGAAGTCCTCGAAGTAGAAGATCGCGGTCAACTTGCGGCTGCTGCCAAAACCGGCGCGTTCGAGCCAGAAGCCGAACAACGCACCGACCGCCAACGACAGCAAGAGACCGAGCGGACTGTCGAGCAGCCCTTCGGCGAGCAGGTGGTTCATCGCCAGAGCCTCCGGACCAGCGGCGCCAGGCCGAACGCGGCGCCGAACGTCGTCATCACGAACACCATGGCCCCCGCCTGCAGCAGAGCACCACCGGACAGCGCCAGACCGGACGTGCAGCCACCGGCAAAGCGCGCACCGAGGCCGGCGATCACACCACCGACGAGCGCGAAGCCGAGCCGCGCGCCTGCGCCGAGTTGCGGCCCCCGTTCGACCTGCACGGCGACCCGCCGCGCGACCGCCGCGGACAGGAAGCCGCCGACCAGCACGCCAGCGAACATCCAGACGAGATAGCTGTGCAGCGGCTGCGCCCCATCGGCGTAGTAGCCGCCGAGGATCGTGTTGTTCTCGACCGTCGCCGGGGCGGCGACGTGCAGTGCCGTGGCAGCCGTGCGGGTGATCGCGCCCGACGCGCCGAGCCCCGTGCCGAGCACGAGGTAGGCCAGCGCGAGCGTCAACCCGAGCCCGATGCCGGCCAGGTAGGGATTCCAGTAGGGACGTGGCATGGGGTGGACCTCAGCAACCGACGTTGCGCTTGGTGGAGGTGGGTTTAGCCGGCGTGGTCAGCTCACTTGCGAGCACCCGGTCGCGGTAGTACTGGGCGACACCGCCGCGCAGCACGTGCACGCGGCGCTCGGGCTGCCGCTCGAGCAACGCGCCAGCCGCGGCGAACGCCACCTCGCCGTCCTTGCTGAGCAGCACGACCTCCTGTTCGGCCGGCAGCTTGGCGACCATGGCGAGCAGCTGGTCGAGCGCCACGCGCTGCGAACCGGGCACGCGGTAGTCGTTCCATTCCCACTCGGCGCGCAGGTCGAGCAGGACACGGTTCGGCTGGGTCGCAGCGAGGTCGGCGACCTGCAGCACGCCAGGCAGGCGGAGCTGTTGGGCTGGCAATGCTGCCGGCGCCACGGCGAGGGCCAACGCCAGCAGGAGGGTCCGGTGGTTGCTCATGATGTTCTTATATAACCATATCGGCATGTTTTCAAGAATCATGAAGAATCCATGTAATTCCTTTCCAATCAATCACTTCCGCCGACTTGCGCAGCCTGCGCCGAGCTGGCGGGGTGGATTTCCGCTTGCGCTCGACCGGCAACAACCAGACTGCCCTGCTGGCAGGGCAAGGGTCAGGCTGGCGATCGGAAGCGGTCAGCCAGGACCCGTTGCCGGGCCTTGGCCAAGCCGGCCAAGCGACCGGTCACTTCTTCCGCTTCTTGAGTTTGCTGCCGAGCTCCTTCTCGACGGCCTCGATCCAGGCCGCCGGTCCACCCTTGACGTACCCACCCTTGCCGACCTCTTTGCCCTTGGCATCGAGGAACAGCAGCGTCGGGTAGCCACGGACGCCAAACTTGTCACGCAGCGCTTCGTTCTGCTTCTTCAGCTCCTCCGGCAGCTGCTTCTTGCGCGGGAAGTCGAGTTCGAGGAGCACCACGTTGTCCTTCGCCCAGGCCTGGAACTCCGGGGTGTCGAAGACCTCCTCCTTGAGCTTGATGCACCAACCACACCAGTCGCTGCCGGTGAAGTCGGCCATCACCAGCTTCTTCTCTTTCTGGGCGAGCTTCAGCGCTTCCTCGTAGTTGGTCAACCAGGCCGAAGCGTCCGTCTCCGCCGGTGTGAGGAGTTTGTCGGCGTTTTCGATCCACTTGGTCGGGCCACCGGCGAGGTACCCGGTCTTGCCGAGCACTTCACCTTCGGCGTCGAGGAAGAGGATCGTCGGATAGCCCCGCACCCCGTACTTCTGGCGGAGGGAGTCGTTCTGCTTCTTCAGCTCTTCGGGGAGCTGGGTCTTGCGGGGGAAGTCGAGCTCGAGCAGGACCACCTTCTTGCCGGCCCACTCCTGGAACTCCGGCGTGTCGAAGACCTCCTTCTCGAGCTTGACGCACCAACTACACCAGTCGCTACCGGTGAAGTCGGCCAGGATCACCTTCTGGTCCTTCTTGGCGGCGGCCTTGGCGGCTTCGAAGTCGGTGAGCCAACTGCTCTCCTGAGCGAATGCTGGGGTCAGCAGGACGAGGGTCGTGAGTATTGTCGTGCGCATGTCATGTGGGGGTTGTTGGGGCAGGCCGACATGATACGACGAGCCGCGCACCGGATCCCGAACACCGACCCCTGCAGTTGTCACGTACTCGTCGCACGCGAGGTAGCTACCGCCCAGCAGCCCCGACCGCCGCCGGCCCCACCACCCACTCGAATGCGACGCGATGCCACGGCGCGTGGTCCTCGTCCCGGCCGCCGCCCAGCGGCTGCCACGCGAACGCCACGTCGGTGGCCACCGCGCGCAGCTGCAGCCGCCCCGCCGCGAAACGGAACTCGCCGCGCAGTTGCCCGACCGAACGGAACAGGCACGCCGCGTTCTCGCGTTTGGCGACTTCGTACCGGGTGGTCGGCCGCAGCGCGAACGAACCCTCGACCCGGCCGCGCACCCCCTCGGTGTCGCGCGCCGTGACGACCAGCGCCAACTCACCGGTGATCGACGCCTCTTGCAACTCGGTGTCGACCATGCCGCGCGGCACCATCGCGCGAGCCAGCGCGACGAAGCGCTCGCGCGGCAGCACGAGGCGTGCTTCACCCGCGGCCAACGGCGCCAGCCACTGCTGCAGCGCCGCGGCCTCCAGCGGCACGATCTCGCTGCCGGCGAGGTCGTCGTACTGCCGGTAGCTGTTGCGCACGAACACCCGCCAACCGGCAGTTCCCGGCGCCGGTTCCGGCCACCGCGGCGCGACTGCGGCGACCGCCTGCACGGCGGCATCGCCTGGCGCCCAGATCGCCGCCCAGCGCGGCGACGGCGCCCCGTGGATGCGCTGCAGCACCCGCTCGCCCCAGGTCCGGAACACCTGCACGGCGGCCTCGGCGCGCCGCTCGGCCGCCGTGTAGTGGCTGGCGCGCGACGTCCATTCGTCGTGGTTGCGGCCGTGCAGGCTCAAGAACACCGGCAACATGCTGCCATCGGGCAGCACGAACGCCTCGCGCTCGCCACCGTCCCAGTCGTCGGTGTCGGTGCGGATGTAGCTGCGCAACAGTTCGGCGTCGGCAGGATCGCGCAAGCAGTGCGGCGTGTTCAGCGCCGAGATGTGCACCGGCACGAACAGTTCCTGCAGCGCCACCACCACCCTTGGATCGGAGAGCAGACCTGCTCTCACCGCCGCACCGCCGGCTCAACAGCGTCCGGACTCGACGTCGCCGTCGTTGACGAACAGGTAGATCGCCTTGCCGGTGCGTTCGGCTTCGGCGAGGGCTTGCCGCAGCGAGTGCCGCCACGGGATGAGCGTCCAGCGGGCTTCGGCGTCGGGCGGCTGGGCGGCTGCGAACGCGGCGTCGAGGGCTGCCGGGGCCGCGCCCACGGCCGAGGCAAGAGGCGCCGCAGTCGGTGGATCCTGAGCCGGACCAGGTACGACGAACGTCGGCAAGGCCAGCAACCAACCCACGGCAACGGGTACTCTGCGCATCGACAACCTCCTGGGCCGTAGAGCGTAGCACGAAATCCCGCGGCCCTGCGCATGCTTCTGGCCAGCGACCCCACCATGTCCTCCACCACCGCGGCAGCCGCCCTGCAACTGGTCCGTTCCAACCAACGTGTGTTCGTGCATGGCGGCGTCGCCACCCCGTCGACGCTGCTGCGGGCCCTGGCCGCGCGCGCCGGCGAACTGCGCAACGTCGAACTGATCCATCTGCACACCGAAGGGGCAGCGCCCTGTGCCGCCCCCGACCTGGCCGGCAGCTTCTTCACCAACGCGCTGTTCCTGGGGGCGAACGTGCGCGACGCGGTCGCCCACGGCAACGCCGACTACATCCCGGCGTTCCTCAGCGAGATGCCGGCCCTGTTCCGGCAGGGCATCCTGCCGCTCGACGTGGCGCTGGTGCACGTCTCGACGCCGGACGGCCACGGCTACTGCTCGCTCGGCACCTCGGTCGACATCGCCCGCGCCGCGGTCGACACGGCGACGCTGGTGATCGCGCAGGTCAATCCACGCATGCCGCGCACGCACGGCGACGGCCTCGAGCACATGCGCCGCTTCGCCGCGACCGTCGCCGTCGACGAACCGCTGCCCGAACACCCGCACGGCGAGATCGGCGACGTCGAGCAGGCGATCGGCCGCCACGTCGCCAGCCTGATCGAGGACGGCTCGACGCTGCAGATGGGCATCGGCACGATCCCCGACGCGGTCCTGGCCCAGCTCGGCAACCACAAGGACCTCGGCATCCACTCGGAGATGTTCTCCGACGGCATCCTGCCTCTGGTCGAACGCGGCATCGTCAACGGCCGGAAGAAGGCCGTGCACCCGGGCCGCATCGTCGGCGGGTTCGCGATGGGTACGCAACACCTGTACGACTTCCTGCACGACAACCCGGCCGTGGCGATGCTCGACATCGGCTACGTCAACGACCCGAACGTGATCCGCCGCAACCCGAAGGTGGTCGCCGTCAACAGCGCGATCGAGATCGACCTGACCGGCCAGGTGTGCGCCGATTCGATCGGCACGCGCATGTACTCCGGCATCGGCGGCCAGATGGACTTCCTGCGCGGCGCGGCGATCTCGGTCGGTGGCAAGCCGATCCTGGCCCTGCCGTCGGTGACCGGCAAGGGCATCTCGCGGATCACGCCGATCCTGAAGCCGGGGGCCGGCGTGGTGACGACCCGCGGCCACGTGCACTGGGTGGTGACCGAGTACGGCGCGGTGTACCTGCGCGGCAAGAACCTGCGCCAGCGGGCCCGGGCGCTGATCTCGATCGCCCACCCCGACCACCGCGCCGAACTCGAGCGCGCCGCGCACGAGCGTTTCCGCGTCATGCCCGAGTGAGGTCTGCCCCGCGCCGCGCCCGGCTCAGTTGCCGGCCCCAGCCCCTGCCGTGGCCGCCGGCAACGCCAGCAGGCGCCGGCTCTCGCCGACCAGCCAAGCGAGCTCGGTGAACGGCTCGAACGAGATGTCCTGCCAGCGCACCCGCCCGGCGGCATCGACCAGGAAGGTGCCGTGCAGCGGCATCGACTCGAAGTCGTCGTGGCAGCGCCAGGCCCGGAACGCCGCCAGTGCCGGATCGGCGAGCAACGGGAACGGGAACCGCTCCTCGGCGCTCATCGCCGCCAGCGACGCCGCCGCCTTGTCGGCCGGGTCCGAACCTACCGCGACGACGTCGATGCCGAGCTCGGCGAACGCCGCCGCCTTCGGGCCGAGCGCGCGCAGCTGCTCGACGCAGTGCAGACAGCCGAAGCCGAGGTAGAACACGACCAGCGTCGGCCTGCCGCGGTTGGCGGCAAGGTCGAAGGTGCCGCCGTCGGCGCGCGGCAGCGCCAGCGCCGGCGCGGGCTGCGGCTGCCACTGGACGGGCCCGAGGCTCGCCGGATCGGGCCGCTCGCCGAAGTCGAGGCCGAAGTCGGCGATCGACACCGGCCGCGGCGCGGGCAGCCCGAGCCGCTCGGCCAACGGCCCGGTCGCCGCCGGGAACCTGCCCAGCGCCGTCTCGAGCTCCTGCACGGCCTCGGCATGCGCCGCGTCGCCCGCAGCGCGGTAGGCGAGCACCAGACGACCGAGCGTCGGCAGGCGGTTCGGACGCTTCTCGACTTCCTCGCGCAGGCTCTCGATCGCCGCTTTGGCGTCGCCAGCC
>DAIMFJ010000222.1:0-1927 GCA_036724695.1 Planctomycetota bacterium
CAGCCGGTCGAAGGTGGCTACATGGCCAATGCCTACTTGCGCGTCAAGCACCCGGACTACGCCGAGCTGCGGGCGTTGCTGAACTTCGTCGGCGAGACCTTGAAGGTGCGGGCGCGCTGACCCGCGGCGTCGCTCCTGGTCCCTCGTCGCTGGGCCCTCGTCGCTGGGCCCTCGTCGCTGGGCCCACGCCCGGGCGGCGCGATCCGTCCAACAGGCGATCAGTCCAACAGCACGAAGCGCTGCAGACGCACCTGCCGGCCGCGCAACGCGGCCGCCGCGACGAACTCCGGTCCCGGGGACACGTCGAGCAACGACCACTGCTTGGGGTCCTCGCGCCCGTCGTGGCACGCCTCGAAGATCGGCTGCTCGCAGAGGCTGACCTCGAACGAATCCAGCGACATCGCCAGACCCTCGCCGAGCGCCTTGATGTAGGCCTCCTTGCGGGTCCAGCAGCGGTAGAACGCCAGTTCGCAGTCGCTGCCCTGCAGCGCCGCCAGGGTCGCGAACTCGCGCGGCGCGAAGTGCCGGCGCGCGATCTCGGTCATCGAGTCCAGGCGCCGGACCTTCTCGAGGTCGACCCCGACCTCGGTGCGCGCCACCGCCACCAGCGCCAGCTTGCCGGAGTGGCTCAAGTTGAAGTGCGGGCCCGCGGTGACCAGGTACGGCTTGCCGCGCGCACCCTGGCTGAATTCGATCGCCTTGGGCGCGACGCCGACGTAGCCGGACAGGATCCGGCGCAGGGCGCCGTGGCCGATCTGGTAGCGCCGCCGATGGTCGGCGAAGCGGAACCGCTCGACCCGCTGCTGCTCTTCGCTCGACAACAAGGCCGCGCCGGCCGCGGGATCTCCGGTCAACGGCACGGCCCAGACGTGCAGTTCGTCGCTGGCCAGTTCGAGGTTCTGGGGGCTGCGTCTGGCGAACGAGGGGTGCAGGACGATGTCATCCATCGGGTGCCGAAGCGTACCCCATCGCCCGGAGCTTGCGAGATCGTCCTCGCAACCGCGGCAAGGCTCAGCGCGGTAGCTGCAGTCGACCGACCCGGCCGTCGCCACCGGCTGCCCATACGGTGTCACCGGTGCGCGCCAGACCATGCCAGCCGATTTCCCCGAACGGCTGCCACGACTGTCCGTGATCGCCGCTGAGGCTGGTTCCGCCCGGTCCGGTGGCGAGCCAGCGGGTGCCACCGAGCCACAGCACGGCGGATCGATATCCCGCCGGAGGCACTCTGGCCGCCTGCCACGTGGCCCCACCATCGGCAGTCCACGCCGCCGTGCCTTGGGCCACCTCGGCCGCCTGGTAGTCTCCGCCGACGACGACCCCGTGGCGGGCGTCGACCGCGAAGGCCACGCTGAACGCCCCGCGGCTGGCTGCCCCGGCCTGCAGCGGCAATTCCACGGCCACGGGCGGCGGCCCCTGGCGCAAGAACCTCGCCGCCGGCCCACCGCCGGTCGCGATCGCCAGGTCGTTCCGCCCCATCCAGTGCAGGCACGTGCCACTGGCGGCGAAGCCGGCCTCGCCGGGCAACGGGGCTGGCAACCACGCAAGGTCGGGTACGAAGAACGAACGGCCGCGGTCGTGGCTGCGCCGCAGGTAGTGCAGGCCGCCGAGTGGATCGCCGAACAGCGCGACGTCGTCGCCGTGCGCCGCCAGGCCGTCGAAGAAGGCACCGGCCGCCGCTTCGGCGAACACCACCTGCCAACTGCGGCCGCCGTCGTCGGTGCGCAGCAGCTGGGCGGGCTCGCCGGCGACCATCACCAGGGCTTCGTCGGCGCTCCACGCCACGACGTCGCGGAAGTCGGCGCGCTCGAGCCCGCGCGGTCCGACCGCCTGCCAGTTCGCCCCGCCGTCGCGGGTGCGGAGGATCGCCCCGCCGCTCCCGGTCACCCAGGCAGTGGCGGCGTCGACGGCCGCCAGGCCGCGCAGCGAC
>DAIMFJ010000222.1:1937-5146 GCA_036724695.1 Planctomycetota bacterium
CCCCGGCATGCAACGAGCCGACCGGCACGAGGTGCCAGGTCGGCTCGGGAAGGGGCAGCGGCGCACTCGCGCACGCCGCCACCCACAGGCTCGGGATCAGTGCCGCAGCTCGGCTCACAGCGAGCCGATCAGCATGCGCGTGGCGTTGCTGAACAGAGCACCCAGCGCGTTCGCACCGGGCGTGAAGCACGCCGACTGCGAGTAGACGTTCAGCCCGTTGAACGCGAGGTTGTTCGGGATCGGGAACGGCTGTTGGAACTGGCCGTTCTGGATCACGAAGATCGTCTGCGAGACCTGCGCACCCTGGTATTGGAAGCAGCCCGGTGCACCGAACGCGGCCAGCGAGAAGCCCGGGTTGACCTGGTTGAAGCTCATCAGCGAGATGCCGAACAGCGTGCCGGCCGGCGCGTTCGAGGCGACGAAGTTCGGCGTCGTGCCCAGGCGCGGCCGCGCGCTCATCGCCTGCGTCAGCTCCTGGCTGTCCTGCAGGGCAGTGGCGAAGCCCGTGCCGAGCTCGAGCGAGATGTCGAGTTCGTTGTCGAGCTTGTTGCCACCGGGCGTGTAGCCGACCAGGATCGGGAAGTTGCCACCACCAGCGGCCGGGTTGATCGCGTCGTAGCGGTACTCGACACTGCCGGTGCTGAGGAACGCGACCTGGAACGAGAACGTGGTGGTCGTGCCGTTCGGGTCGGCCACGTTGTTCCACGACACGATCAGGTTGTTCTGCGCGTCGAGCTCGACGGTGATGTTGCCGACCGTGAACGGGTCGATGTCCTTCCAGTACGGGGCCCAGCGCGGCGCACCGGTGTAGAAGCCCTGCACCGTCGGCGCGGCGCGCGGGTTGGTCACCGGAGCGGCCGACAGGATCGGCGTGATGTAGCCATCGGCGCAGATCTCGAGGTCGTCGGCGAAGCCCAGCGACGTGCCGTCCGGGTACAGGATCGGGATCGGCAGCGGACCGCCGAGGATCGTCGAGGCGCGGATCAGGTCGTTGCCGGTCGTCAGCGTCGCCACCGAGGCCGTCGGGCTCGGCGCCGTGAACGGCGTGCCACCGCTGGTGACCGTGTAGCCCGAGCCCAGGTTCAGCGTCATCGTCGCCGCACCAGGGTTCGCCGTCTGGCCCGAGAGGTCCCAGCCGATCGGGTTCGGGAACAGCTCGTGGAACGAGGTGCGGGCCTTGTTGCAGCCGTCACCGAAGTTCTCCCAGGCCGCGATCGCGACCGGTGTGCCACCGAGCGTGTAGGTGATCGCGCCAGCCCACATGCGCGGCTGGAAGATGCCGCCGCTGAGGAATGCGTTCTGCGCCGCGCCGCCGCGGATCGTGATCTCGTTGTTGCTGAACACCGTGTTCGTGCACGAACCCGGGATCGACGTGCTGCTGCAGGTCAGGCCATTGGTGTAGCCGTGATTCCAGACCACCGTGCCGGCCGGCGCCGCCGACTGCGACTTCAACGCCACGCCGTAGGTGCCCGGGCCGAGCGTGACCGGCGTGTTCATCGCGAACGCCAGGCGTTGGTAGACCGTCGCGTTCGGCACGTAGTTCGGGGCCGTCGCAGTCCCAACCGGCGTCCACAGGGCCTGGTTGGTCACGTTGCCGACGTAGGTCGACGGGCCCAGCCACATCTCGAGGGCCAGCGCACCGGCCGTCAGGCCGTTCGTTCCGACCCACGAGTCGATCTGGGTGATCGTGATCGTCGTCGTGTTGGGCATGTCGTAGTACTGTCCACCACCGTTGTTGGCCTGGTTGTTGGGCGGCAGCGCGGGGGTCAGTGGCGACTGCGCGAGCAGGCCACCGGCCAGCGCCAGCGAAGTGAGCAGAAGATGCTTGGGGATCATGGGAAGGAACAGGGGTGAGGGGCTTGGCCTCGCACGACGGGAGGTGTGCGACGACGACTGCTGGGACGCCAGTGGAGCAGATCCCGGTTCCGTGGAAACCCCCACCAGGGGGTTTTCGGCCCGGGAACTCTGCCTAGACTACCTCGCCATGCTGCGCCTCGCCCTCGTCCGCGCTGCGGGTGCCCTGGCCATCGCCACTGGCGGTGTCGTCGGTCAGCACGCCACCATGCCCCTGCCATGGGCATTTACGCCTTGGCGTGCAGCCGCCCCGCCGGCGGTCTCGGATCCGGACTGGCAGCAACCGCTCGACCGCTTCGTGTCGGCGGCCCAACGACAGCAGGGCCTGCGCGCCAACCCACGCGCCGACTACGCGACCCTGCTGCGCCGTGCCGCCTACGTGCTCACCGGCCTGCCACCGACCGCCGAACAGCGCCAACGCCTCGCCGCACAGCCGGACGAGGCCACCTTCGCCGCGCTCGTCGACGAACTGCTGGCTTCGCCGCACTACGGCGAACGCCAGGCGCGCCATTGGCTCGACCTGGCCCGCTACAGCGACAGCAACGGCCTCGACGAGAACCTCGCCTTCGCCAATGCGTGGCGCTATCGCGACTGGGTCGTCGCCGCCCACAACCAGGACCTGCCGTTCGATCGCTTCGCGCAGCTGCAGATCGCCGGCGACCTGATGGTCGACGAACCAGGGGTCGGCATCGACGGCTACACGGCGACCGGCTTCCTGGCGCTCGGTCCGCGCATGCTGGCCGAACAGGACAAGCCGAAGCTGGTGCTCGACACCGTCGACGAACAGCTCGACCTGGTCGGCCGCACGTTCCTCGGCCAGACGCTCGGCTGCGCGCGCTGCCACGACCACAAGTTCGACCCGATCTCGGCCGCCGACTACTACGCGCTGGCCGGCATCTTCCACAGCACCAGTTCGTTCCACGACACCGGCTTCGTGTCGCGCTGGCGCGACCGGGCGCTGGCCAGCGACGCCGCCTTGGCCGAACGCCAACAGCGGGTCGACGCCGCCAAGGCCTTGCACGACGGGCTGCAGACCGCGCGCCAGCAAGCCGCCAGCGACCAGCGTCAACACCTGCTCGCCGATGCCGGCCGCTACCTGCTCGCCGCCGAACAGCTGCGGACCGTGGCCGTGTTCGTCGAAGCCGAGCACAGCCCGCGCACCAGCCTGCGCGCCGACCACCGCACCTGGGGTTCGCCCGAAGTCGGCGTGCTGCACACCGCCGGCGGCGGCGAGCAGTTCGCCGAGTGGGACGTGCAGATCCCGCACGCCGGCCACTACCGGCTCGAGATCCGCTACGCCGCGCAGGAGTCGCGACCGATGCGGCTCTACGTCGACGGCAACCTGCTCGTCGAAC
>DAIMFJ010000222.1:5156-5781 GCA_036724695.1 Planctomycetota bacterium
CGGCCCACCAGGACTGGCACTTCGTCACCGAGTGGCAGGCCGGCGCGGGCGCCCACACGCTGCGCTTGGTCGCGCACGGCCCGCACGTGCCGCACCTCGATGCGTTGCTGCTGACGCCGGTCGACCTCGCCAGCCACCTGCCGCCGGCCGCCAGCGCCGGCCTGTTGCCGCCAGCACTGCGCCGTGCCCTCGCGGTGCTCGCCGGCCGCAGCCACCACCCCCTGGTCGCCCTGTGGAACGAACTCGCCTCCGCCGACCCGTTCGACGCGGCGATCGCCAGCCGGGCGGGCGTCGGGGGGCTCAGCGCCGTACTGCTCGGCGGCCTGCCGCCGGCCGACCTGCGCGAGTTCGCGGCCCGCTTGCAGACCCTGTTGGCCAGCGCCGCCGATGCGACCGCGGCCGCCAACGGCAAGCAGAAGGACGGCCAGCCGGTGCGGTTGTTCGGCGACGGCAACGAGCACGCCCGCGCACTGCTGTTCGACCGCGGCGGCCTGCTCGACCTGTCCGCCGAGCAACTGCACGAACACCTGCCCGCCGCCACCCTCGCCGACCTGGCCAGCCGCGACGCCGCGCACCGCGCCGCGGTGGCCGCGATCCCGCCGGCCCCGCCGCTGGTGATGGCGGT
>DAIMFJ010000222.1:5791-8768 GCA_036724695.1 Planctomycetota bacterium
GGCAAGGTCGTCGACCTGCCGATCCACCTGCGCGGCAACCACCTGACGTTGGCCGACACCGCGACCCCGCGCGGTGTGCTGAGCCGACTGACCGATCTGGCCCAAGCACCGGCGATGCCCAGCGACCGCAGCGGCCGCCGCGAACTGGCGGCGTGGCTGTTCGCGCCCGAGCTGCCCCTCGCGGCGCGCGTGCACGCCAACCGCATCTGGCAGCGGGCGTTCGGTGAGGGGCTCTGCCGCACGCCGTCGAACTTCGGCAACCGCGGCGACGTGCCGGTGCACCAGGACCTGCTCGACTGGCTCGCCAAGGAGCTGGTCCAGAGCGGCTGGTCGCAGAAGCAGCTGTGGCGCACGATCCTCCTGTCGCGCACCTGGCAGAGCACCAGCCAGCACCAGGAGGCCGCAGCGGCGCTCGACCCCGACAACCGCTACCTGTGGCGGCAACCGCGCCGGCGCCTCGACGCCGAGGCAGTTCGCGATGCGCTGCTGGCGACCAGCGGGCAGCTCGACCCGACGCTGGGCGGCTCGCTGCTGGCCAGCAAGGACCGCGACTACGTCACCAACGACCAGTCCGGCCAACAGGCCACCTACGACTCGCGGCGCCGTTCGCTCTACCTGCCGGTGATCCGCAACGCGATGTACGACCTGTTCACCGCCTTCGACTACGTCGACCCGAGCGTGCACCTCGACTGCCGGCCGACCAGTGCGGTGGCAACGCAGGCCCTGCTGTTGCTGAACAGCGAACTGATCCTCGAACAGAGCCGGCAGCTGGTCGCCGCGGCCTTCGCCACGTTGCCTGCGGACGCCGACGACACCACCCGGACGACGGCACTCTGGCAGCGGGCGCTGGCCCGCGCGCCCGATGCCGTCGAACGGCAGCGCGCCGCGCAGTGGCTCGCAACCGCGAACGCCGAACGTCCCGAAGCCGGCTGGCCCGGGCTCGCGCAGGTGCTGCTCGCCAGCAGCGAATTCCTCTACGTCGACTGAGCCGCCCCATGCCCGTCCCCAACCAGTTCGTGCCGGACCGCCGGCAGTTCCTGCGCCACGCCGCCTGCGGGTTCGGCGCCTTGGCGGCCAGCGACCTGCTGCGGGCGCACCATCCCGCGCCGATCTCCCCGAGCGCCCCGAGCGACCCGTTGGCGCCGCGGCTGCCGCACTTCGCCCCACGCGCGAAGCGGGTCGTGTTCCTGTTCATGCACGGCGGGCCGTCGCAGGTCGACACCTTCGACTACAAGCCGCTGCTGCAACGCGACCACGGCAAACCGCTGCCGTTCCCCAAACCGCGGGTGACGTTCGCGCAGACCGGCAACCTGATGGCGTCGCCCTACACGTGGCGGCAGTACGGCCAGTCCGGCGCCTGGGTCAGCTCGCTGTTCCCGCACGTCGCCAAGGTCGTCGACCAGCTCTGCTTCGTCAAAGGCCTGTTCGGCAGCAACGATGCGCACGGCGGCGCCCTGCTGAAGCTGCACACCGGCAGCGACACGTTCGTGCGGCCGTCGATCGGCAGCTGGACGATCTACGGCCTGGGCACCGAGAACCGCAACCTGCCCGGCTTCGTGACGATCTGCCCGACGCTGGGCCACGGCGGCGTCAACAACTGGTCGTCGGCGTTCCTGCCGCCGGTGTACCAGGGCACGCCGCTCGGCAATGCCAGTGTGCCGGCCAGGCAGGCGACCGTGCGACACCTGCAGGCCGCCTTGCCGCAGCCGCTGCAGCGCGCGCAACTGGACCTGTTGCGCGCCCAGAACGAGGCCCATCTGGCCGCGCGCGACGGCGATGCGCAGTTGGCCGCGCAGCTGGAGAGCTTCGAACTGGCGTTCCGCATGCAGATGGAGGCCCCGGCGGTGCTCGACCTCGACAACGAGAGCGAGACGACGCGCCAGCAGTACGGCCTCGACCAGCCGCACACCGAGAACTTCGGCCGCCAATGCCTGTCGGCGCGCCGGCTGCTCGAAGCCGGGGTGCGCTTCGTGCAGTGCACGCACAGCTACAAGTGGGACCAGCACGAGAACCTCGCCAAGGACCACGAGAAGAACGCGCGCGAGGTCGACCAGCCGATCGCCGCGCTGATCACCGACCTGCAGCAGCGCGGCCTGCTCGAGGACACGTTGGTCTGGTGGGGCGGCGAATTCGGCCGCACGCCGGTCTCGCAGGGCGGCACCGGCCGCGACCACAACCCGCATGCCTTCACGCACTTCCTGGCCGGCGGTGGCGTCAAGGCGGGCTTCTCGTACGGCGTCACCGACGACTACGGCTACTACGTCGCCGACCATGGCATGCATCTGCACGACCTGCACGCGACGATCCTGCACCTGCTCGGCCTCGACCACGAGCGGTTGACGTTCCGCCACGCCGGCCGCGACTTCCGGCTGACGGACGTCGAAGGGGTGGTCACGAAGGCGCTGCTGGCCTGAGCAGGCGCGCGGCAGCCGTTCAACGACGGGTGCCAGGGGGCCGCTCGCGGCCGGGCTCCCCACGGCCGGGCTCACCGCGGCCACCTTCGCTGCGCGGCGGCAGGCCCGCCCGCACGGCATCCACCTCGGCCTGCAAGTGCGGGTCGGCGAAGCGTTCCAACATCCGCTGGACACCATCCAGGCTGGCTCGGTCGAACCAGCGGAGGCGAGACCGATCGCCGACCCCCGATGGCGTGTTGACGATCGCCAGTCCAGCCCGCACCTCCGCCTTCGCGGCATCCATGTCGCCGAGATCGACCAGCGTCTGCGCGGCGACGAGGCGCGCCGCCAAGCGCATGGCCGCGAACCCCGGATCGTCGACCTGGACGGTGCCGGCTTCGACCAAGTCGTCGGCCAGGCTGTTCGCCGTGCGCAGCTCGGCGAGGATCGTGTGTTGCGTCGCCACCTGCGCCTCGCCGACTTCGTTCGCCGCCTGCGCGCGCAGCAAGCCAGCGAGCCCCAGACCAATGCGGGCCCGCAAGGCGCGGTAGTCGGCGAAATCCGGCTGGCGGGCCAGCAGCACG
>DAIMFJ010000223.1:0-935 GCA_036724695.1 Planctomycetota bacterium
GGATAGTCCGTCGCCTACGACTCCCAGTTCGGAGCGGGACAGCGGTTCGGGCTGGTACAGCGTCGGGAGAGTGTTCCACGAGGGGCCTTCTTCCTTGACTACGTGAGGGCCGCTGCATCGTCCCACAGTAGGAGCCGCGAACGCAACCCCCTCCGCTGGGTCTCTTCACAGACTCGGTTGTTCCAGCACGGCAGATGTCCCTTCACAGGCCAACGCACCGCAGCACTTGCCAATCGGGACGGTGGCCTGCCGATTGGAGCTGAGACGGCGAGCAAGACAGCGGGCCCGGATGACGGCCGACGGGACTCGCACACTGAACCAGTCCTTGGGCGTGAAGCTGGCGCAGATACCTGCGTTACCTTCCGTGATTCAATTAAGGTTTTTGAGGCACTCCACCGGATTTCGAACCCTGCACCCTCCGGAATCCGGAAACTCCGGCGAGCCCATATTAAGGTTCGACATCGCGCCGCCACGTGCAAACCGCGCGGAACCTTGCTCCACCCATCGCTCGGAACATCTTGACCAGCCTCGACCAAGCCGACCGCGGTCGCCTGCTGCCTGTGCTGCCAGACCCCCGCCGCGAGCAGCACCACTCCCATCGCCCGCTCCACATCGAGGACCCAGGCGCCCTGCCAGCAGCGTGCCTGCGTCGACAGCCGCGAACCTTCTTGCTCAACCGTCATCCCCGGCAGCGCCAGGCGGCGCCCCCGCGGCGCCGCCATCAGGACGAGCCAAAGGAGCTGGAGTGCAATCCACCTGGCCCGCGGAAGATCCTGACACGCATGGCTTGGCCCGGCGGTCTGGAACCCCTACGGGCATCCCCTACCCTGCGACGCACGCGACCACACAGATCACTCGGCGCACGTCGCCTTCCATCCTGCGCGCCTCCGAGTCCGGCGCCGGCCAACGCCGATCGGCACTCCCGGGCGCGCCAG
>DAIMFJ010000223.1:958-8653 GCA_036724695.1 Planctomycetota bacterium
AACCGCTGGCTCCCACGCTTGGCCCGCGTCGGTCGCAGCTCGGCGGCAGCTCGCGGCCCCGGCGGCCTGGCGCTGGGGGCGCCGATCGCGCCGTCGCGGTCGGGAGCTGGCCCGCTGGACGTGAGGGACGCATTTCCTGTAGCATGCGACCGCGCAAGACGACGCGCGGATCGGGCAATCCGGCGAAAAGGCGCCTGTCGCTTCGACCCACATGAACCAGAGCCACTACTGGAGCAACTTCGACCTCGGCGAGGAAGTCGCAGTAGCCGGCGCCTTCATTTTCAATGCGCTCCGACGGTTCCACGAGATGGATACCCTTGATCACAACGACGAGATATTCGAGTTCTTCTACAATTCTGCCGTCGGCCTGGAGCGAATACTGAAGGTCGCGGTGGCACTCCTCGAATACGACGCCCACATTGACCATGACGTCTTCGAGCGGTCACTAGTCACCCATGAACATCTTGACCTCCTCGCACGAATAAGGGCGCGCGTGCCTGTGTGCCTGGGGGCAATACACAACGACTTTCTCGCTCTGCTTGCCGCATTCTATCGCGACCTGCGATATGACCGCTACCAAGTCGTATCGCGGTCGCGGCTCGATCGTGAGCGATCCGCCCTAACCGGGTTCCTGTCGAAGCACCTTCATGTCGACTTGAAGCCGCAGACGTTATTCGCTACGCGCAATGGCCCGCGATTCCGCAAGCACGTCGCCAAGCTCGTTTGCGGCGTCGCTCGCGAGATATATCGAGTTGTGCAGGAGCGCGCCAGACAGATAGGGGTGTACACATATGAGCTGCGCAGTGGGTCAAAGGCGGAGCGTGTGTTCCTTGCCGACGATCCTACCTTCTTGCCGGAAGACATCCTGTGGAAGGAGTTGCTCATATTCTTCATGAATGCCGAGCCCCGTGGCGGTCGCATCAAGTTCCTAAAAACGATTGACCCGCTTCCCTTCGACCCTGCGCTCGCGCTGGACTACCTACGCTGCTTCACGAAGCCTGAGGCTGCAGCAGACGTCATGGGAGAACTAGAGGTCCTATACGAAGACCTGGGTGCCACGAAGGAACGGCTAGAGATGTTGGCGGCCGTCGACGATGAGAGAATCGAGTTTTCGGGCGACGATGATGAGCCTGACGACGACGCGGAAGAAGAAGCTCGTGAGTAGCGACCGCCATGGTAACTTGGTCACCGAGTCTAAACGACACGTCCCTACGTAGCCGCATGCTCAAGGTAATCGGACTCCAGTAGCCTGACACCACCTTATGACACCTGCCGCATCGTGCAGCTACCTGTTCGACCCCCGTCGCGTGTCGTCATTACTGGACGGCCTACCTCACCTGCGGGCGAAGCTGGCCGACCCGTTCGTCGAAGGTGTGCCGTCGACGGCGTATCCGCTTGCGCGATTCAGTGAGCGCGAGGTCTTTCGAGTTCTTGGCAACGATCACTACGGCCATCTGGCTGCGCTCCTCGGTGCACTCGATCGCTGCATCGGCGCGGGGTTCGAGCAGCCGAATCTGCTAAGGACTCGCTCGTGGAAGACATTCTCGGAGGGGCTCGCAGAGCTACACCTCGCCGCCCAGTTCTTGAAGATGGGCTTGGGCATTCGAGGATTCGACGGAGACAAGGCGAACATCTCCGTTCCCGACCTCCTTCTGACCGCTGCCGAGCGTCGCGCATCCATCGAGGTTTACTCGCCTCAGCGATGGGAGCACGTCGGCACGTACCAGAACGCAATTCGCGATGCGCTTAAGTACCTCGACGTCCCATTCGACTTCCGCTGCGACATTAGGCACGAGCCGATTGACCCATTCCGCGACGGCGGACTCCTCACCTTCCATCCTGGAGCGCTGGACCAACAACTGACGAGAACGATTATCAGGACTGCTGTTCAGACGATTCTGCATGCCGTTCGAGAACAGCTTCATGCAAGCGGCACTCTCCACGTCACTCACGATGTCGACGATCTCAACCTGAGAACCTCCGTCAGCCTCCATGCACACACATCAACGGGAGACTTCCCATTGCGAAAGTTGGCTACCTCAGGCCCGTGTTTCTCGGGTCACGCACCGGAACATGACTTCAGGTCGGTCGTTCGGCGGGCCATGAAGAAGCTCGGCCACAGGCAAGCCCTCGCGGTCCGGGGCGCAACCGGCTGCTTGGCCGTCGACCTCAGCGGATGCAGCTTCGACGACGAATTTAACCATTCGTACTACCGTGAGGAGTTCGCCAGGGCTCTGCATTCGGCCTTTGGAGACCTTGCTGGTCATGGCCTTGTCGCGTTCTTTCGTCGCTTCTCGTGGGACGCTCCTGCAGAACTTCTGTGGCTGAGCCACTCGCCGGACGTTCACCATGACCTGGTCCAAATCTGGGGCACGCCAAGCCTGCGTGTGTAACCGAGCACCAAGGCGTCCGATCCTCTCAAGCACGTGGCAGCATCTACAATGCGCTTCCCCGCTGCCGCATCGCGCCTCTACCAAACGACTCTCGCCCCCACCCTCCTCAACGCCCCCCGACGCGCATCCGCGTCGTGCATCACCTCGCCAAGTCGCGCCCAGAAGTCGGCGTCGTGCCGGCGGTGCTCGAGGTGCACGAGTTCATGCGCGAGCACGTAGTCGACCAGCCGCGGCGCGGCCTGGATCGTGCGCCAGTTGATTCGCACGTTGCCGGCGGCGTCGCATGAGCCCCAGCGTTTCGGCGGCTCTCGCACCAGCAGCGGCGGCACGGGGACGCCGAGCTTTGCAGCCCAACGAGCCAGCCGGGGTGGAAGGTAGTGCGCGGCGCGCCGGCGATACCACTCGCGCAGTGCGGCCCTGACTACGGCGGAGCGATCGCCTTCTGGCACGTCAGCCGGGATCCGCACGACGAGCCGGCCCTGCTCCATCGTCACCGCTGCGCGGGCCAGGCGGCTGACCCGCTCGACCCGCAGGCGGTGTTGCCGGCCCAGGTAGAGGAACGTCTCACCGCTGACGAACTCCCGCGGCGTCTGCGGCGGCAGCAGGTCCTCGAAGCCGCGGAGTCGCTCGACGATCCATGCGCCCTTGCGGCGCACGACCGCCGCGATGCGGTCGCGGTCGAGGTCTTGCGGGACCCGAAGCACCACCCCGTCGAGGGGGTCGACAACGACAGCCACACTGACGCGCCGTCGCCCGCGCTCGATGCGGTAGGGGATCGTCCGGGTGCCAAATGTCACCACCATGCGTTCAGCCGTCCCCGGGATCACGGGGACCTCCGGACCTTCAGCAGGTCGACGATCTGGTTGGCGAGCACATCGAGTTGGGGGTCGAGGAAGCCGGCGATGCGCAGCCGGCGCTTGAGCTGCTTACGCATCTCGCGCTGGATGTCGTCCTTGCGTGGCCAGTCGACGATCTCCACTTCGCCAGCCACGGCCTCTTCGAGGAGGCTGGCAAGGTCGATCAGCTTCTGCGGAGGCTCCGAGGTGCCATCGTCCCGCGCAGGTGCGATCAGGCCGAGGATCGCCAGCCCGGTCTCGCTCAGACCGAGCTGCTCGGCCTCGCGGGCGCGCCCACGGACCTCGCCGATCATCCGCTTCAGTTCCGCCAGCGCCTTCGCCGCGTCGATCCGCTTCAGCCGGTGGTCCGCGATCAGTTTCTCGAGCCGCTCACGCAGCGACGTGTAGAACGCGGGGTCTTCCTCGATCCGGACGTGGATCTCGGCGCGCACGGCGTGCTCCATCTCGCTCGCCTTTGCCTCGGGGTCCTTCAGCGCCTCGACCTTGTCGTCGAACTCCTGCGTCAGGATCGAGACCTCCTTCACCAGCACTTCGACCCGGTGCGCCACGATCGCGTCGGCGATCAGCTGCTTCACCTTGGCGCCGCAGTCCGAAAAGTCGAGTGCTTGGTCCCGGTAGCGGGCCCGCGCCGCCTGCCGGACCATGCCGAGCCAGCTCAGGTCCTTGCGATACGGCAGTCCCTTCGGGTCCGGCAGGACCATGTCGAGGCTCTCGGCAAAGCGCCGGAACGCGGCGTCGAACTCGGCGCGCACGTCCTCGGGCTCGAGCACCTTCACGAACGCCTCGAGGTCCTCCCGCTGCTTCACCTTGGCGAAGAACTTCATCGCCGCAGCGTGCCGCGCCTGGAGCCGCGGCAGCTCGTCGACCTTCGGCGTCAACGCGCCCTTCACGTCCTTCGGCGCGAAGACCTCGAGGGCCTCCTGTAGCGAGCTCGACACCCCCCAGTAGTCGACGACCAGGCCGTAGGTCTTCTGGTCGCTGGTGCGGTTCACGCGCGCGATCGCCTGCAACAGTGTGTGCTCGCGCAGCGGGCTGTCGAGATACATCACCTGGAGCACCGGCGCATCGAAGCCGGTCAGGAGCATGTCGCAGACCACGAGGATCTGTAGCGGGTCCTCGGGGTCGAGGAATCGCGCGAGCAGCGCCTTCCGTGCCGACGCGTCGATGCCGTGCCGGCGCATCCGCTCGTCGTCGTCGTTGCTGGTCGAGATGACGACCGCGGACTGCGGCGCGTTGAGCCGGTCGAGCGTCTCCTTGTAGGTGACCGCGGCTTCGCGGCTGACTGCTACGACCATCGCTTTGAAGCCGTTCGGACGGATGAACTTCGCGAAGTGGTCCAGCAGGTCGAGCGCGATCGTCTCGATGCGCTTCGGCGCGCCGGCGAGGGCCTCCTCGGTCGCGAACCGCGCCTGGATCGCCGCACGCTCGTCCGGCGTGCGGTCGGCGAAGACCCTTTCGAAGAGCTGGTCGAGCGTGCTGCCGATCACCTGGAGCTCGGCCAGTCGGCTCTCGTAGAAGATCGGCACCGTCGCGCCGTCGGCGACCGCCTGCTCGATCGTGTAGGTGTCGATGTAGGGCCCGAACGTCTGGAGCGTGCTGCGGTCCTTCTTGTCGATCGGCGTGCCGGTGAACGCGAAGAACGCGGCGTTCGGCAGCGCGGCCCGCATGTTGGCGGCGAGCCCGCCGTATTGCGTGCGGTGCGCCTCGTCGACGAAGACGAACAGGTTGCTGTCCCGGTTGAGCACCGGCGGTGTACCGTCACCGTCAGCGGCGAGTTCCTGGAACTTCTGCACCGTCGTCATGATCGTGCGGCCAGCCCCCCCCTCGAGCAGACGCCGCAGGTCGCGCACGGTCTTCGCGTGGTCCGGGTTCGGGTAGCCGCAGGCACGGAAGACCTTGGTGATCTGCTCGTCGAGGTCGCGGCGGTCGCTGACCATGACGATCGTTGGATTCTGGTGTGCCGGGTCGCGCTTCAGCTTCAACGCGAGCCAGAGCATCGTCAGGCTCTTGCCCGATCCCTGGGTGTGCCAGACGACGCCGCCGCGGTCCTCGGGCTTCTTGGCGGTCCGGGCGCGGTGCGCGGCGCTGGTGACGGCGCGGTGCTGCTGGTAGCGGCAGGTCTTGCGGATCGTGCGGCCGCTCGTGGCGTCGCGCTCGAAAGCGACGAACGCCTGCGTCAGGTCGAGCAGCGCCGCCGGCGCCAGCGCGCCGGCCAGCAGGATGTCCTGCGGGGTCGGCTCGTGGCCGACGAGCTGCCGCAGCGCCGCGAGCGCCTTCGGCTCGGTGATCTTCCACTCGCCGAAGTAGCGCGCCGGCGTGCCGACGGTGCCGAACCGCGCGCCTTGCCCGCAAGTCGCGACGAGAATCTGCGCCGTGTGGAACAGGTGCGGTGCGCCGAGCCCGCGGAACCGTTCGCCGAGCTCCTGGTATCGCTCGAGCTGCTCGATCGCCTCGTGCAGCCACTTGTCGCCGAGCGTTGGGTTCTTGCACTCGACGACGGCGAGCGGGATGCCGTTCACGTAGACGACGACGTCGGGGATGACGTGCTGCTTCTGGCCCTTGATCTTGAGCTGGCGCGTGACGACGAGGTCGTTGGCCGTCGGGTTGTCGAAGTCGACGAAGCGCACGGTGTGGCTCTTCTTGCCGTCGCCGCGGTCCTGCTCGAGGGTGATGCCGAAACACAGGGCGGTGTGCGCCTTCTCGTTTGCCTCGAGCAGCGACGCGGCCGGCACGTCGGCGATGGCGCGGACGGCGCGGTGAAGGTTCTCGTCGGAGAGCCAGGGGTTCAGCCTGCGCAGCGCGGCGCGCAGGCGGTCGACGAGGACCACGTCGCGGAACGACTCGCGGCCGAGCGCGTCGGCGTCGAGCGCCGAGTAGCCGAGCGCCCCGAGCAGTTCGACGGCGGGGTCCTCGGATTGGCCGACCTCGTTCCAGGATGCCGGCGCCATTCTTCACCTATCCCCTGGAAGAACGCGAAGGTCACCCGAGAGTAGAGCCGCGGAGAGCGACTCCTTCACCTTGCCTAGCCGGGCCGCACAAGCGCGCTCCTGCTCGAATCGGCCATCGATGGCGTCGATCGCGTCGGCGATCAGCTCCTGCTCCTCAACCGGCGGTAGCAGGATGGGCAAGCGTGCGAGAATGTCCGTGTTGAGATTGAGCATGGTCTGCCCAACTGCGTTCTCAGTCAGCCAGCCTACGGCGAACGGTGTTCCGAGGTAGTGAACGACGAAGCGAGCCACCGCACCTCTGCCAAGGCGGGCGCGCAGGCTCCCAGTCCCGCACAACCAGCCAACCTCGCGCTCGGTGACGAGTGCGCACCGGCCGATGTCGCCACGCCTCGCGAACACGATGTCGTTCAGGATGAGGCGGTGACGGGATAAGTCCTCTGCTCGAGCCACCGGAACTCGCGCGATCACGGAAAAGTCCACTCGGCCACCGATCATGTCCCTGGGCATCACCACTGGGATCCCGTGCTCTGAATACTCCTCTGCCTTGAGCTGGCTGCCGAAGGGACCAGTTTGGAGGCCGCCTGGAACGGCGGCGTCGCCCAACCTGCCGAGTTCCCAGCTTGCAGGCACCTCGCCGATCTCGGTCTGCTTGAACCGCGAGTGCCGGCCCGGGATGCCCCGCGTCAGCAGTTCCTCGAGCATCGCCTTCTTGACGACGTCGAGCTGGGCGATCACGGCCTCGGTCTTCTCGATCGTCTCGTCGACCGAGGACAGGATCGCGGCGATCTTGCGCTGCTCGGCGAGAGTCGGCAGGACCACGCTCAAGCTCTTCAGAATCGTCAAATTCAGGTGGGGCACGCCTGTTCCAATCGTGCACCGCTCGATTTCCCGAAGCGCAATCGCCGAAGTGAAGAAGAAGTAGAGGAAGTCCGGGTCGGCTCTCTTCAAGTCCGGCGCCAGTTTCATCTGGCTCTGAGAGAGAAGATAGGCTGGATAGCGCGCGGAGAGCGGAACTCGTGCGACCTGCCCCAAGGTGCCACGTTGTGTGAATATCAGATCGCCGGGAAAGGCCATGTTGCGCTGAAGCTGGTCGGCCTTCTCTGGAGAGACGAACACGAAGCCTGACTCCCTCAGCCACCGCGTTGAGCCGCCGAGGTTCGCCCCTCGAATGACGGGCACGCCCGAAGCTCTGTAGTCCTTCGCGGTGAGGTCTGAGCCGAATGGGCCACCGACACAGGAGTAGGAAGAAGGCGCAGCGAGATCGCCCACCGTGCATCGTTGCCAACCTGCAGGCAGACCTTTGCTGGAAGGCCCCTCAGGAGTCATACCCCAACTCCTGCAGGAACCTGTCCATCGTCGCCTTTGCCGCGTCACGCGCTTTCTCGGCCTCACGCAGCGACTTAACCGCTGCCCCGACGTCGACCTTCTCCTGCGCTGCCGCCGTCTCGACGTAGCGCGTGATGTTCAGGTTGCCGTCGTTCTTCTCGATCTCTGCCA
>DAIMFJ010000224.1:0-8652 GCA_036724695.1 Planctomycetota bacterium
CCACCCCGCCGAGCAAGTGACCGGTCGACGGGTGCTGGGCCGACCAGTGCTGGGCCAACCGCTGCTGGGCCGACCGCTTCGGGCCGGGCTGGCGAAGCCCTGGCCGCCGCAGCCCTGCAGCAAGCCGGCTACCGGATCGTCGCCCGCAACCTCCGCACGAAGCACGGTGAGATCGACCTGCTGATCCGCCGTGGCCGCGACTACGCCGCGGTCGAGGTCAAGGCCCGCGCCGAACATCCCTGCCCCGAACGCCTCGTCGACCACGTACGACTGGACCGGATCCGGCGCGGACTCCTGACGGTCGAGCCGACGCTGCGTCCGCGACCCCGTACACTGCGCATCGACGTCGTTGCGATCCGCTGGCAACCGCACCTCGAGATCCGCCACTTCCGGACCTTCGCGACGCTGAGCCGCCCCGGCGATGCCACCGCACCTAAGGGACTTACTGTAGAACTCCCGCACGCCGCGCCGAAACCAACGGCCGCGGTCCGCCGTTTCCTCGCCTTCCTCCCGATGACCAGCCTCTCCGAGCAGATCATGCCGCGGCGCAAGCTGCTGTTGATCCTCTGCGAGACCGTCTTGATCACCGGGCTGCTCCTGCTCGGCACCAGCATGCCGCCACTGGCCAGCCGGGCGGTCGACCTGTTCACCCCGTCGCGCGACCTGCTGCGCGGGGTGATGACCTGCCTGACCATCGCAGTGATCTGCCAGGCCGCGCTCAGCTACAGCGACCTCTACGACTGGAAGACCTCGCAGAACCGCGCCGAACTGCTCAACCGCCTGGTGCACTCGTGCGGCTACGCCTTGTTGATGCTGGCCGCGCTGGTGATCTTCGCGCCATCGCTGTTCTCGTTCCCCGGCTTCGCCGACGTCGGCCGCGAGACCCCGAAGCTGATCCTGCTGCTCGGCGTCGTGTTCGTGGCGCTGTACCTGTTCCGCACCGCGTTCCACTGGTTCTTCTACAAGTGGCGCTTCGGCGAACGGCTGGTCGTGCTCGGCTCGTCGAAGGAAGCGCTGCAGATCGCGCGGCTGGTCGTCGACCATCCGATGTCCGGGTTCGAGGTGGTCGGCATCGTCGAGGAGCCCGACCAGCCGCCGCTCGAACGGCTGCCGCACGACCCGCCGTTGCTCGGCGGACTCGAGAGCCTGCGCGATTTCTGCCGCGAGGAAGGCATCAGCCGCGTCGTCGTCGCGCTGCGCGAACGCCGCGGCCGGCTGCCGAGCGAACGGCTGCTCGAGTGCCGCATGGACGGCGTGCTGATCGAAGAGCGCGAGGCGATGTTCGAACGCATCACCGGCAAGCTGGCGGTCGAGAGCATGCGGCCGAGCTACCTGATCTACGGCCGCGGGTTCGCCAAGGACCCGGTCACACTGACGACCAAACGCGTCCTCGACATCCTCGCGGCCAGCCTCGGCCTGCTGCTGTCGCTGCCGGTCTCGCTGCTGGCCGCACTCGCCGTCAAGCTGACCAGCCCGGGCCCGGTGTTCTTCACGCAAGAACGCGTCGGCGAGGACGGCCGGCTGTTCAAGGTGGTCAAGTTCCGCACCATGCGCAGCGACGCCGAGAAGGCCACCGGACCGGTCTGGGCCCAGAAGAACGACAGCCGCGTCACCAAGGTCGGCAAGTTCCTGCGCCTGTCCCGCATCGACGAGATCCCGCAGTTCCTGAACATCCTGGCCGGCCAGATGTCGTTCGTCGGCCCGCGCCCCGAACGCCCGCACTTCGTCGAGCAGCTGACCAAGGAGATCCCGTTCTACATGCTGCGGCACACGGTCAAGCCTGGGTTGACCGGTTGGGCGCAGGTCTGCCACCCCTACGGCGCGTCGGTCGAGGACGCCCGCGAGAAGCTGCGCTACGACCTGTACTACATCAAGAACCTCGGCTTCCTGTTCGACCTGAACATCATGCTGCGCACCGTCGCGGTGATCCTGAGCGGCAAGGGCGCGCGCTGAGCCCCGCACCGCTCGCTGCACCGCCGCGCCGCGCCGAACGACCTGCCGGGCGAAGCTCCGTATTCCTTCGCCGCCGCAGCCCGCTAGTGTGCTGCCGATGACCAAGATCCTGGTTGCGGACGATCTCGCCGAAGAGGGCCTCCAGCTGCTGCGCGCCGCCGGCGAGGTCACCGTCAAGAAGGGCATGGACGAGGCGACGCTGCGCAGCACGTTGCCCGGCTTCCAGGCGTTGGTCGTGCGCTCCGCGACGCAGGTGACGGCCACGAGCCTGGAACTCGCCGACGACCTGATCCTGATCGGCCGCGCCGGCATCGGCGTCGACAACATCGACGTGCCGGCGGCGACCGCGCGCGGGATCGTGGTGATGAACACGCCGGAAGCCGGCGCGGTGACGACCGGCGAACACGCCCTGGCCCTGCTGCTGAGCCTGGCCCGGTGCGTGCCGGCGGCCGACGCGTCGGTACGGTCCGGCAAGTGGGAGAAGTCGAAGTTCACCGGCGTCGAACTGTTCGGCAAGCAGCTCGGGGTGGTCGGCCTGGGCCGCATCGGCCGGGTCGTCGCCGACCGCGCCAGGGGGTTCGGCATGACGATCGCCGCCTACGATCCGTTCGTCGGCCAGGCCAACGCGCCCGACGGCGTGCGCATGCTCCTGCTCGACGAACTGCTGGCCAGCAGCGACTTCGTGACCGTGCACGTACCGCTCGGCGACGACACCCGCCGCCTGTTCGACACGTCCAGGATCGCCCGCATGAAGCCCGGCGCGCGGCTGGTCTGCGCAGCGCGCGGCGGCATCGTCGACGAGACGGCGCTGGTGGCGGCCCTGCAGAGCGGCCACCTCGCCGGCGCGGCACTCGACGTCTTCGAGCAGGAACCGTTGCCCGCCGACAGCCCCCTGCGCCAGGCCCCGAACCTGGTGCTGACCCCACACCTCGGCGCCAGCACCCACGAAGCCAAGCGCAACGTGTCGATCGAGATGGCCCGTCAGGTTGCCCTGGCCGTGCAGAAGGGCATCGTCCTGAACGGCGTCAACGTGCCGCGGCTGGCTCCCGCCGATGCCGCGCAGGTCGGTCCCTACCTCGACCTCGCCCGCAACCTCGCGTCGCTGCTGGTGCAGACCTTCAGCGGCCACCTGGAGTCGCTGCGGCTGACCGTGCAGGGGCCGATCCCGGCCTCCGCGCAACGGCCGCTGGCGGTCGCGATGCTGCTCGGCGCGCTGCGTCACGACGTCGCCGGCCCGCTGACGCCGGTCAACGTCGAACAGGTGGCGCGCGACCGCAACCTGCCGGTCCACGTCGAGACCGCGACCTTGAAGCGCGATTTCCTGACCCTGCTGCGCGTCGAGGCCGTCGTCGCCGGCACGCGCCACTTCGTGTCGGGCACCGTGCTCGGCCAGCGGCACGGCCGGCTCGTCGAACTCGACGCCTACCTGCTCGACGCGATCCCCGAGGGCCCGCTGCTGGTCACGCTGCACGACGACCGTCCCGGCGTGGTCGGCCACCTCGGCTCGGTGCTCGGCGAGGCCGGCGTGAACATCACACGCATGCAGATCGGTGCGGTCCACCGCCGCGACGCCGCCAACGGCGAACCCGCCCTCGGCGTCTTGAACCTCGACCGCGCGCCCGACGCTCCGACCGTCGCCCGACTCGCCGACCATCCCGCCCTGCGGCTGGTGCGGGTGGTGCGATGAACCACGCGGTGACCGCGCCGGCGGTGCCGTTCCGCGCCGTCTACTTCGACTGCGACTCGACGCTGACCACGATCGAAGGCGTCGACGAGCTGCTGGCCGACTACGCCCCGGCGGTGCGCGCCGAGATCGCGGCCTGGACCGAGGCGGCGATGAACGGCGAACGTCCCCTCGCCGAGGTCTACGAGCTGCGGCTGCGCAAGCTGGCCCCGCGGCGCGACCAGCTCGCCGCGGTCGGCCGCCTGTACGCCACCCGCGCCGTGCCCGACGCCGCCCGCACGCTGGCCGCGCTGCGCTGGCTCGGCAAGGTCGTCGGCATCGTCAGTGGTGGCCTGCTCGAGCCGGTGCGCGCGTTCGCACAGGTGCTGCAGCTCGACCTCGCGCACGTGCACGCGGTGCCGCTGCAGTTCGACGCGGACGGTGCCTACCTCGACTTCGACCACCGATGCCCCTTGTGGCGCAACGGTGGCAAGGTCGAACTGCTGCGCGGTCTGCCAGCCGAGCACCGCCCGCTCGCGTTCGTCGGCGACGGCATCACCGACCTCGAGACGCAGGGCACCGCGGACCGCTTCGTCGGCTTCGGTGGCGTCGTGCGCCGCGCGGCGGTCGCAGCGCGCGCCGATTGCTTCGTCGACGCACCCGGACTCGCCGCGGTGTTGCCGTTCCTGCTGACCACCGCCGAACGAGCCCGGCTCGCCGCCGAGCCGCGGTTCGCCGACCTGTTGCCCCCATCGCAGAAGCCATGAGCGACCATCCCGTCCTGTTCATCCCCGGCCCGACCGAGGTCGACGCCGAACTGCGCGCGATCCTGGCGATGCCGCTGCTCGGCCACCGCGACCCGAAGTTCGTCGCCGTCGTGCAGGAGCTGTGCACGCAGCTGCGGCACCTGTTCTCGACCACCCAGCACGCCGCCTTCGAGACCTGTGCCGCCACCGCGCTGATGGAGGCCGCGGTGCGCAACCTGGTGCCGCCGGGCGGTCGCAGCCTGCACCTGGTCTGCGGCGCCTTCAGCGAACGTTGGTACAAGATCGCCAGGCTGTGCGGACGCCAGCCCGAGGCGTTGACCGTGCCGCTCGGCGCCGTCCATGCAGCGGACGCCGTCGCCCAGCACCTGCGCAGCAGCGGCCCGATCGCGGCGGTGATGATCACCCACAACGAGACCTCGACCGGCGCGATCGAACCGCTCGCCGCACTCGCCGCGGCGGTGCGCAGCGCGCAGCCGGACGCGCTGGTCTGCGTCGACGCGGTGACCAGCCTGGCCGGCGCCGAACTCCAGTTCGACGCCTGGGGCCTCGACCTGGCGTTCGCCGGCACGCAGAAGTGCCTGGCCCTGCCGCCCGGCCTGACCGTCTACGCGGCCAGCGACCGGGCCCTGGCGGTCGCCAAGACGATCCCCGACCGCGGTTTCCTGCTCGACCTGCCGCGCGCGATCGCCGACACCAACGAGGGCAAGACCCTGGCGACGCCGTGCGTGCCGCTGGTCTACGCGCTGCGCCGCCAGCTGCAACGCATCGCCGACGAAGGCCTGCCGGCGCGCTGGCAGCGTCACCTGGCGCTGCGCGACCGCACGTTGGCCTGGGCGGCCAGGCGCGGCTTCTCGCCGTTCGTCGCCGAGGCCGCCGGTCGTTCGCCGACCGTCAGCTGCATCGACGCGCGCGGCGGCGACGTCGACGCCCTCGCGAAGGCGGCGGCCAGCGGCGGCTTCAAGATCGACAAGGGCTACGGCGACCTGAAGGGCAAGGCGTTCCGGATCGGCCACATGGGCGACCACTCGCTCGCGACCCTCGAGCGGCTGCTGGCCGCGCTCGGTTGAGTCGGCGCGCCGCTCACGGTTCGCGGCCACCGGCCAGCACCTGCCGGGCCCTGGCCAGCACCAGGGCGGCCTGCGGGTTGGCGACCTGGCGCGCCGCGGTGCAGGCGACGAACCGCCACGCGAGACCTGCGACCTCGCCGACCGGCACCAACCCGTAGCGACGCCGCAGGTCCTTGGCGAGCACCAGCGGCGCCAGCACGACGGCTGCCGCGCGCACCGCCAGGCGTTTGGCGAGTGCCGAATCCTCGGCCTCGGCGACCACTTCGACGCGCCGGCCAGCGGCCGCCAACCAGCGCTCGAAGTCGGCCCGCAGCGCGTTGCCGCTGTCGGGCAACACGCACCGCACACCGTCGAGCGAGGCCGGGAACCGGCGCCGCAGCCGTTTGGCGACCGGCAGCGGCGCATACACGGCGATCGCCACCGACCCCAGCGCATGCACCGCCAGGCGCAACCGCCGAGCCGCCGGCGGTGGCTCGTCGAGCACCACCAGGTCGAGCCGGTGCAGGGCCAGGTCGGCGAGCAATCGCTCCGGTTCGTCCTCGCGCACCGCGACGCGGACCGCCGTCGACGGCGCCAACACCGGCTCGAGCAGTTGCGCCGCGAGTTCCTTCGGTACCGCTTCGCCGAACCCGACCCGCAGCGGCGCGGCCCGCAGCGTGCCCTGGCCACGCACCGCCGCGAGCAGTTCGGCGCCGATCCCGAAGATCTGCCCGGCGTACGCGAACACCAACCGGCCGAGGTCGGTCGGCACGACCCCTCGCCCCTGCTTCTGCAGCAGCGGCGCCCCCAGGGTGCGCTCGAGCTGCGCGATCTGCGTGCTGATCGCCGGCGAACTGGTGTGCAACACCTCGCTGGCGCGCCGCAGACTGCCTTCCTGGACCACGGCATGGAAGTAGCGGAGATGGTGGTAGTTCAACCAGTCGGGAAGCATCGTTCCATTTTATCTAACGATTTGGTCCACGACTGCAACTGGTCTCGCGGCCGGCGCCGACCGAAACCTGCCGCGTGGCCGGAGCTCCCGGCCAGCCAACACCATGAACATCTTCGTGCACTTCCTGGGCCGCCGGCGCAGCCGGCGGGTCGTCGACTTCGCGCAACGCATGCTGCAGCGGGCCCTCGGGCGCGTCGGCCAGCCGATCCGCGAGATCCGGCTGCGCATCCGCGACGAGAACGGCGCGCGCGGCGGCGTCGACCACCGCTGCTCGCTCGAGATCCGCATGGCGCAGGGGGGTGCCCTGCACCTGCACGAGCTCGCCGCCGAGCCCGAATCGGCAGTGCACCGGCTGGCCCAGCGCGCCGGCCGGCTGTTGCGCAACACCGGCCAGCGGCGCCGGCGGGAGGTCCGCAGTTGATCTGCCCACGCTGCAACGACAGCCAGCTCGTCGAGCGCCGGCTCGACGGGTTGGCGATCGACGTCTGCTCGCGCTGCCAGGGCATCTGGCTCGACCGCGGCGAGCTCGAACAGTTGCGCAACCGCGAACTGGAGCGTTTCCGCCACGAGGACGACGACGAGGACGACGACGACGACGATCGCCGCCGCCGCCAGGCACCACCCCTGGACCGCGATGGCCATGGCCGTGCGCCGTACGGGCCAACGCCCTACGACCGCGAGTACGCCGAGCGTCGACCGCTGCCGCCGAAGAAGAGCAAGTGGCGCGGGTTGTTCGAGTTGTTCGACTGACCGGGCACCCGGCTCCCGGTCAACGCGCGAACAACAGCGCCGCGCCACCGACCGCGAGCAACGTGCCGACGAGGCCGCGCCAGCCGATCCGCGCCCCGTAGCAGAGGGCCGCGATCGGCATCAGGAACAGTGGCGTGGTCGCCATCAGGGCCGAGGCGACGCCCACTTCGCGCGCGTGGCGGGTCGCCATCATCGACAACCAGATGCCGAGCACCGGGCCGAACAGGGTGCCGACCAGAGCGCCCAGCGTGGCCCGCCGATCGCCCAGCACGCGCACGCCGTCGGCCGGCCGGCCTTGCAGGATCGCGACCAACTGCGCGCCAGCCACCCCGGCGACCATGCGCACCAGCGTCGCGTCGAGCGGCGCCACCCCGCCCTCGCCGTCGCTCGGCTGCATCGCCAGGCGCGCCCGCCCCCCCCCCCCCGCCAGGCCCACCGCCCCCCGCCGCGCGCCCCCCCCCCCCACTGCTGCTTGCTCAGCCCCGGGTTCCAGCTCGAGCCCTCGCGCGCCCGCTGCAACACCAGCAACACGCCGCCGATCGTCAACGCCACGCCGAACAGCATCGCCCCGTCCGGGACTTCGCCGCCGAGCCACGCGAACAGCAGCGTGAACGCCGGCCACGTGGTCATCACCACCGACGCAACCCGCGGGCCGATCCGCGCCAACGCGACGAAGTAGCCGAAGTCGCCGAGCACCAGCCCGACGACGCCGGAAAGGGCGAGCAGGCCCAGGCGCCAGCCGTCGATCCCCACCGGCCACCAGTGACCACTCGAACCCGCCGCGACCACGAACAGGATCGGCAGCGCCGCCCACAACCGGAAGTGGTTCGTCGGCATCGGCCCGACCCGCTTGCTGGCCACCGCGAACGTCGAACTGCTGACCGTCCAGGCGACCGCCGCCCCCAGCGCACACAGTTCCCCGAGGTAGGTCATGGCGGTTCGGCTGGTTGGCGAGCGGCGCCGCAGTGTGCCCGCGGGTAGGCTCTCCTGCAACGTGAGTTCCGCCGTCGACGACTACCTGGCCCACCTCGCCACCGCGCGGCAGAAGAGCCCGGCGACCTTGCGCGCCTACGGCGGCGACCTGCGCGACTTCGCCGCCTGGCTGGCCACGGGTGCTGGCACCGTCACCACGGTGACGCGCAGCCAGTTGCGCCGCTACCTCGTCGAACTCGAGCAACAGGGCCTCGTCGCCACCTCGGTGCAGCGCAAGCTGGCCAGCCTGCGCGGCCTGTTCGCGTGGCTGCAGGAACAAGGCCGCATCCAGAAGGACCCGGCGAAGCTGCTCAAGGGCCCCAAGGCGCCGCGCCGTGTGCCGCGCTTCCTGCAGCCGGCCGAGGTCGACCGCCTGCTCGGCCAGCCGTTCGACGAATCGCCGCAAGGCCGCCGCGACCAGGCGATCCTCGAGACCCTGTACTCGACCGGGTGCCGCGTCGCCGAATGCGCGGCGATGCGGCTGCTCGACCTCGACCTCGACGAAGGCATCGTGCGCGTGCTCGGCAAGGGCCAGAAACAACGCCTGTG
>DAIMFJ010000225.1:0-8627 GCA_036724695.1 Planctomycetota bacterium
ACCCGAAACACCCACCCGAGGCAGAAGCCGACCCCGACCCCGTACCGCAACGCCTCGCCCCACCCAGCACCCTCGAGCAGCCCGACGGCGCACCAGAAGACGGCCCATTGCAGGGCGATGAAGGCGCGCCGCGCGGGGCTCACGTCGAGCGGCACCTCGCCGTCCTGCCGGCGGCTCGCGTTCCTGCCGAGGATGCGAGCGACGAGATCGTCACCTGCTGCGATCACCGAACTCATCGAATCCCATCGGCTGGCAACGTCAGCGTCACTTCGTGGCTCGACTGGCCGACCGGGACCTGCACGGGCCCGAGGGCGGTCCGGCGGTTGCCAGGCCGAATGTGCACCGGCACCGCCGGGGCCGGGTCGATCACCAGGCGGCCGTTCTGGTCGGTGCTGCGAGTCTGGATCCCAACGCCTTCGCCACGGAACTGACACTCGAGATTCGCCGCCGGCGTCTTGCCGTCCGGCTGCAACAACGTGATCACGAGGCGCCGCCGTACGAACACGAAGTCCGCGACCAGTTGCTGGCCGGAGGCCAGCACGATGGCGTCGTCGTGCAGGATCGCGTCGCCCTGACCGGCCTGGAAGTCGCCGACGACGAGTACCACCCCGTATCGACCCGGCAACAACCCTGACGCCTCGAAGCTGCCGTCCGCCCTCGGCACGAACTGCCCGAACTGCGCGCCGGCTCCTTGCAGGTACACCCGCGCCGGCGTTGCCGGCGCACCGTCGAGCAGAACCCGCCCACGCACGGTCGCCGGTACGACCGCCGTGGCGTCGATCTCGACCTTCGTCTCCCGACCACCTGCGACGACGACCTCGACCTCCGGCACCCCGAGGAGCGTCGCACCGCCGCTGCTGCCGTGGTCGGTTTGCAACTGCACCCGCAGCATGAGCTGCAACCGATGGTGGCCCGCCGCGAGGCCACGCATCGCGAACGTGCCGTCGGCCTGTACGTCGCACTTGTCGCGAGACCCCGGCTGTGCACCTGGCGCACCTTGGTGGCGAACGACGTAGACGCTGCCAGGCTCGAAACCCTGCAACCGCACGACACCGGCGATGCTGCCCGCGGCGGCCGGCACGACCACGAGGTCGAGCCCCGCCTGGAACCGGACCGGATCGACGATCGCCGGCGGATGCTCGCCGGTTGCGCGCACGACGAGGCCGTCGGCACGCGCCGGCACGAACACCGTGGCCTTGCCGTCGGCCCCGGTCACCGCCTCGCTGAGGCGTTGGTGGAAGCGGAACTTCGGATCGGATGAGTGTCCGCGACCACCCCCGCGGAGGTTCTCGGCGTGCGCGGCGGCGTCGAACGGCAGCGTGCCCTTGGCGATCACCTCGACCTTCGAACCGACCAGGGGCACACCGTCCGCGGTCTCGACGCGCACCGTCGCCGGGGCCAGGCGATCGAGCTCGACCCGCAGCGGCGGCACGACAGCATCGCTCGCTTCGAACTCGATCGTGGCACTGGGCAGCAAGGCTGGATCGAGCGGAATCACCTTCAGGAAGTTCCTGCCGCGCCAGATGCGATCGATCGTCACGCGGCCACCCGGGTGATCGCCACTGAGGCGCAGATCGCTCTGCAGGCTCGAATTCGAGCGTGCCGAGTAGCAGCTGACCGCGAACTCCGTCACCGGCGCGCCGGTGGCACGCTCGACGACGACGAGCTCGCCCGCCAACGCGCGGCGCACTTCGATGCGCACGTCCTGGCTGCCCCACTCCCAGGCGCGCTCGTCGGGAGCGGCCGGCGGCTCGCAGGGCCCTGGATCGTCGATGCGGAGCTGTACCGGCCTGAGATCGGCGTCGACCGCGAAGACCGTGAACGCGCCGTCCTCGCGCGAACGACCAGAAGCCATGCGACCGGAGCGGTTGAGCACGGCGCCGACCGTGACACCCGGGACTGGTTGCCCTTGCTCGTCGGTGACGAAGCCCCCGATACTCGGCATGCTGCGCACGGTCACCAACAACGGCTCGGCGCCACGTTCGGTCACGATCGCGTGATCGGGTCCGACGAGACGCACGCCGCGCGCCTGCACGGCGAGCGGCCAGGTGCCGGCGGGGATCGGCACCCTGATGGCGAACTCGCCGTTCGCAGCGCTCGAGCCGGAACGCGAGTTGTTGGCCGCCATGCTCGCGCCGATCGGCAGCGGCAGGTTCTGCAAGGTGACGGAAACGCGCGCGACGGGTGCCCCGACTTCGTCGACGACCCGGCCGCGCACCAGAAAGCCGGTCTGCAATCGCAAGTCGCCGAGCTCGATCACCTGGGCTGGCTGGATCTGGCCCCACCGGCCGGTGCGCGGCACGCGGCCTTCGCCCTGGATGTCGAGCGCGAACTGCATGCCCGAAGGCGGCGCAAACGCGATGTCGAACCGACCATCGTCGCCGGTGACGAACGGCGCTGGATCCTGCCAATTGACCTTGCCCTGCAGCGCCATGCGATTGGTGTTGCCGCCCCAGGCATCGAGCGCCACCGTGCAGCCGGCGAGCGGCGCTCCGGCCTCGTCGACGCACCGGCCGCGCACGCGGGCGAGCAAGGGATCGGCGGCGGGAGTCGAGACCACCGGGACCACCGGCACTTCGCTGCGCTCTGCCGCGTCGGCGACCGCCGGCGGCAAACCGACGGCTGGCACGATGGGCGCTGCTGCCGGGGCTTCGGCGGTGGGTGTCACCGGGGGCGGCGATTCTCGGCGCAGCCACCACGCAACGAGTGCCAGCAGCGCCAGCACGACCACGATCACGAACAGGATGGGCGGGCGTCGGTCGGCCATGAGCTCAAGGCGCGGTTTGGTGCAGGCGACGGTCCCGTACCGGCAACCTGCAGGTTGCGATGGTACTGCTGCCAAGGGCACCCTGCCAACCCGGCCAGGCCGCGGCATCGAAGTCGCTGGCCCGCGGCGGCGCCAGCCCAGGGCCGGCGGCAGCCCCGAGAACGCGCTGGATCGGGATTCCGTGAAACGCCGCCGAACCGTCAGGCACAGTACCGACGCATGCTCCGCTCCCGCCTCGACCGCGCCTTCACGCGATTCGCCGACACCGGCGATCCCAAGGCACTCGCGCGCGTGTTCGACGGTTGCGCCGCAGAACTCTACCGGCTCGCCCACCACCTGATCGGCGACCGGCACACCGCCGAGGATCTGGTGCAGCAGACGTTCGTCGTCGCCATCGAACAGGCCGCGTCGTTCGATCGTTCGCGCGGGGTGCTGCCGTGGCTGTGTGGCATCCTGACGCACCGCGCCCTGCACCTGCGGCGCCAGTTGCGGCAGCGGGCCGCGCGGGTGCCGTTGCCCCAGCCGGACCTCGTGGATCCCGCGCACGAAGCCGAAGCCCGCGAAACCGCGACCCGGGTCGCCGAGGCCGTGCGTGCGTTGCCCGAGCCGTATCGGCAGGTGCTGTTGCTCCACCTGGTGCACGAACTGTCGGGCAAGGACATCGCCGAGGCCCTGGCGCGCCCGGAAGCAACGGTGCGCACCCAGCTGGCGCGTGGCCTCGACAAACTCCGCAAGGTGTTGCCGGCCGGCATCGGCGGCAGCGCCTTCGGATGCGTGCCTCCACCACTCGGGCTCGGTGCCGTCCGGGCCGCCGTGCTCGAACGGGCGGCGCAGACGATCCCCACCACCACGACAGCACTCGGCCTCTGGGCCGGGGCTGTCACCGGAGTCTTGTTGATGCAGAAACTCATGCTCTTGGCAGTCGCCGCGTGCCTCGCGCTCGCCGCATGGCACTGGTGGCCCGCGCCGCCGGCCCCACCCATGGCGGTCGGCCAGGATCCGGCGAGGGCTGGCGTGCCGTCGGCCCTGCAGGCGGCCGAGCTGCCGCAACCCCTACCAACCGGCGAAGAGACCGGCCGGGAGCCCGCCCCGCCGATCGTCGACGCCAGCACCACAGGGCTCGAAGTCGTCGTGCAGTGGCCCGATGGCGCGCCGGCCGCCGACATCGCCGTTCGTTGCCGGCCTCGGCCGCTCGAGTTCGAAGCCTGGCTGCGCACGGCGCGCACCGGCGAAGATGGCAAGGCGAAGCTCGTCGGCCTTCCACCCGGCCCGGCGAACGTGCTGACGGGGCGCGGCATCGCGGCCGACGTCGACCTGCTCGCCGGTCACCAGCAAAGCCTGACGATCACGCTGCCGCGCGGCGTCGACGTGCGCGGCCGCGTGGTCGACGCCGACGAGCGCCCGGTCGCCGGCGCCACGATCTGGCTGTCGGTGTGCGACAACAGCGACGATTGCGAGCCCGTCGCGGTCAGCGACGCGCAGGGTTCGTTCACCATCCGCGGTGCTGGTCCCGGTGGCAACCTGATGGCCACGGCGGAAGGCCTGGGTTGTGCCAAGGTCACCAGGGTGAAGGAGGAGGTCGTCCTGACGATGCGCCCCGCCCCAGGCACGCTCCTCGGCACCGTCGTCGATGCCGCCGGCCAGCCGGTCGCCGACGCCCGCGTACTGCTCGGCGTCACGATGCAAGCCGACGGCGGCCTGCACCGCCGGCTCCTCGGCGAGATCCAGGGCCAGGACCTCTGGCCGTCGCGGTTCTTGCGCACGGACGCGGAAGGCCGGTTCCGGAGCGATGGCCTGCCGGCGTTGCCCTGGCCACTGTGGGTCGGTGCGCCGGGCTTCGCGCCGTCGTGGCAGACCGTGCACCTGGCTGCCGGGACGCCGACCGAGGTGACGATCCGCATGACCGAGGGGGCCACGCTCCGCGGTCGGATCACCGATGCCGCGGGCGCGTCCGTGGCTGGCGCGCAGGTCGCCGCCTGTCCGATTCTCGCGCCACCGCACCCTTCGGTCGGCCTCGGCTTGAGCATGTTCACGGCCCCGCCGCTGTGGGGTCGCCGCGCGACGACCACCGACGCGCAAGGCGAGTACCTGCTCGCGCAGGTGATGCCCGGCACGATGCAGCTGCTAGCCCATCGCCGCGACGCCTCGGTGGCAATCCAGCGAGAACTCGCCGACGGCGAGAGCCTGGTGTGGGATGCCGTGCTGGCCGACGAACCAACCACGTCGGCAGCACTGCACGGCACGTTGGTCGACGAGGCCGGCGAAGCGATGCAAGGTTGGAAGGTGCTGGTCGATCGCCCCGAACCGGAACACGATGGCAACTGGATCCTGGTCCGGGAGGGTGGCGGCTTCCGCACCAACCGGGTGCCACCGGGATCGCATCGCCTGTTCGCGAAGCCCCACACCCCACTGCTGGGCGACGCAGTCGATCTGGGGCTGCACGAGGCTGCCAACAGTCCGTTGCGGCTCGTGGTCCCCAGCGCGCGGGTTCCCAAAGGGCGTTTGCGCGGCCGCATCGTGTCGGACGCGGCCTTGCCACCAGCCAGCGCCTGGGTGCTGGTGACGCGTCTGCCGGGCCGCGAACAGGTGCGCGTTCGCTGCGATGCCGAAGGTCGCTACGCAGCTGGTCCGCTGCAGGCCGGCGAGTACCGGCTGCGCGTCGAAGCGGCGAGCGGCAGTGAATTCGCGATCGGGACGTTCGCCGTGTCGACCGACGCGGACACCGATGCCGGGACGTTCTCTTTGCCACCCACCGGCACCTTGGTGGTGACGCTGGTCGACACGGCCGGCCAGCGCCTCTTCGATGGCTGGGTCCTGGTCCGCCCGGTCGGCGACGACGACCGCGGCGGCAGGTTGGCGCATCAGGAAGGACGCGCCTCGGGCCCGCTGCCGCCCGGCCGGTGGCGCATCGAAACACGCGATGCGACGACGCTCGCCGCCATCGAAGTCGATGTCCTGGCCGGGCGGACCACCGACGTGCAGATGGTCGTGCCAACCGGTGTGCCCTATCTCGTCCGGGTTCCCCAGGGCATGTCGCAACACGGCATCCTGCGGCTCCGGCAGCAGGCGGCAGGTGGCACCTTGCTGCGCGATTCGCCACTGCACCCGCACGAAGCCGGCAAGGACGTGCCGTTCGCGGCACCGCCGGGCCGCTACGTGCTGACCGTGCAGGCGGACGACGGCACGTCGGCGACGACGACCTTCGATCTGCGGTCAGGCGGCCCAACGCAAGTCGTCGACCTGCCACTGCCCGGCCGTTGAACCGACCCGCGCGCCGCCGCCGGCCCCGCCCCCGACTCAGCGCACGCCGATCGTCGCCTGGTAGCCGTTCGACACGCTGATGCGCTCGCTCGGCACCAGCTCGAGCTGCGCCACCTGCACGGCGATCTGCAGACCGGCGAACGCCGCCGAGTTCGGCAATGGAATCGACAGGTTGGCGGTGCCAGCGCTGTTGCCGAGCAGGTTGAACGCGTCGGGGCTGACCAGCAGGTTGCAGCCGGCACCCGCCGAAGGCGTCAAGGCCGCCAGCGGGAACGGCAGCGCGCCGAGGCTCCAGTTCGTCGTCGAGAAGCCGATCGTCGCGAACGCGACCCCGGCCGGCGACAGGCCGGTGCAGGCGAGTTGGTAGAGATCGCCAGCCCACGGCGCATTGCCGTCGGTGAGCTGCGGCACCCCGACCGTGCCGGCACAGCCGGTACCCACCGGCTGGGACACCGCTAAATCGTCCGTCTGGTAGGTCCAGGTGTCGCCGAGGAACGCCGTCTGGAAGCCGCCCCACAACACGCTTGCGGCGAGCGCGGGCACGTAGCTGAGCGAGCAACCCGTACGGCTGGCCGGGCCACCGACCTGCGCGCCGCGATCGACCCAGGTGGCGACGCCGTCGAACTCCCACGTCGCGGCCATCGTGCCACCGGTGCGCGTGCCACCGTAGATCACGTGGCGGCCGCGCAGCAGGTCATACGTGGCGCCATAGGCGAACAGACCGGGCACGCCTGCCGAGCCAGGGCCCGGATTGGTGGTCAACTGCGTCCAATCGAAGCCGTCGAACTGCCACGTGTCGCCCAACGCCCCGGTGTTGCGACCGCCATAGTAGATCGCCGCATTGCTGGTCGGGTCGAAGCTGAAGAACCCGCGCGCACGCGGCGACGGCGAGGTCGCCGACGTCAGCAAGGTCCAGTTGCCGCCGTCCCAGGTCCAGGTCTCGTTCGAGTAACTGGCGGCCGTGTTCGCACCGCTGGCGGTGTTGCCACCGAACAGCACGGTGCGCCCGATCCCGGTGTGGTAGTACATCGCCGCCCAGCGCCGCGGCGACGGCGCATTGGCCGGAGTCAGCTGCGTCCAGCTGTTGCCGTCCCATTCCCATGTGTCGTTGAGGTCGGGGGCGGTGCTCGACGCGTTCAGCGAGTTCTGCCCGCCGAACAGCACGTAGCGCTGCCGCGCGATGTCCCAGGCGCCGCCGTAGAAGTGCCGCGCCGGCGGCAACGTGCCGGCCGGCGACACGTCGGTCCAGGCGAGGCCGTCGAAGTACCACAGCCGGTCGCTGTAGGTGAACACGCTGCCGGCGGTCGAGACCAGACCGCCGAACACCAGCAATCCGGCCCCATTGGTGACACCGACCGTGCCGCCGGCGGGCGGCGGCGACTGGGCCGTCACGACCTGGGTGAAGGTGGCCTGGGCAGAAAGAGGAACCACCGCGGCGCCGAGCGCCGCGGTACACAGGAGGAACGAACGCATGGGGTGTGGATGGCTCTGGAGCCACCGCGAGACTGCGCGGCCAGGACGGGAGCCGGATCGTCGGCGCCTGGGTTGGCCGAGTCAATCACCCCACCACTCTGCCCTCGCTCGCTCCTCCGCAATCACCGCCCAGCCAGTTTGCGCTCGACCACCTGCTGCAGCGCATCGAACGCCGGCAGCCGGATGTGCCGCGCCAGCGCTTCGTCGATCGCTGCGGCAGGCGCCAGCCCGATCAGTTCGCTCTCGGCGACCTCGACGCCGCGCTGCCGGCTCAGTTCGGCGACCTTGTCGAACACCGTGCGGATCGACGTGACCTCGTAGTCGAGCAGGTTCATCGACACCTGGCTCAGCTGCTTGTCGTCGAGGAAGAACCCCATCGCCTGCACCTTCGCGAAACCGCCGTCCTTCTCGCGGACCGCCTTGGCGATGTCCTTGGCGACCTGCACGTCCTTGGTCGCGAGGTTGACGTTGTAGGCGATCAGGAACTTGCGCGCGCCGACCGCCACCGCACCGGCCGACTCGTGCAGCCGGGCCGGGCCGAAGTCCGGCGTGAACTCCGGGTCCGTGCCGACCAGGTCGCGCAGCCCTTCGAACTCCTTGTTGCGGAAGTCGCCGAGCTTGACCCGGCTGGGCCGGCTCGCGGCATCGGCGTACAGGAACACCGGCAGCCCCAGCTCCGCGCCGATGCGTGCGCCGACGCGTTTGGCGGTCGCCACCGCATCGGCCATCGTCGCCCCGGCGAGCGGCACGAACGGGCAGACGTCCATCGCCCCCATGCGTTTGTGCTCCCCCTTGTGCTGCCGCAGGTCGAGGCGCGACATCGCCTCCCGGCAACCGGCGAACGCCGCCTGTTCGATCGCGTCCTGCGGACCGGCCAGCGTCACCACCGCCCGGTGGTGGTTGCCGTCGAGCTCGACGCCGAGGCACTTGACGCCGGCGACGGCGGTCATCGTCGCGACGATCGCGTCGACGACCGCACGGTTCTTGCCTTCGGAGAAGTTGGGGACGAATTCGAGCAGCGGCGCGGCCATGCGGTTGGCGTATCCGCTCGCCATGCACGATTCCAGGCCAGGGCCGGCCCCGGTCCCGGTTGCAAGCCGGGCGCGGCCCGGCGATCGTGCCGCGG
>DAIMFJ010000226.1:0-8622 GCA_036724695.1 Planctomycetota bacterium
TTTTCTCTGTACCACCCGTGTAACGGCACCGTTTTCCGACCGTTTTTAAACGGGGGAAACGGCTACCGGCCCACCAGCACCCCGCGCGCGTAGTCGAGCGCCCCATCCGGCTGACGCTTCCCGCTCTCGACGTCCATCGCGTACCCGACGCCGCGAGTGACCGGGTGCACCGGGAAGCCGCTCAGGATCGTCAGGGCGACGCCCAGCGCGCGCACGTCGGCCGCCGAGACCTCCTCGCCGGCGGCAGCGTCCCGCGCCGCGAAGGCTGCCCGGAACACCTGGGCCACCAGTGCGCCGCCGGGCGAGCTCTGCACGCGCGCCCCCTCGGACTCTGCCAGGCCGAGCAGCATCGGCCCGGCCAGCGGCACCAGCGCCGCCGCGTTGCGACCAAGGCCCTTGGCGTAGTGCGCGAACAGCTCGTCCTCGAGGCCGTCGCCGTCGTCATCCTCTGGCGCCCCCTGCAGCAACACCCGCAGCGTGCTCTCGAGCAGGGCCGGCACCAGCAGCACCCACAGGCCGGCGCGCACCCGCGGCGCGACACCGGGGCCGGCGGCGAGCACCTGGTTCAGGACCGTGTTCGCGTAGCTGGTGAACGCCAGCATCAGCTTGGCCTGCGGGGTGGTCACCTCGACGGCGGCCAGGTGCTCCGGGTTGGCGCTGCCCTGGGTACGCACCACCGTCAGATCGGCGGCGCGCACCGCGTCGGCCTCGGCCTCCTCGAGCGTCACGGTGGGGTCGGCGCGGCTCTCGACCAAGGCCTGCTGGTAGGCCCCGTGCCAGGTCAACACGTCGACCATGCCCTGCACGATCCGTTGCGGCAGGAACGCCGCCCGTCCGGCCGCCTGGCGCGCCTTGCGCAAGCCTCGCTGCAGGCCCGGCGCCACGTCGCCCCAGACGCGCTCGAAGCTCGCGACCTCCTCACGCATCCGCTCCGCCGACACGTCCCAGCGCTCGCGCATCAGCTGCGACCGCTCGTGAGCGAACTGGAACGCCGCGCGCGGATTCCGGGCCAGAGTCATCAGGCCGGACCGCAGGAACCGGCCGCGCACCATGCCGCGGGCGTTCGCCAGGCCGGTCGCCTGCGCCATCGAGTTGACCAGGTTGAAGCCCAGCGCCACCAGCGACTGGCTCCGTCGCACCCAGGTGAACGCCGCGTCGAGCTGCGGGTTGCCACTCGGCTTGGTGCTCGACTGCGACGCCGCGGCCTCGAGCCAGGGCGTCAGAATGCCCCGCAGCGCCTCGCGGTCGTAGCCGTTCAGGGTCCCTTGGAACTCGTGGTTGCGGATCAGGCGGGTGGCGTTGCGGATCGCCGGCTGCACGTAGGCGAACCGCAGCTGCTGGTCCATGTGGGCGACCTGCCTGGTCACGTCCAGCTGCAGCTTCTGCATGTAGTGCGGGTTGCGCGCCATGGTGTGGCCGCGCCCCGTGCTGACGCTGTACACGAACGCGCTCTCCTCGCCGGCGAGCACGTCCAGCTGGCGGTCGCCGAGGCGCGGATCCGCCGCCTCCCGGTCGGTGTACGCCGGCACGTAGCCGCCCTCGAGCGTTCCCCAGGGCGTGCGCAGCGGCCGGAGCTCGAGCGTGGCGAACTCGTACCCGTACAGTTCCTTGTGGGCGCGCTGCTGGGCCGGCAGCTGGCGCTTGTACGTATCCCAGATGAACTGCACGAAGTTGACGTCGCGCTCGGTGATCAGACCCTCGGCAAACGCGCGCTCGAGGAACCGATCCCAGCGGGACGTGTCCAGCAGGTCATCGGTCAGCATCGGGTTCTCGGCCCAGCCGTACGGCACCAGCAGCTTCCGCAGGTTGCTCTCGGTGCCGCTGTGCAGCAGCGCGCCGATCAGCTCGCGCTTGCCAGCGAACACGAACCCGAGCTCGGGGGCGCGGATCGGGGAATCCCAGTCGGCTCCCAGGTCCTTGGCCAGCGGCACCAGGACGTCGCGCACGGCGGCAACCATCAGGTCGCGCTCTTGCCGGTACGCGGCGACGGCCTTGTCGATCGGGTCGAGGAAGTACTTCCGCCACGGGCCATCGTCGGCGCCGTCCATGAACCGCGCCCAGTGCACCATGCGCTTCCAGAGCGCGGCCGAGTTCCAGAACCGCATGCTCTGGCGCTCCGCCGCAGTGGGCGTGCGCCCGTCCGGCGCCGTCGCACCTGGCGCACCTCGCCGGCCCTTGTCCTCGATGCGGGCCGCCAGCGCCCCAACGATCTCCGCCACCTCGGCGCGGCGGCCCTCGACCAGAATCCGGTGGGCGTTGTAGGCCTCGTTCCAGAGGCTCTCGGCGACGCCGCGGAGCTCCTGCAGCTCGTCCACTGTCAGGTCGACGAAGGTGCCGCCAGTCGTCGCCTGGCGGTCCATCAGCGCATCGACGTTGGCTGCCAGGTGTGGGTACTCGTCGTCGCGCCGGAGCCGCGCGCGGGCGTCTGCCACCTGCTGGGCCGCCTGTCCCCGCTCGATGCGGGGCCCGAACCCGTAGGCGGCCGCCAGCGCGCGCCCAGGGTACACCAGGTCGATGTCGCGGTTCTTGGCGATCGCCTCGTCGCGTTCGTAGAACCGCTCCATGTACGCGATCGTCTCGGCGCGGGCGTCGTCGGCCGCCACGGCCGCGCGGAACAGCTCGTGCTGCAGGATGCGCTGACGCTGCGCCACGACCGCGGCCCGTTGGTCCCCCTTCTTCAGCGCCTCTTTGACCCGCTTGGCGGCACGCGCCTCGGCGAGCGAATGCGAGCGCGGATCCAGGGAGCCGACCCGGGTCCGGCCGACGATGCGGCGCGCGGCCTCCTTCGCGGCCGCCAGCGTCACCCGGTGCGGCTGGGTGCCGCGCTCGAGCAGCTTCAGCTCGCTGGTCAGCACGCGGCCGCGCAGCTCGTTCTGGAGCGCCTGGCTGATCGACATCTGCCGCACCTTCGGGTCAGCCAGGTCGGGACGCTCGGCCAGCACGCGCGCATCGGTCTTCGCGTCGACCGCGGCGTCGAACGTGTCAGCGGCCAGCAGAGCCGCCACCAGGGCGCGCCCAGAGTCGAATCCGAAGGTCGGGGCCACCATGTCGGGGTGCAGGCCATCCTTCGCCAGAATGCCGTTCTTGCCCGTCAGGCGGCGCAGCTTGGTGCCTTCCGGTGCCAGCTCGCCGAACACGGTGCTCGACAGCTTGTGGGCCTGCCCGGGCGTCGGCCGCTGGCCGTCGATCTCGCCCGTCTGCAGCCAGCGCATGGCTCGGTAGACCGGCTCCTTCGCCAACTCGGCGGCGACCTCGGCGCGAACGCCTTGCCGCACGGCCTTCTCCTCGCGGTCGAGGCGGGTGTTCTCGCGCGCCCGCGCGCTCTCCAGCCAGCGCAGCGTCCGGACGTTCGCAGCGGTGTTCTGGGCGATCGCCTCCTCGAGGGCCTCGTCCTGCAGGGCGGTGTAGGCCTGCCACTCGGCATCCGTCGCGCCGGCGGCCTCCTGCTGAGACTCGAACACGCCGGCCATGCTGTCGATCTCGGCGGCGTGCCGGATCTGCTCCTCGCTGGCCAGCATGCGATCGAACACGGCGCGCACCTCGGGCGTCAGCGCCGGCAGGTCCTGGCCGGTGGCCTTGCGGTAGCCAGCGTTGATGTGGTCGACGATCAGGCCGTAGATGCGCCGGAACCAGGAAGCGATCCGCGCGAAGACCGATCGCAGCTCGGCGCTGGGCGCCTTGCCCTCGAACATGTACCGCTCGAACGAATACGCGAACCGCTCGTGCGCCTCGCGCTGCTCCTGGATCGACATCGCGCGCCAGGCGTCGAGGTCCTCCACCCCAAACCAGTCGAGCAGCCGCTGCATGTCGGCCTGCGCCTGGGCGGGGGCGTCGGCGGCGCTGGCGATGTCCGCCAGGATGGTCAGGTAGTGGTGCGCCAACTCGTGCAGGAAGGTCGTCGGGTTGGCCTTCTTGCCGAGGAAGGTAGTCAGCTGCTCGGGGCGGTAGTAGCCGCGGCTGTCGGAGTAGAAGGGCTCGCTCCTTCCGATGTCGAGCGCAATGCCGCGCGACGTGTACATGTCGCCAGGTGTGCCGTCGACCACTGCGACGTCGAGCGTCTGGATCTCCATCCGCTCGAGCATGCGCCCCACGTTCTGAGCCGCTTTCGGCGACGTCGACCCGCGGAACGCCAGCACGGCCAGGCTGCCGTTGCTCTTCGAGATCGCGCGGAAGATGCCATCGAGCCGCTTGTCGGTTCTCAGCTGCAGCGCGGCATCCTCGTCGATCGGCACCCACGCCACAGGCACTGCCTGGTTGTTCAGCAGCAGCATGCCGGTCTGGCCGCCGCCAATCGCTCTGACGGCGTGCCAGGCGTCCCCCGGGCTTCGCACTCGCGGACCCAACGAGCCTGGACGATCCAGCAGGCGCTCCAGCACAGAGACGCGAACCTTCTTGGTCGGCTCCGCGGTCTTGCCCTGGCTCAACTGCATCGTGCGGTCGTCGTACATGGACCAGGGCCGCTCGGAGTCGACCCCGCCGCCGATCGCCATCATGCCCTTCACCTCGAGCGAGGAACCGCGAAGCGTGTCGCTGAACCGCTGCAGCAGTCGCATGTCGGCGTCGCTGAGCTCCGGGCTGCCGCTGGGGTGGTTGTGCACCAGCCAGAGGTTGGTGGCCCCCTTCAGGCGAATTGCCTCCGCAATGACAGTGCTCGGGCTCACCAGGGCATGGGCGGTCGCCCCCTTGAACGACCCCACCACGCCGAGAGGCTTGCCGGCGACGTCCGTCACGAGCACGTCGAAGCGCTCCGCCGCGCCGCGCGCCAGGTACGCCATGGCCTGCGCGGCCTCGGCGGGCGTCGTTACTCGGTCGGTGCCGAGCTCTCGGGTGTGCAGCTCGGCGAGCTTGGTTTCGGCGGAGTAGTTGCCGGGCGCGTCATCGACGGGCTTCCAGCGGGCAACGGGAATCCTTCCACGCTTTCCTCGGGCGGCTGCCACCCCATCGGCCCCGGCGGCGGGGGCATCAGGATCCGCTCCTCGGGGAGCGGGTAGAGGTGCGTCGGGTTGGTCATTGGTCGGTGCATTGTCGTCTGGCCGCGGGGTTTCGTCCATGCCCGCGGGCTCCGCAACGTCTTCCTGGCGCAGCGGCCCGTCGGCTTGGGACTCTTCGGCCGGCCGTACGCGGAGCCCGTACCGTCGCTCGAACTCCTGCGGCTGCACCCCCATGCGGCGGGCGAGAGTCGACACCATGGCGCCGTAGATCCGGGCGCTGTCTGCCACGTTGCCCTTGGCGCCGGCGGCCACGAGCTCACCCCGCAACCGCTCCTCGATGCCCGTCACGGCCTGCTTCCATTCCGCAGCCTCGAGGTCGGCGACCTCGCGGTTGTCCGCCAGCGCGGTCGCCAGGTCGTTCACTGTGCTGCGGAACTTCAGCGCCTCCGCGTAGCTCATCTGGTCGGCGGCGAGCCGCAGGTGAGGCTTCAGCGCCTGCAGGATCGGCGTGTTCCGGAACTTCGCCAGCAGGGTCGCCGTCTTCATCACGACGTCGCCGCCGGTCGCGACGGCCTGGCGCACCTCGTCGGCCAGCCCGGGCTGCAGCTTGTTCAGGTCCTCGTAGGTCAGGTCGGTCTGCTTGAGGACCTCGTCGAACTTCGCCCCGTCGATGTGGGTGTGCTCGGCCGACTGTCCCTCGAGCGTGCCGGCGATGTGCTGCTCCCAGATGTCGGGGTTGCGCGGCGCCACCTTCGACTCGTTGGCGTTGTCGATCGCGCGCTCGAGGAAGGCGGCGGTGCGCTCCGCCTCGGCGGCGCGCTGGACGTCCCGCCGGAACGCAAACACCGGGCCCGGCAGGCCGAGCACCGCCATCCCGTACATGGTGGCGCGGGCGATGCCGGCGAGCCGCTGCGCCACTGCCGCGCGCCCCTCGGGCGTCGCGAACTGCGACTCGCGGCCGCTCTCCCCTCGCACGTACTCCTCGCCCAGAACGTTCGAGATCTCCTGCAGGACCTCGGTGGCGACCTCGCCGCCGGCGCCGGCCGCGTAGCCGACCAGGAACTTCTTCAGCGCCGCGCCCTTGGTCTGCTTCTGCAGGGCCAGCGCGGTCTCCTTCGCCAGCTCCTTCCCGAACGCCTGGCGGATCGACTTCACGCCGAGGCCTGCGCCCTTGGCGATCGCCGCGGTGCCGCCGAGCTCGAGCAGCGAGTTGACGTAGCCGACCCAGACAGCGGCGCTGCTGGCCGCATCACGGTCGAGGCCCTGCTCGAGCATGTCCAGGTAGTGGTTGCCAGCCTCGACCTGATACGAGAACCGCATCTGGGCCAGCGTCGCGCCCGTGAACGCACCGGTCGCGAACGCCGAGGGCACGGTCAGCAGCTCCTCGGGCACCGCCACCTGCGGCCCAGCCTGGCCGGCGGCCAGCGCGAACCCTGCGCCGGCGATCCCGCCGAGCGAGGCGCCAGCCAGCGTCTCCGTCAGCGCGGCGTGCTGGTACGCCAGGATCTGCGTCACCCCGGTCATGAAGCCGTCGACGCCGGGCAGCTCGCCGAGGCGGCGGTTGATCGCCCCCATGTCGGAGAGCTCCTGGTCGGTGGCGAGCCCCATGCGCATGCGCTCGCCGATGCGGCCGCGCTGCACCTGCAGGTGTGCCGCCTCCCAGGCGCCCTTCATGCGCTCCCAGGTGCTGAGGTTGTCGATGTCGTCGTGCGCCAGGCGCGCGAAGTTCGGGTCGCGCAGTCGCGCCGCCAGGCCAGGCACGTTGACGGCCAGGTCCTGCAGGCGCAGGCGCTTGGCCTGCACCAGCTGCCGCACCTCGTCGAGGTTGCGCTCGGCGACGTCCGGGTCGACGCCGAGTTCGATGCCCAGCCGCTGCGCTTCGCCGACCAGCTCCGGGTCGGACTTCACGGCGGCGTTCAAAACGACCCCCAGCTCCCGCCGCTCTCTCCGCCGCTCCATCTCGCGGAAGTCCTCGCGGATCTGCTCCGACGTTCGCGGAGCCGGGGGCAGAGCAGCCACGCTGGGATCGAGCCGCAGCGGCCCGAACGGATCGAACCGCTCAGGGGCTGCCAGATCAGGCTGCAGGTTCGGGAGCGGCAGGGCGGGTTCGATCCCCCGGATGATCTGCGGGTCAGACATCAGCGATTCCCTCCACTGCTCGGCATCCCGCCCGGCGGCCTACGCGGATCCGTGGCGCGCACCCCGAAGATCGCCGGATCGTCGACGCTGGCGGGGGCGGTCTGGCTGCCTGCAGTGCCGGAGATCTGGCGCCGCTGCTCCTCGCTCGTCAGGCGCTCCATGGCTGCGTCCACCTCTCCCATCGACCTGGGCCTACCGAGTCGCATCCAGTACTCGACAATCTGCCGCTCCGTCGGAGCAAGGCCACCGCTGTCCTTCTGCTTCAACTCCTCGACGATGTTCTCGTAGACAGGTTCGGGGATGCGCTTGCCGTACACCGTCTCGCTCCCCACGGACAGATAGGCCTTCTCGACGCGGCCAGGGGTCAGGTCGGTCACCATGATCGGCTCCACCGGATCCACGCCCCAATCCTCATCCACCGACACCGTGTCGAGCGCGGCGCGATCGAGGATCTCCTGGAACTCCTTCGGGTTCGCCTTCCTGCTGCCACCGAGCACCTTCTCCTCGTACTGCTGCAGCCGCTCCTCGAGCTTCTGCGTCAGCCGGAACTTCCGATCTCGCTGCTCCTCAGTCATGGAACGGCCTGGCGCAATCCCCAGCATCTTGTTGGTCGCATTGTCGAGCCTGTCCTGCACGCTCAGCAAGAACGTCTGCTCGCTGTCGGCGCGCTGATTCGCGGCCGCGTGCCGCGCCATCACCTTGTTCAGCTCCGGATCCGCCAGCCGGCCGCGGAACTGCCGCCACACCTCGGCCTGCGACACCCGCCGCAGCGCGTCCGCCGGCAGCTGCATCGCCTCGTAGAACGCCTGCGGGTCGGTCGAGTACCGGCCGCCGTCGGCGAAGCGGTTGACGGTGTCGATCGCCCCGCTCTTCTGCAGGCGCACGTACAGGTCGGGCGGCAGGTCGGCGACGCCCAGCAGCGGGTTCTGGGACAGGAACGCCGTGGCCTGGTCGACCGCGGCGTTCAGGTCGCGCGCCTGCATCTCGCGGCCGATCCGGTCGGCGCGGCCCAGGCGCTCGAGCGTGGCGTCGTAGACCTGGGCCGTGATCTCGCCGGCCCGGAACTGCTCGCCCAGCTGGCTCTCGGCGGCCGCCAGGTCGACGCCGCCGTCGGTGGTGCGGTGCTTGCCGACCATGTCCATGCTCAGGCGCAGCGAGGTGTCCGAGGTCGTCGCGCGCTCGACGATCTCGCGCAGGTCCTTCTCGGCGCCCGGCCGCAGCTCGCCGCGCTCCTCGGCACGGTTGAGATGCTTCTCCGCGGCCTTGGGGTCGGTCTGTGCCAGGTGTGCGATCGCGCGGGCGTGCAGCTGCGTGCCGTGCTCGAGCACCAGGTTGTTGCGCTCGACGCTGTCGGGCGCCATTCCCTCGAGATCGGCGCGGGCGTCGACCTCGTTGCGCATCGCCCCGAAGTAGACGTCCCACTCGTCGGTGCCCAGCGCCGCGTACGCCTGGTCGCCTAGCGACTTGATGCGCGCCTCCGACTCCCCAATCGACCAAGCCCGCTGCTGCTTGGCCTCGTGCTCGTCGACCCGCCCCACCGCGGTCTGCCACC
>DAIMFJ010000227.1:0-8602 GCA_036724695.1 Planctomycetota bacterium
GTCGAGGCGCAGCGCGCCGAGGTCGAGGTCGGCGGCACCCGGGCGGCCGGTCGACCGGTCGAACACGCGGTGGCCGCGCGCGGTGATGCGCAGCGACACCTCCCCGCTGCCGGCCGGCGGCCGGATCCGGAAGCGGCCGTCCGGACCGGTGTTGACGGCGACCCGCTGCGCCTGGGCGCGGCGCGCCATGTTCGCCATCGTGTCCGGGTCGAACGCGTCGACGTTCTCCCAATCGATGTCGAACATCGCCCCGCCGCGCGGCCCGCACAGCACCTGCGCGTCGGCGACCGGCTGGCCCTGGTGGTCCTCGACGATCCCGACCAGGCACGGCACCGACGCGTCGGCGACCCCCGAACCGACCTCGGCGACGGCCCGGCGCTCGGCCGCACCGGCTTCGAGGACGCCACCGGCGGCAGGCGCGGCTTCGCCGCTGGCCGGCGCCGGGGTGTCCGCGGTGGCTTCGCCACCGGCACCCGGGGCGACCGGGGCGGCCCCACCGCCGGCGAACTGGGTGGCCAGGTAACCGGCCACGGCGAGGACCAGCAGGATCAGGACGACGGGCAGGGACTTGTTGGACATGGCCGAGGGAGGCGGGCGGGCGGCGCAGGCGGGGGCGGACGAAACAGCCGTAACCGCCGGGCGGTTGCGACACTCCCGGTTTCGACGCCACTGCGCCGCGGGGACAGCGAAGTTGCCAAACTTGCGTCCCAACTGTCGGTGCGAACCGGATTCCGGTCCGGACCGCCGCGCCGCGCTGGCCTAGCGCGGGGCCGCGCTGGCCTCGGTGGCGGTGCCGAGCTGCAGCGGCACCCCGGTGCGGCCGACGTTGGTGCCGTCGAGCGACACCAGCAGTTTGTTGACGCTGCGCGCCACCGCGCCGCTGGCGACGAAGAACATGTTCTCGGGCACCAGCTGGGCCTGGGTGATCTGCCGATCGCCGTACAGCCGTTCGAACCACAGCGGCCGTACGCCATCGCTGCCGACCGGGCCGTAGACCTGCAGGTTGACCGCGAACTCGGCCAGCGTGCTCGCACCGCGCACGTTCTCGACCGTGCCCATGTGGAACGACGCCAACTGGGGCACCACCACCACCGCATCGGGGGTCGCCGTGGGCAGCACCGCCTGGAACACCTGGCTCTCGGCCAGCTCGCGGGCCAGCAGGTCGCCGACCATCTCGGGGACCGGCCGGTCCCAGGCGCTGTCCGGGCCGTAGACGACCGGCAGGCCACCCTCCCGTTCGGCCAGCCGGGCCGGCCGGATGTCCACCACCGGCGCCAGGAAGACCGCCCGGTCGCCCGGCCGCGCGGTGACGAACGGCAGGTCGCCGATCAGCTTGCCGTTCTTGGCGAAATCGACGGTCTTGGCGCTCGGCGTGCCGCAGGCCGCCAGAGCCAGAAGCGTCCCGAGGACGCCCAGGGAACGTGTGCCGGACATGCCCCTGCCATCGGCAGTTTCGGGCCTGGAACTGAGGGTCGGCCCGGGGCGGTTTTTGCGACCGCGGGCCGCCCCGGGTAGAACCTTCGCCCACGTTTCGCCCGGCCGGCTGACCGCAACCCCACCACGATGACCGCCCGCAACCCGTTCCAGTCCCGTTCCCAACTCAAGGTCGGCAAGAAGACCTACACCTACTTCGCGCTGCACGCCCTGGAGAAGGCCGGCATCGCCCGGCTCGACCGCCTGCCGTACTCGATCCGCGTGTTGCTCGAGCAGGCGCTGCGCAACCACGACGACTATGTCGTGCAGCACAAGGACGTCGAGAACATCGCCAACTGGGGGCCCAAGACCGCGGGCATCGTCGAGATCCCGTTCCTGCCCGGCCGCGTCGTGCTGCAGGACTTCACCGGTGTGCCGTGCGTCGTCGACCTCGCCGCGATGCGCGCCGCGATGCGCCGCCTCGGCGGCGATCCCAAGCAGATCAACCCGCTGGTGCCGTGCGATCTGGTGATCGACCACTCGGTGCAGGTCGACGCGTTCGCCAGCAAGCGGGCCGAAGCGGACAACCTCAAGCTCGAGTTCCAGCGCAACCGCGAGCGCTACGAGTTCTTGAAGTGGGGTCAGAAGTCGCTGACCAACTTCCGCGCCGTGCCGCCGGGCATGGGCATCGTGCACCAGGTCAACCTCGAGTACCTGGCCGGAGCCGTGCTGACCAAGAAGGTCGGCAAGGAGACGCTGGCGTTCCCCGACACCGTCGTCGGCACCGATTCGCACACGACGATGATCAACGGCCTCGGCGTGCTCGGCTGGGGTGTCGGCGGCATCGAAGCCGAAGCGGTGATGCTCGGCCAGCCGACCTACATGCTGTTGCCCGAAGTGGTCGGCATGAAGCTGGTCGGCACGCTGCCCGAAGGGGCGACCGCGACCGATCTGGTGCTCACCGCGACGCAGCTGCTGCGCAAGCACGGCGTGGTCGGCAAGTTCGTCGAGTTCTACGGCAGCGGCATCGCCAGCATGTCGCTCGCCGACCGCGCGACGATCGCCAACATGGCGCCCGAGTACGGCGCGACGATGGGCTTCTTCCCGATCGACGCCGAGACCTGCCGGTTCCTCGAGCGCAGCGGTCGCAGCAAGGACCAGGTGGCCCTGGTCGAGGCCTACTGCAAGGCCCAGGGCCTGTGGTGGACGCCGGACGCGAAGGAACCGGAGTTCACCAGCACCCTCGAGCTGGACCTCGCCAGCGTCGTGCCGAGCCTGTCCGGCCCCAAGCGCCCGCAGGACCGCGTCGAACTGACGGCGATGCAGAGGGAGTTCGCGGCGGCGCTGCAGAAGGACGTCAAGGAGCGCGGTTTCGGCCTCGGCGGCGACGCCCTGCGGCAGACCGCAGTGGTCGCCGACAAGAGCAAGGCCGAGCTGACGCACGGTGCGGTGGTGATCGCCGCGATCACCTCCTGCACCAACACCAGCAACCCGTCGGTGATGCTCGCCGCCGGCCTGTTGGCACAGAAGGCGGCCAAGCTGGGGCTGCAGCGCAAGCCGTGGGTCAAGACGTCGCTGGCGCCGGGTTCGCGCGTCGTCACCGACTACCTGCAGAAGGCCAAGGTGCTGCCGGCGCTGGAGCAGCTCGGCTTCCACGTCGTCGGCTACGGCTGCACGACCTGCATCGGCAACAGCGGCCCGCTGCCCGAACCGGTGTCGGCGGCGATCAAGGAGGGCAACCTCGTCGCCGCGGCGGTGCTGTCCGGCAACCGCAACTTCGAGGGCCGCGTCAATCCCGACGTGAAGGCCAACTACCTGGCGTCGCCGCCGTTGGTGGTCGCCTATGCGTTGGCCGGCACCGTCGACATCGACTTCGCGACCCAGCCGATCGGCCTCGACAAGAAGGGCCAGCCGGTGTTCCTGAAGGACCTCTGGCCGACCCAGCGCGAGATCGCCGACGCGATCGCGAAAAGCATGTCGCCGCAGGCCTTCAAGAAGCAGTACGGCAAGGTCGACCAGGGCCCGCCGGCGTGGCGCAAGATCACCAGCAAGCAGAGCGATCTGTTCGCGTTCGACAAGAAGAGCACGTACATCCAGGAACCGCCGTTCTTCACGACGATGACGCGCGACGTCGGCACGATCGCGGCGATCGGCGGCGCGCGCGCGCTGGCGGTGCTCGGCGACTCGGTGACCACCGACCACATCTCGCCGGCCGGCAACATCAAGAAGGACAGCCCGGCGGGCCGCTACCTGCTGGACAACAAGGTCAAGGTCGAGGACTTCAACCAGTACGGCGCGCGCCGCGGCAACGACCGCGTGATGACGCGCGGTACGTTCGCGAACATCCGCCTGCGCAACCTGCTGGTCGAGGTCGAAGGCGGCGTGACGCGGCACCTGCCGAGCGGTGAGACGATGGCGATCTACGACGCGTCGATGCGCTACCAGCAGGACGGCGTGGCGCTGTGCGTGCTGGCCGGCAAGGAGTACGGCACCGGCAGTTCGCGCGATTGGGCGGCGAAGGGCACGTTCCTGCTCGGCGTCAAGTTCGTGCTCGCCGAGAGCTACGAACGCATCCACCGCAGCAACCTGGTCGGCATGGGTGTGCTGCCGTTGCAGTACCAGGACGGGCAGACGCGCGAGAGCCTCTCTCTGACCGGCCAGGAGGCCTTCGACGTGGCCGTCGACGACCAGGTCAAGCCCGGCCAGCTGCTCGACGTGACGGCGACCTGCCCGCACACCGGCAAGGTCACGAAGTTCGCGGCGCGCTGCCGCATCGACACGCCGGTCGAGGTCGACTACTACCGCAACGGTGGCATCCTGCAGACGGTGATCCGCAAGCTGCTGAAGGAAGGCAAGCCGGCGGCGGTGCCGGCCAAGAAGGCCGCGAAGAAGGCCAAGAAGCCGGTCGAGAAGGCCGCGAAGAAGCAGGTCGAGAAGATGGCTGCGAAGGCCAAGAAGGCCCCGGCGAAGGCCAAGAAGATGCCTGTGAAGGCCAAGAAGGCCCCGGCGAAGGCCAAGAAGCTGCCTGCGAAGGCGGGCAAGGCGACCGCCAAGAAGAAGGCCAAGAAGTGAGGTTGGCGTGAGCCGTGCGATGCGGTTCGGGATGCTGGCGGCGGGCCTGTGGCTCGCCGCTTGCGCCACTCCACGCCCCGCGCTGCAGCACGAGGTCGAAGCGACGCTCGCCGGGTTCCGCGGCGACGTCGGCGTGTACGTGCACCATCTCGACACCGGCGAAGTCGCGGCGGTGCGCGCCGACGAACTGTTCCCGACGGCAAGCCTGATCAAGACGCCGATCCTCGGCGCCTTGCTCGCCAAGGTGCAGGCCGGCGAACTCGACTACCAGGCCGAACTGACCTACGGCAAGGAGCGACGCTACCCGGGCGCCGACCTGCTGGGTTCGTTCGCCGACGGCGAGCGGGTCGCGCTGGCCAAGGTGGCGATGCTGTCGATCACGACCAGCGACAACACCGCCGCGTTGTGGTGCCAGGAGCTCGCCGGCGGCGGAGCCGGCGTCAACGAATGGCTCGCCGGACAGGGCTTCTCGGCGACCCGCGTCAACTCCCGCACACCCGGCCGCGAAGCCGACCGCGAGCGCTTCGGCTGGGGCCAGACCACGCCGCGCGAGATGGCCGAGCTGCTGGTGCGCGCCCGGCAGGGTAGCCTCGGCAATCCCGCCCTCAGCGACGAACTGTTGCGCGCCCTGTCGCGCATCCACTTCGACGGCGAGGCCTTGAGCGCGTTGCCGCCGTGGGTGCACACGGCCAGCAAGCAGGGTGCGGTCGACGCGTCGCGCAGCGAAGTGGTGCTCGTCGACGGCCCGAGCGGCAGCTGGGTGTTCTGCGCGATCTCCAAGAACCAGCAGGACCGGAGTTGGCGGCACGACATCGAGGTGTACGTCCTGCTGCGCCGCCTCTCCGCGCGGCTGTGGGCCCGCTACGAGCCGGCGCACCCGTATGCGCCGCCGCCGGGCAGCGAGCGGTTCCGCTAGCGAGCCCACGATCCACCGGCCGCCGACCGGTCGTTCACTCGGCGTGGCGCGCCAACACCAGCGGCAGCCGCGCGCGGCGTTCGTCGCCGACCGGCATCGCCGCGCGCACTCGGACCACGGCGGCGGCGGCGGCAGCGGCGGTGCGCGCATGCACGAACGCCAGCGGCTCGCCGACACCGACCGCGTCGCCGAGCCCCTTGGCCAACACCACGCCGACCAGCGGATCGACGGCGTCGCCGGGCTGCCGGCGACCACCGCCGAGATCGACGACGACGTGGCCGAGCGCCAGCGGGTCGACGTCGACCACGCGACCCGAGCGTTCGGCAGGCACCGGCGCGACCACCGGCGCCACGCCGAGGCGCTGCGGCTCGTCGAGCAGGCGTTCGTCGCCGCCCTGCTGCCGCAGGTTGGCGGCAAAGCGACGTTTGACCGCGCCAGCGGCCCAGAGCTGCTCGAGCGTTGCCCGCGCCGCCGCGAGATCGTTGGCCACCTCCGCCAGCAACAGCATCTCGGCCCCGAGCGCCAAGGTGATCTCGCGCAGATCGGCTGGACAGTCGCCGTCGAGGGCCCGCAGCACCTCGGCGACCTCGAGCGCGTTGCCCAAGGCGAGGCCCAGCGGATGGTCCATGTCGGTGATCAGCGCAGCCATGCGGATGCCGGCGGCGCGCCCCACCGCGCACAGGCTCTCGGTCAGTTCGCTGGCGCTCGCGAAGTCGGGCAGGAACGCGGCGCGACCGCACTTGACGTCCATCACGAGGCCGTCGATGCCCTCGGCGAGCTTCTTGCTGAGGATCGAGCTGGTGATGAGCGGCACGCTGGGCACCGTGCCGCTGATGTCGCGCGTCGCGTACATGCGGCGATCGGCCGGCGCCAGTTCGGGGCCGGCCTGCGCCATCGCATACCCGCAGTCGGCGAGCACCGTGCGGAACTCGGCCACCGACAGGTCGGTCCGGTAGCCGGGGATCGCGGCGAGTTTGTCGATCGTGCCGCCGGTGTGGCCGAGGCCGCGGCCGCTGATCATCGGCACCGCGACGCCAGCCGCGGCGACCAGCGGGGCGAGCAGCAGGCTGACCTTGTCGCCGACGCCACCGGTGCTGTGTTTGTCGATCTTGCGCGCGGCGACGTGGGTGTGGGTCAGCACCTGGCCCGAATCGCGCATCGCCAGGGTCAGGGCCGCGGTCTCCTCGCGATTCATGCCGCGACAGCAGACCGCCATCAGGAACGCCCCCAGCTGCGCATCGCCGAGCGAGCCGTCGACCACGCCACGCACCAGATCGCCGAGCTCCTCGGCGCTGAGCGCACCGCCGTCGCGCTTCTTGGCGATCAACCGGGCCGGGTGGTGCTTCACGGCGCGACCGGGTGCCACAAGGTCTTCGTCTCGACGAACGGCTCGACGAACGACAGGCCGCGCACCGCCTCGGCACTGCGCCAATCGGCCGGCGAGAGATCGGCGTAACGCACCCGCTTGGTGCTGTCGGCGGCGGCTTGCGACAGGTCGCGGTCGGGGGCACCGGCGACCAGCAGGCCATCGACGTCGCGATGCGCGGCGAGGTGCTGCGCCAGTTCGCGGCGCGGCCCGCTGAGCAGGTTCAGCGCGCCGGCCGGCACGTCGCTGCTGGCGGCCACTTCGCCGAGCGCGAGTCCGGCGAACGGGGCCGGCTCGCTGACGATCGCGATCACGCTGTTGCCGCCGGCAAGCACGGGCAGCGCCAGAGCCAGCACGCCGAGCAGGCTCGGCTGTTCGGGAGCGACGACCGCGACGACCCCGGTCGGCTCGACCGTGCTGAACGCGAAGAACGGCCCGGCCACGGCGTTCTGGCTGCCGAGCAGGCTCTGCAGCTTGTCGCAGAGGCCGGCATACCAGACCGTCGTGGCGATCGAGAGGTCGAGCTCGCGCTGGGCGGCGGCGGCTGCCGTGCCACCCAGCCGCAGTTCGTCGACCAAGGCACTGCGCCGCGATTCGAGCATCTCGGCCAGCCGATACAGGATCTGGCCGCGCAGGTACGCCGAACTGCCCGCCCAGGAACTTTGCCCGCTGCGCGCCGCGAGCACCGCGTCGCGCAGGTCCTTCCTGCTGCCGCGCGCGACATTGCAGTTCGGTTGTTGCGCCGGAGCGTACGTGCGCCCGGATTCGCTGCGCGGGAACTTGCCGCCGACGAACAGCTTGTAGGTCTTGCGCACGGGGACTGCCATGGCCGCAAGGTTGCCGTATCATAGCCACCCGCGCAAGGACGAGGGCTCGACCCGGTGTCGAGCCGTCATCGCCGAGCGCCGGCGGCAGACCGTGATCGTGCCGCACCCCAGCAACCGAGACTCACCCATATGCAATTCCGCCTCCTGCCCCTTGCTGCCCTGCTCGCAGCCGGTCTGTCGGGCCAGACCCTGGTCGTTCCAGCCGCCGCCGCCAATGCCGATGGCAATTCGTCGACGGGTTACCCGTTCGACATCGCCAACGGTCGTTATCTGCACATCTACGACTCGGCGCACTTCACCAACAACGGTGTCGCGTTCCCGGTGTTGATCAGCCAACTCGCGGTGCGCGCCAACGGGACCACGGCGACCTGGACCGGCTCGACGTTCCAGCTGCAGCTCGACGTCTCGACGAGCCCACTCGACTTCCTGAGCATCTCGACGACGTGGGACAACAACCACGGCGCCGACCGCGCGGTCGTCTACAACGGCTCGTTCACGATCGCTCCTGGGTCGTCGACGCCCGGCACGCCCGGCCCGTTCCACGCGGTCGTGCAGTTCAACCCGCCGTTCTTCTACGACCCGTCGGCCGGCGACCTGACGCTGGACTTCCGGATCGTCGGCAACACGGTGGCGAACACGCCGAGCTGTGACGCGGTCACCACCGCAGGTGTCGCCCTGTCGCGCCGCGTCTTCAGCACGACCAACCCGCCGGCCGCCACCGCGACGGCCACCAGCGGCGAACTCGCCAACGTGCTGGAGTTCACGTACGCACCGGCCCCCGGCTACGCCAGCTCGGCAGCGTTCGGCACCGGCTGCTACGACAAGGAGAGCACGGTCTACGAGACGTTCACCGGCGCCACCGTCGACCTCGCCGGCAGCCCGACGAACAGCCTGCGCTACGTGCCGAACGCCAGCGGCGGCTTCACCGTCGTCCCGGGCTCGAACACGTTCCTGACGCCGACCAGCCCGGACTTCCTGCTGACCGACGCTTCGGTGACGCCGGCGATC